>CALXVM010000031.1 GCA_944392105.1 uncultured Clostridia bacterium | reverse complement strand
AATTAGTAAAAAACTTGGGCTAAAAGATGAAATATTAAAAGATGCAGAAAGCAATATAAGTAAAACTACTGTGCACATTGAAGATTTGCTTAAAAATATATATGACAATAAATTGCAAATAGAAAATGAAAAAATTGAAATAGATAAAAACTTAAAACAAGTACAAGACTTAAGAAAATCTCTTGAAAATGAAAAAAATAAATTAGATTATGACCATTCCAAACTAGTTGAAGATGCTAAACTAAAAGCTAGAAACATTATCCTTTCTGCTAAAGAAGAAGCTAACGAAATAATAAAAGAATTAAATAAAATGCTAGACAATAAAGACGTAAACCTAAAAGAAGCCAACGCTTTAAGAAATAAACTAAACAACAAATTAGAAAATTCTTATTCTTTTAACGATAATTCTTCATCTGGCAATAACTCTCAAGATAATATTAACAATAAAACTTTATCACCTGAAAAAGTAAAAATTGGCATGCATGTCTTTATAATTCCGCTTCAAAAAGAAGGAATTGTCCAAAGCTTACCAAATCGCTCTGGAGAAGTTTTAGTACAAATAGGAAATGCTAAAATGAATATAAAAGTAAACAATTTGCAAATTTTTGAGAATAGTGACCCTATTAATTCAGCCTCAGGAAACTGTAATAATATTAGTAAAAATAAACATAGCTCAAAAAATGTGTTAGAAAATAATTTAAAAAACTCTAAAGTAAGTTTTAAAAAAGCAGACGACTTTAAAGCAAAACATGCTACTACCGAGATAAATGTAATTGGCTTAACTGTTGAAGAATCAACTCAAATAATAGATAAATACTTAGACAACTGCGTATTATCTGGAATACCATCTGTGCGCATCGTTCATGGAAAAGGTACCGGAAAATTAATGCATGGAATCCATAACTATTTAAAAACTAATCACTATGTTAAAAGTTATAGAATTGGTGCTTATGGAGAAGGTGACTTAGGTGTTACTGTAGTAGAGCTTAAAGATTAAAAAATTTTTGACTAAATTTACCTACTGCTTTGTACAATGTCTACAATATCTGCTATAAATTCACCTATTACAGGAATATTTAGTGCAACAATTTTTTGTAGTAATATTAATAAAATAGCTGTTATTAGTGTAACACCTATGCCTATTCCAATTCCTTTAAATATACCACTAGTAAAATTTCTTATAAAAAGCTTCTTTCTATCTCCTAAAAGTTCTACTAAGTCTAAGAAATTATTTCTTTGCAATGATTTGTTTAGTTTATCTATATTTTCTAACAAAAGTTTTTCGACTTTGTTTCTTTTAAACATTAAAATCCACCCAATATTAGAGTGGATTTTTTTTATAAAATTATACTAAAAACATTTTTTAATAATTTTATATTTATAAATTTTATTTCTATACATTTTTTACATATTAAAGTAAAAACAGGTTGCGTAAATATACAACCTGTTTTTATTATTTATTTCTATAGATATTTATATTATCTATTATTCTATAATATTGCTTCCTTCAATTATAGCGTTTATGCTATCAGTACTAATGCCATTATATAAATTGTTATCTAAGTCATTAATAGTATTATTTTCTCCATTTTCTTGTTCTTCTTGTTTTTGCTCTTCTACCAATTCGTTTAATTGGTCTATTAATGTCTGCAATTTATCCATGTCTTTTCCCATCATGGTCCAATCACCATTCTGGCTAGAGTCTTTTAAGTTGTCATTAGCTCTTATTATTGCATCTATTAAGTCATCTATATTGTCTGTATTTTCTACTTCTATATCTACTGCATATTGTGAGACTAGGTTTGTTAAGGCTTCTTCTAAAGTATTTCCAATAGCTACTTTATTTCCAGATGCTGCAATTACTCTTTTTAAAGTGGGTACAGAGTCTTCTTCGTTTATGTATTGTTGATATATTGGCTCTATATACAATATTTTATTATCTATTGGAATAGCAATTAAATATTTCGTTATTTTAGTTCCTGTAGTATTTAAGCTTTCTAACTCACTTGCAATTCTTTCGTCTTGTTCTAATTGAGTGTTTAATTGCATTGGTCCTAAAACATTACTATCTGATGGATATTTATATATTTTTAGTTGTGGTTCTCCATTTTCATATGTTCCTACCATATATGCTAACATATTTTGTTTATTATATGGTGTATATGGTATAACTAATCCAAGTTCTGGCTCTGATGCTTCTACGGTTTGGACCATTGTATAATATGGCTCAATTTCTGTGCCTGTTTTGGTAGATACTTTGCTAATATTATTTGTTGCAATACTCCAAACATCGTCATTTCTATATAATACATCTGGTTGTACATCATGGTATCTTGTAATTAATTCTGCTTGTATTTTATATAAAAATTTTGGATATATAAATTGGTTACTTATATATTCTGGTATTTGTGTATCTTTGTCTACAAATAATTCATTATACAAATTGTAATATGCCATTGCTATTGGGTCAGTTTTGTCTGTAATATAAAATTTAATAGTTCCATCATATGCATCTATTAATACTTTTACAGAGTTTCTTATATAATTTACTTCTCTTCTTCCGTCTGATGTTTCTATTGTTGTTTTTTGTGAATATGGATAGTTATTTGAAGTTGTATATGCATCTAACACCCATATTAATTTTCCATTTTGATCAACTATCATATATGGATTTTCATCATAAATTAAGTCTGGAAGTAAAGTTTTAGCTCTTTCTGTTATATTTCTATTTATTAATATTTTACTCTCGTCTGTAACATCACTTGAAAAAGCTAATTTTAAGTCTTTTTCTTTTATTGCTAATATTAATCTATCCAAAAATCCAAGTTTTAAACCTGCATCTCCGTCATAAGTATTTTCTGCATTTTTAGTACTTCCTTTATCTGTTATAGGGTAGTCAAATTCTTTTTTAGTTTTACTATTTGTAACAACAGTATCATTTGTTTGAGTTCCAAAATAAATTCTTGGTTCTGAAATTCCTAATACATTGTCTTCATTATTAAATCCTTTTTGTAAATTAACTAAGTTTCCTTTTTCGTCTATATCTGTCGCAGATGTTACAATTGCACCGAAACCATGTGTATATTCATAAGTTTTGTTGTTGTAAGTACCTTCACTACTTACAATTTCTCTTGGAGAAATATATACTAGTTGTTTTTCTCCATTTATTGTCTTTTGAGCAATTTGAGTATTTCTATATGCATAATATCCTTTATTTGTTTGTAATGCATTTAAATCTTGTAATACTATATCACTATTTACTAAAGCAATATTATCTAAAAGCTCGCTGTTGCTTGTTATATCTGATTTTGTTAAAGTTCCCTCATCCGTTAGGTTAACTTCTTCTACATTTATATTATATGCTTGTTTTGTGTAATCTATATTAGCCGCTATATTAGACTTCTCCTTATCAAGTTCATTTGAATTAACGAAGAAAACTTGAAATCCAAACAAAACTAAAAACATTGCTATCATATATACAGGAACTACCATTAATGATAAAAATATTTTTTTAGTTTGTTTTAAATTTATGTATTTTACAGCTATAAAAATAGATACAATTAATACTACTGCTAATATTCTATATCCCCATAATTGTATTGTAGTATCTGCAACTCCAGCCCCATATAAAGAATATGCCATACTGTCTTGTTCTAAAGTCATGAATTTTTGTGTACCAATATTTTGTGTCCATATAATAATAGATATTCCAAGAAGTACTGCAAGTACTCTTAAATTAACTAAAGCTTGTTTTATTAAAGGACTTTTTCTTAATGTCTCTCTATTTACACCATCAAAATAGTGATTTATTGCAATAATGTAGTAAAGTGCTGCATATATAGTTAATCCAACAACTATTCCCATAGCATATATTAAAATAAACTCTATAAATGGTTTTTGGAACACAAAATACCCAATGTCATAATTCATAATTGGGTCATTTATTCCAAAACCTGCACTGTTAAAGCATAACATTACTTTATCTAATAAAACTGATGTTGTTAAACCACTTACTATAATAGCTAATACAAATGCTAAGGACTTGTTTAAAATCTTTGGCATTTTTCTTTTTTCTTCTTCAAAAAATGGTTGTAAGCCTTTTTTTATTTTTCTATTAGTAAAGTAAATTAGAATAAATAAAACTAAAAAATTTGTAATAAATGTAATAGATGTATATGCAATATTTCTCCAAAATATTGGTAAATAATTTTCTCCTAGCTCTAATATTTCTAAGTAATTTCCTCTATAAATTACATACATTACAAGTGCAGTTAATAATAAAAACAATAATACAAGATACATTCTACTTTTTTTCTTTTTAGGCTTTTCTGCTTGCATTGTTTTGTTTGCTGCTTTATTATCTTTTTTATTATCTTGTATTTTTTCTTCATTAGTAATTTTTCCAATATTCTCTTGCATATTTACATTTTCTTTATTGTTTACATTATCCTGCTTGTCTTGATTATTTGCATTAGAATCTTTACTACTCATAAAAACTCCTTTCTTTTACTCTATAATTGCTTTAACAAAATCTTCGCTGTTAAACACTTCCATGTCATCTATTTGCTCTCCCACACCTATAAATTTAACAGGCATGTGATTTTCGTTTGTAATTCCTATTACAACTCCACCTTTTGCTGTTCCATCTAATTTAGTAAGCACTAGTCCTGTAATATCTACTGTTTCTTTAAAAGCTTGAACTTGTAATATTGCATTTTGACCTGTTGTAGCATCTAATACTAGCAAAATTTCTTTTGATGCATCTGGAAGTTCTTTATCTATAACTCTTTTTATTTTTTCAAGCTCATCCATCAAGTATTTTTTATTGTGAAGTCTTCCTGCTGTGTCACATATTAAAACATCTGCATTTTCTTCCTTTGTTTTTCTTATAGCATCATACACTACAGAAGCTGGGTCTGCTCCCTCTTCTTTTTTTACTATTGGGCAACCTGCTCTATTAGCCCAAATTTCAAGTTGTTCTACTGCTGCTGCTCTAAATGTATCTGCTGCTGCAATTACAACTTTTTTACCATCTTGTTTTAGTCTATTTGCAATTTTACCTATTGAAGTAGTTTTTCCAACTCCATTTACTCCAACAACTAATATAACAGATGGTTTTGTATCTAAATGTAATGAATTATCCTCCTCATCAAAAATATTTTTTATTTCTTCTCTTAATGCTTGTTTTACCTCTTCTGCTTCTTTTATGTTCTGTTTTTTTATTCTATCTCTCAATTTACTAATTATTTTAGTTGATGTTTCTACACCCACATCTGACATTATTAAAGCTTCTTCTAGCTCCTCTAATAAATCTTCGTCTACTTTTCTAAATGTACTAAATACATTATTTACTTTATCATTAAATGATTGTTTTGTTTTACTTAAACCTTGTTTTAACTTATCAAAAAATCCCATTTGTTTCTTATATGGCTTTTCTATTTGTAGCCATATTCTCCCTTCTTAATTAATATACATTATTTAGTATAACATAATTTTTTCCAAATGTGTAGAGTTTTGAAAGAAAAAACCTACCAACATACATATGTACATTGGTAGGTTAATATATGATTTAATATGCATTTGGGACTGTACAAAATTTTGTGTAATTTGAAAAGGTATATGAAAAAATACCTCCTTATGATAAAATAATCATAAGG
>CALXVM010000030.1 GCA_944392105.1 uncultured Clostridia bacterium | reverse complement strand
TTATGTAGTTGCTTATCAACCCAGTTCTTATACAGAACTGCTGTCAAGGCAACGTTTAATGTTAAAGATAACATTAGGGATATTATAAAAAATAGTATCACTTTAACCATAAACATCACCACCTCTCCTACGATAATTCGTATAATTGGTGGCAAAACCACATCTGCTTATCATCATTTCCTATGTCAGCTAGTATAACATATATTTTATAATAAATCAACATAAAAGAAACAAATTTTCGTAAAAAGTATTTTGTTAAAACACTTGATTTTTATCCAATAATCTGGTAATCTATATGCTAGTTGATTGATATTTGTATCAATCGTCAAGAGAGCTAAAGAGTTGTAGATAACTACTTCGTTGGCACCAATAAAACAAGCTTAGACTTGTTTTATTTTTAGAGCACATAACGAACAAACGTTCTAAAAGGAGGGCTTGTGAATTTAAAAACAAACAAAGAAAAAGGAAATTCTGGCTTAGGAATTGCTATAGCTTATAAATTTATGTAAAGAATATGAAAAATATAAAGTGGTATTTAGTAAAGATTAAAATGGTATAAATATTTTAATAATTCAAGATAAAATCAATTGACAAAACTTCGAACTTAATAGATAATATAAAAGTGAGATATAAACAAACTAAGGAGGAAAATTTAATGTACGTTTTTAATAAAATAATTGTAAATCCACAATTACCAAAAAGAATAAATAAACTACAAGAGATAAGCTATAATCTTTGGTGGTCTTGGAACACTGAATTTTTACGTTTGTTCAAAATTATAGATATTGATTTATGGGAAAGAATTGAAAAAAATCCAGTAAAATTTTTAAAATTAGTAACACAAGAAAAACTAGAAGCTGTATGTAAAAACGAAGAATTTTTAAGTCAATATGATGATGTAGTAGAAAACTATGAAAACTATATGAAAAGCAAGAGTACATATTTTTCTAAAAAATATCCAAACAATTCAAAAGATTTAATAGCATATTTTTCAGCAGAATATGGTTTAGACCAAATCTTACCTATATATTCTGGTGGCTTAGGAATACTTTCAGGAGACCATTTAAAATCTGCAAGTGACTTAGGTGTGCCATTAGTTGCAGTAGGTTTGCTATACAAAAATGGATATTTTCACCAAACTATAAATGGTCATGGAATTCAAGAAACAGAATATCATAGCATAGACATAGATACATTACCAATCACACCTGTAACAGACTATGAAGGAAAAGACTTTTTAGTTGCAATAAGTCTTCCTAAAAAGAAATTATACCTAAAAGCTTGGAAAATAAATGTTGGAAGAGTAGAGTTATATTTATTAGACTCAGACATAGAAGAAAATATAGAAGAGTATAGAGATATAACAAGTACTTTATATGGCGGAGACCAAGAAACACGTATAATGCAAGAAATTGTTTTAGGTATGGGTGGAGCAAACTTATTACGCACATTGGGACTAAAACCAACAGTTTACCACATGAACGAAGGGCATTCTGCATTTTTAACATTAGAGCTTATATATAGTTTAATGAAAGAAAAGAAAATTTCATTTAATATTGCAAGAGATATTGTATCTTCTAAAACAGTATTTACAACACATACACCAGTCCCAGCAGGAAATGATATATTTCCATTAGACCTTGTAGAAAAATATTTTAATGGATACTGGGATAAACTTGGAATAACTAAACAGGAATTTTTTGAATTAGGAATGAAACCAGAAGAAACTCAAAGCAGTGGATTTAATATGGGAATCCTAGCTCTAAAAATAGCTGGCAAGAAAAATGGTGTTAGTAAATTACATGGAGCAGTTTCTAGAGAACTATTTTCAGATGTTTGGCCTAATATTGCAGCTAATGAATCTCCAATAGATTATGTAACAAATGGAATTCATACATGTACATGGCTTGCACCAAACTTAAAAAAGTTGTATAATAAATATCTGATACCATTTTGGCAAGACAGTATATACAGCAATGACGTATGGAATGGTATTAAAGAAGTGCCTGATAGAGACTTATGGGAAGCACATAAATCTAGAAAGCAAAAGTTAATAGACCTTGTAAAAGCAAGTACTATACAAAGGTTAAGAAGATGTGGATACCATTATAATGATATCATGCAAATACTTTCAGGACTAAATCCTGAAGCTTTAACTATTGGTTTCTCTAGAAGATTTGCTACTTATAAAAGAGCTACATTAATATTTAAAGATTTGGAAAGAATAACACAAATATTTAATAACGCAAATAAGCCAATTCAAATAATATTTGCAGGAAAGGCACATCCAGCAGATAAAGAAGGTCAAGACTTAATAAAATACATACATGAAATATCTATGAAACCACAATTTAAAGGAAAAATATTCTTATTAGAAAATTACAACATAGCTATGTCAAGATATTTAATAAGTGGTGTAGATGTATGGCTAAACACACCAAGAAGACCTATGGAGGCATCTGGAACAAGTGGACAAAAAGCTTCTGTAAATGGAGTTTTAAACTTTAGTGTATTAGATGGCTGGTGGGCAGAAGGATACAACATGAAAAATGGCTGGATAATAGGAACAAATGCAGAGTATAAAAATTATGAAGAACAAGATATAGCAGACAGCGAGAGTATGTATAATACACTAGAGAATAAAATAATACCAATATATTATGACAAAGACGAAAATGGAATATCTAAAAAATGGATTGAAATGATGAAAGAATCTATTATCTCAACAGGAGGTAGATTTAGTACATCAAGAATGGTATTAGAATATACAGAGAAATTCTATATGCCACTTGCAAATCTATATAATAAATATTATCAAGACTTAGATCAAGTTGCTCAATTTGATAAATGGAAGAACGATTTGTATAATAGTTGGAATAAAATAAAAATAACACAAGATAAAAGTAATTTGGACAATATAACTATGGATGCAGGAAATAATATAGAAGTAAAATGTAAAGTTAAATTACCAAATATTTCTGTAAACAATATAGAAGTTCAAACATATTATGGAAGAATACAAGAGAATGGTGTTGTTGATGATATAAGTATTATTCCTATGAAACTTATAGAAGAAGATGAAAGTAAAAATGAATATACATATATTGCCAAAATAAACCTTGTAAATGGCGGAAATTATGGATATACATTTAGAGCAATGCCAAAACATGAAATGATACTAGATTCCGCAAACTTAAATTTAGTAAAGTGGATAACAGATTAATTATAGGGGGAATTTTTTATGAGAAAAACAAAAATTATATGTACAATAGGACCAGCAGTAGATGATCCACAAATGTTAGAAGAATTAATGAAAGCAGGAATGAATGTTGCAAGAATTAATTTTTCACATGGTAACTATGAAGACCAAAAAGATAGAATAGAAACTATAAAGAAAGTAAGAGCAAAATTAGGAAAACCAGTAGCTTTATTATTAGACACAAAAGGACCTGAAATAAGAATAGGAAAATTTGCAGATCCTAATGGAATAGAATTAAAACCTGGGGATACGTTTAGACTAGTAAACGAAGAGATAGAAGGAGATAAAGAAAGAATTTCTGTATCTTATAAAAATCTATATAACGAAGTTTCAGTAGGAACAACTATATTAATAAATGATGGTACAATAGAAACTGTAGTTAAAGCTATAGATGGAGAAGATATAGTTTGTGAAGTTATTGTAGGTGGAAAGCTTACAAATAGAAAGAGTATGAATATACCAGGTTCAAAAATTAATTTACCTAGTTTAACAGAAAAAGACATAGAAGATTTAACATTTGGTGCAAAAGTAGGATTTGACTATGTTGCAGCATCATTTATAAGAAAGCCAGAAGATGTTATTAATATAAGAAAAGTATTAGTAGACAATGGCGGAGAAAATATAAAAATAATTTCTAAAATAGAAAATAGAGAAGGTATAGAAAACTTTGATAAAATTTTAGAAGTATCTGACGGAATAATGGTTGCAAGAGGAGACTTAGGTGTTGAAATACCAATGGAAGAAGTTCCAATTAGACAAAAAGAATTTATACAAAAATGTATAAAAGCTGGAAAACCAGTTGTTACTGCAACACAAATGCTTGAGTCTATGACAAGTAATCCAAGACCAACAAGAGCAGAAGTAAGTGACGTAGCAAATGCTGTTTATGATATGACTACAGCAATAATGCTATCAGGAGAAACAGCATCTGGAAAATATCCTGTAAAATGTGTAGAAACAATGGATAAAATTGCACAAGCTGTTGAAGGAACTATAAAATATTGGAAGAGATTTAAAAATAGAGACCATGTAATTGAAAATGAAGATAGCGAATATAATTTAAACTATGCAACTTGCACAACTGCAATGGATTTAAAAGCAAAAGCAATATTTGCATACACAGATACAGGAAGAACTGCAAAAAGAATAGCTGGTTTTGGTCCACAATGCCCAATTTATGCTATTACAGCAAACGAACAATTATGTAGAGAATTATCTCTAATATGGAATACATCAGCTATATTAGTAGATAAAGACGAAAGCATTGACAAAATGATAGAAGCAGGTGTAAAAAAAGCTAAAGAAGAAGGCTTAATTAATAAAGGAGACCTAGTAGTAATAGCTGGTGGAGCATCAATATTATCTGGTGCAAGAACAGACTTAAATAAAACTATAGGTGGAATTTTAAAAGTATAGTATTGTAAATTTAGATTTCTAAAATAGATTTATCAAAAAGAATAACTGTTACATATTATTTGGCAACAGTTATTCTTTTTCTATTTACATAATTTAGATATAAGAACAAGAATATATATGTTAAACATATAGTAAGTGCACTATAAATATACAAGAAAGGATTTGCTTTAGGTAATAAAGGATTTGCTTCAGGTAATACCTGAGGTAAATCCTTTTTCACATTTTTTTATTTTTTATCATATTATGTAATATAAAACATAATAAGGAGGAAATTAAAATGTATAATAGATACAGAAGATGTTGTTGCCAAAACAATTATAACCCAAAAGTAATTGAAACAATATGTAATGAAACTGGAACAACAGCTCAGTTTGCAAGTAATATTAGAATGAATATGCAAAATGAATGTGAATGCGGATTTGACGAAGAACCATCAGTTTTTCCAGCAAACCCAATGCTTGCACAAAGTTATGTTCCAATACAAACTATGAACAAAACTTTTACACCATGCTGTGGATTAAAAATGGGAACAATTTTTCCAGAACTAGTTAGCCCATATGCACCATGTCAAAGCATAGAAGAAATTAATTATTTGAAAAAATCAAATGAAATAGGAGAGGGGTGTAATTCATAATGGAAGATAGAAATTGTGGTTGCAATAACCAAGAATTTATGAAAGGTGAATGTAAATTTGAAACTCCTCAAGGTATAAATGCAGCATTTGGATATAATACAGAAATGTTAAATGATAATAGTCAAAATTGCTGTAATTGTAACTGTAGTTGCGAATGCAAAGATGAAACAAGATGTGAAATGCTAAAAAATATAAGATGCTTAAGCTTCGCAATAGTTGATATATCTGAATATTTAAACACACATCCAGATGATAAAAAAGCTATTTGCTTACACAAAGAATATTGCAAACAATTAAAAGATTTAAAAGACAAATATCAAAAAGTATATGGTCCGCTTTCTATATATTATCCATGCAATAAATGGAGATGGCTAGAAGAGCCTTGGCCATGGGAAGGAGACGTTTGCTAATATGTGGACTTATAATAAAGTTTTACAATATCCAATAAATATAAAAAATCCAAATGCTAAACTTGCAAAATTTATAATATCTCAATATGGTGGACCAGACGGAGAGCTTGCTGCATCACTTAGATATTTAAGTCAAAGATTTGGTATGCCAGACCAAAAGGCAAAAGCAACGCTTAACGATATAGGCACTGAAGAATTAGCACCATTTTGTTATCAATTGTAAGTTATTATTCTATTAAACTAAAAAAATTATTTAAAAGATGTATA
>CALXVM010000029.1 GCA_944392105.1 uncultured Clostridia bacterium | reverse complement strand
GCGTGGTGAGTAAATAAAGTAAATTTAGATGCTACTTGGGCTGCTTGTATCATCCAAGATGCTACGGGGTCTGTTGCAACCTCACCGATGATGTTAACAGAACCGTCAGTTTTCTTTTGAACGTCCAAACACTCTTGACCTGAAACTGTTTCTGTCTCACGCATTGAAAGAATATTTCTTGTTGGATAAATTTTTCTTAAGTGAAGCTCGAATGCAGTTTCTGTAATACGAAGGTTCATAGTTTCATATATATTTTCAATCATAGCCATAAGCATTGTTGTCTTTCCGGCATCCTTGCTCTCCTGTTAGAGAAACAATTCTTGCACCTTTTACTAAGAATTTTAGTAAATCTATAGCTTCTTCTTTTCCTGGGAAAAGTACTATTTGTTCTAGAGTAGCACGTTTTACGTCGAACTTTCTTACGAAGAATGCCCATGTTTCAGACATACTTGGTCTAACAACAACGACACGAGAACCATCCTTCATTTCGTTAATTTTATAACCGTTTGTATCAGATAACTGACCTGGGTTATTATATTTATAAATATTTTGACATACTCTCTTTAATTCTGCTTCTGTTCCAAATGATAAAAATGCTAAACGTATTGATTTACCATGGAACATTATCCAAATACTATCACAAGCACGTGGAACTTTATGCTCTACAATTTGGCTCAAATAATCTCCATCTGTTTGTGCAACTTGGCTCATAAATGATTCTGGAAGTCCAGATACACCACCTGAGATACCATCTATGTTCATATCTCTTATTTCGTCTATACTACTGTATCCTTTATAATGTTGGTATATTCTTTGAACTACTATATTTAATTTATCTGTAAATGTTAATACAAAGTTTTCCTTTTCGTATATATCATCTATTTCTTCTGGTGTAATAACATATGATGGTTTAGTTTCGCCAGCAACATATTTTAAGTCATCTAGTTTATATTTTTCTATAATTTTTGCCATAGCTTCATAACCAAACTCGTTTTTGTACATATACAAAATTATTTCAAATTTATCTTGAGAAGTTAACAAAGATGGCACGTCAAAAGGAATAGCTTTTGAAACATTTGTCTCATCTACCCCATATTCTTTATATAACAAATCGAAAATTAACTCTTTAACGTATTTTTTATCGTTAACATCTCCATATGTACAACCTTTTAAAGCTTTTTTCAATTCATATTTTTTATTTTTTCTTCTTTTTAATTCTTCTTCTGAAAGACCGATATCATACAAGTTTACCTTTGTAATTTCGTCTAATCTTTTCTTAATAAAAGCGGTCATTTTTTCTAATGTATAAGTTTTATCATCTACTTGCACTTCTTCTTCTACTTGTTCATTTTTTCTCTTATTAATAAATCTTATAATTAGAAAAGCCGCAACTAAAAGAATTATAATAATTAAAAGTATGTTAACCATCTTTTAAGTCTCCTTCCTAAAAGGCTATGCTCTCATTTGTACTTCGTGTAGTTTATCTATTATTGCTACAACAGTCTGCTCTACTGTTTTCATAAAGACTGCATTTCTGTCAAGATCATCTGTTAGTTTTCTAAATTTTAGTAAAAACTCTATTAGCTTATTTTCCGAACAAGCTTCAAAAAATAATGTATTATATGGTACACAAGAAACTTGATTTCTTTCTTTTAAATATCTTGTAACATTTTTAGCATTATATTTTGAATCTAAGTCACATCTTCCTAGTAAAATCATTACATTTCTTCTTTTAAAGAAATCATTGCTTGACCTTAAATCTAAAAAGTCATTTATGCTGTCAAAATTCTGTAATATGTTATATACAATTATATCAGAAATTTGTAAAATACCTTCTTTAACATCATTTGGTAAGTCTTTATATAAGTCAACAAAAATATAATCATAATACCTATTTGCAGCATTTAAAACATCTATATATTTTGGTGCTACATCAGCATAATCTTTATACTCTGTTGTTAATGGTGCTTGAAGGAAGTCCAATCTTTCTCTTAAAATAGTTTTGCAATAATTCCTAACTATTTCTGGGGTAGTTTTATTACTTGAAATAACCTTAGTTAATCCTTCTATTCCAGACTCAATAGCTTCATTTGCACCTTTCTCATTAGGGTTAATAACTGGAGCCTCTTTTTGAATAGGCCAAAAGCATTCTTCCAAAATTTTGTATTGAAATGCAGTATCTACTATAAGTATTTTGTAATTATGTTCTATAGCCATATTTGTAGCTATAGCAGCTAGTGATAAAGTTTGTCCTGTTTCTTTTTTGCCTCTGCGATAAAATGTTACAATAGCCATATTAAAATCCTCTTTCTAATTGTTTATATACTTTTTTTACTGTAGAATACTCTTTGTCTCCTACAATTTGTTCTAACATATATAATAAATTGTCTCTATATTGTAGACTTAATTTTTTATATTTTATCCTTGAAACTCTTTGGTTCTCAATAGTTACACTTTGGTCCCCTACTTCTAATGGGAAGTAAACTATGTCATCAGACCATTCTATTTTATACCCCATAGATAAGAAGTTTAAATAGTCATCTTCTTCTTGTAATGCTTCCCTTGTAAACAACACTTTTGTTAATTTTAGTTTATCTTTTAAATTACTTAAAACTTCTAATCCTCTTTTTAATGAGTATAAGTCAAATGAAGTAACAAAATAGTTTACATCATTTGGGTCTATTTGAAAGTTCTCTAACTTTTGAGCATCATCTATATCTAGGAATGCATAGTCATATCCTAAGTCTGCATGTGATGGCATTCCCAAATATTCTTTTATACCAAAGTAATCCTCAAAACCTACTGCCACATCTATATTTTCAAAATTTGTAACATATGATTTAACAGGGCTTATTTCTGGTACTACATATTTAGCTTTTTGAGTTATTGTAGAATCTATAAAAAGTATTTTTTTGCCAGAAGCTGATAATATTCTAGCTAAATATAGAATTAAGTCTGTTTTATCATAGGCTCCTATAAACCCTATTTTTCTCATAATTTCCTCCTTTAAATTATCCTGCTAAAGAATCTAGGTATTGTTGTCTTTCATCTTGAATTAATGTAATTTCTTCCTCTGTTCTGTCTGTTACATTATCTGCTGCATCTTCTGCATGTTGATTTAATACATCATTAATGTTATTTCTGTTTGTTCCGTTTGTATATCTGTTATTTAATTCTCTCTTAGCAACTTCTGTAACATTTGGGTTTTGATCTATTAAAGTTTTAACTTTTTGTGATGGTAAATATGTTGGTGTTGCTTCCTCTTGTAGTCCTGGTTCTACATATCTAGTAGCATATAGCATAGAGCCTGGCATCATATATGACTCTACTATAGCATTGCTTATTGTTACAATCTCATCTTCTGTAACTTGTATAGAAATAGTATTTGGTGAGTCCATCTCTCCTATAACTGGTATTTCAACTTCTTTATGAGATGCAACTATGTAGTCTGTTCCATCTGGCATTCTTAGCCTTATATCTATATAATCACCCGTTGCAATTTGTGAAGTTATTAATATTACGCTATATTCTTGTCTTCTTAAGTCTGCTGTTACTCTTTCTGTAGATTTTGCAACTAAAGTATTTGTTAAAACTGTATTTGGAGCCATAGTAACTTTTGCTACAATAGGAACTTGAGATAATGGATATTCTACCTTTTCTTCATTTTGTACTTCTTGATGTTGTGCATAATACATTCCGTCTATTTCTGTTACTGGAACGTCTCCATTAGCAGTTGTTACAGCATAACCAGTAGATGTCTGCTTTACTTGTGAAGCATTATATGCAGTTTCTGGATTAGCGTATCTATAATATTTTTCTCCATCTTCTGTAGTAATTACATATACACTATTTGTAGTTTGTCCAGATGCATTTGTTTGAGCTATTGAAACATAAAGATCTCCAAACTCATTAGTTCTAATAGGATTACCATTTGCATCCTCTAATGAATAGTTAGTTAATATATCCATATCATTAAAAGCATTTTCAGGTACTGTATTTTTGTCTACCTCAATATAGTCTATCATGTCCTCTGTTATAGTTTGTCCTGAATTTACTCTTGTATTTAAGGCTAAAACTTCTACTTTATTAGCCTCATATGTTTGTATAGTTTCCTTAGATTTTAATAACTGCATTACCAAAAAAACAATTACAATACCTGTTAATAGTAATGTAATTAAAATTCCTAAAATAAATGAAGTATTTGCTCTTCTTTGCATTGGGTTCTTTGCCATTTTATATTCCTCCTTAAATTTGACAATATACAACTTTATAAATTAATTTTACAACAAAAAAATTATAAAAACAACATAATTTTTGTCTCTGTAATATAAAAATAATATGCTTGTAATATTTCTGTAATATTGCACTTATGCTATCCTATTTTTCTTTTTAAAAGTTAATTTTTATGCTATAATAATATGGAATTAATTTGAAAGGACTAAAATTTATGAATACTACAGAGAATACTATTTTAAATACAAATATCAAAGAATCTTATAATGCAAGCAAAGAATTATTACAGCTAGAATATAACAAAATTATAAATTCTTTAGAAAAGTATTGTAAAACTTATATTGGTAAGAAAAAACTTTTTGAAATGACACCATCATTTTCTTTTGAAGAAGTTAAAAAATTATTAAATTTAACTACAGAAGCTATAAATATGAAAATAGCTTTCGGAAATATACCATTATGTGAAATTAATGAAATAGAACAATATTTTAAAATTATAAAAAGCGGTATAAATTTATCTTGTAAAGCTTTATTAGATATATCAAAAATTCTAATGCTCTCTTGCGAGTTGAAAGAATATTTCAGTTCCAATACTTCTAATGGCACCAATTCTTTTCCTTATTTAGAAGATATGTTTTCATCTTTATATGTTAATAACAACATTGTTACAAACATTACAAGCAAAATAGTAGATGAAAATACAATTGCAGACAATGCCTCTCCTACTTTAAGTAGTTTAAGAAAGAAACGATATGTTTTGGAGCAACGCTTAAAAGATAAATTATTAGATTTAGTACATTCTAAATCTAAATTTATGATGGACTCTATTATTACCATTAGAGATGGTAGATATGTTGTGCCTATAAAAGAAGAATATAGAAATGAAGTAAAAGGCTTAGTACATGACATATCTGCAAGCGGGTCTACTCTTTATATAGAGCCGATTTCTACTTTTGAAATGAACAATGAAATTCAAAATATAAAAATTGATGAAGAAAAAGAAATTAATAATATTTTAAAAGAATTAACTGTTTCTCTTTTTCCAATTATTGATAACCTAGCAAGCAATATAGACACAATTGGTAATTTAGATTTAATATTTGCTAAAGCCTCTTACTCTTCTGAAACAGAAGGTAGCGAACCTATACTAAATACAGAAAAATACATTAAGTTTGTTAAAGTAAGACATCCATTAATAGATAAAAAAGCTGTAGTCCCAATTGATGTTGAAATTGGCAAAGACTTTTCTTGTTTAGTTATAACAGGACCCAATACAGGTGGTAAAACAGCCACTTTAAAAACAGTCGGACTAAATCTTTTAATGGCATATTCAGGAATTTATCCATTAAGTGCTTCTGGGACAAGTATATGTGTTTTTAGTAATATCTTTATAGATATTGGTGACGAGCAAAGTATTCAAGCATCTTTAAGTACATTTTCTTCACACATGACAACCATAATAAATATAACCAATTTAGCTGACAATAATAGTTTAGTTTTATTAGATGAGCTTGGCTCTGGTACAGACCCTATAGAAGGAGCTAGCTTAGCTATAAGTACTTTAAATTATTTGTACAATAAAAGTTCTATAATATTGGCAACAACCCACTATCCAGAGCTAAAAAACTATGCTTTAGTAACACCAGGATTTAAAAACGCAAGTTGTGACTTTGATGTAGCCAACTTAAAACCTACATATAAATTACTTATTGGAATACCTGGCAAAAGTAATGCCTTTGCAATTAGTAAAAAACTTGGGCTAAAAGATGAAATATTAAAAGATGCAGAAAGCAATATAAGTAAAACTACTGTGCACA
>CALXVM010000028.1 GCA_944392105.1 uncultured Clostridia bacterium | reverse complement strand
ATATAATTGGCAAGCAAAATAGTGTTCATCAACAAAAGCAGAAACAACAGATGATGTGACATTAAATAGTAGCACAGAGAATTAATACAAAGTGATGTGATAATTACAAAATCATGTCACTTTATTTTATGCAAAAATATTCTTCAAAATAAAAAAATTGCAAAAAATTTAAACAAAATGTAAAGTTATATGTTATAATACATAAGTATTAAAAGCGAAAAATAGATTTGGAGGAATAACGTGAAAAATATTGAGGCAAATAAAGTAGAAATAAACAGACAACTAGAATATATAAAAAAAGTTGCAAAAATAAATGATGGAAAGAATTACACATATTACATATTAACAATGGGATGTCAACTAAACGAAAACGATTCTGAAAAGCTATGCGGGATGGCTGAACAAATGGGTTATACAAAAGTTGCAGAAATGAACGATGCAGACTTAATTATATTTAACACATGTTGTATTAGAGAAAATGCAGAAGATAGATTATTCGGCAAGCTTGGAGAAGCTAAAAAAGTAAAAGAAAAAAGAAATAGCATTATAGCAATTGGTGGTTGCATGATGCAAGAAAAAAATATGACAGATAAAATTCATGAAAGCTATCCTTTTGTAGATATATTATTTGGTACACATACACTTCACAAATTTCCAGAAGATTTGTACAAGGCAATTACAACTAATAAAAAATTAGAAGATATATTAGACATAGATGGCGAAATAATAGAGGGACTTCCTATAAAAAGAGATGATGAAATAAAAGCATCTGTTACAATAATGAATGGTTGTAACAATTTCTGCAGTTACTGTATAGTACCATATGTAAGAGGTAGAGAAAGAAGCAGAGCTCCAAAAGATATAATTGAAGAAGT
Source organism: uncultured Clostridia bacterium (assembly GCA_944392105.1). GTDB lineage: Bacteria > Bacillota > Clostridia > TANB77 > CAG-508 > CAG-273. The sequence continues at coordinate 6,639 of CALXVM010000028.1, read as the reverse complement.
AAGATGCTTAGCGAAACAAGGCTATAAAGAAATTACTCTTTTAGGTCAAAATGTTAACTCATATTTAAGAGTAGAAAATGAGAAAGGTATTGAATATGAAAAATACGAAGGTGTAAGCTCATTTGCTACGCTTTTAAGAGCTGTAAACAAAGTAGATGGCATAGAAAGAATAAGATTTGTCTCTCCTCATCCAAAGGACTTTACAGACGATGTTATTGAAGCAATAAGAGACTGTGATAAGGTTTGTAAACTTGTACATCTTCCACTTCAATCTGGAAGCACAAATGTTTTAAAAGTAATGAATAGGAAATATTCAAAAGAACAATACTTGAATTTAGTAGAAAAAATGAAGGAAAATATACCAAATTTAACATTATCTACAGATATTATTGTAGGGTTCCCAGGAGAAACAGACGAGGATTTTGAAGACACTTTAGATGTTGTAAAAAAAGTTAATTTTGAGCAAGTCTATATGTTTATTTATTCAAGAAGAGCAGGAACTCCGGGAGATAAAATGGAAAATCAAGTTCCTGATAATATAAAACACAAAAGATTTGACAGATTAAAAGAATTAGTAGAAAGCCAGATAGAAAAGAGAAATAAAGAATATGTAGGAACTATTCAAAAGGTGCTTGTAGAAGGAAAAAGCAAAACAAATGAAAATACATATACAGGAAGAACAGACTCTAATAAAGTAGTTATTTTTGAAGGAAAAGAAGAAAATATAGGTAAAGTATTAGATGTAAAAATAATTTCAGAACATATGTGGTATTTGAAGGGAGCTATTGTAAATGGATAAGGATATAGACAAATTTTCACCTATGATGCAAAACTACTTAAAAACAAAAGAAGAATACAAAGACTGTATTTTGTTTTATAGACTAGGTGACTTTTACGAGATGTTTTTTGATGATGCAATAACTGCGTCAAGAGAACTAGAACTTACTCTAACAGGGAAAGACTGTGGTCAAGAAGAAAGAGCTCCAATGTGCGGAATTCCACACCATGCGGCAGAAGTATATATTGCAAGATTAATTGCAAAAGGCTATAAAGTGGCTATATGTGAGCAGTTAGAAGACCCAAAAACAGCAAAGGGAATAGTAAAAAGAGATGTTATAAGAGTAGTAACACCAGGAACGGTAATGGAAAGCAACCTTCTTGAAGAGAAAAAGAACAACTACATTATGTCAATTTATAAAAATGGAATATATTTTGGGATGAGTGTATGTGACTTATCTACAGGTGATTTTAGGATGACACAAATACGTGACACAAACAATTTTGCAATGCTTATGGACGAAATTTCAAGATATGCTCCATCAGAAATAGTTGTAAATGAGCTTATGTTTAATTCAACAGAAGAGATTGCAAAAATAAAAGAAAGATTTGAAACATATATTTCAAAATCAAACGGATTTAGCCAAAACGTTAACGAGATAAAAGAAAGAAGCAGAATAGTTAACGAAGATGACCAAGAAATAGAAAAACTAGATGATTATATATTAGCAATAACAGCCGCAAATGGGCTAATTGCATACTTAATAGAAACTCAAAAAAATAGCTTAGAGTATTTAAATAAAATATTGTTATATAATACATCTAAGTATATGAGTTTGGACATAAATGCTAGAAGAAACTTAGAAATAACCGAAAAGCTAAGAGATAAAAGCAAAAAAGGTACTTTATTATGGGTTTTAGATAAAACATCAACATCAATGGGAGGAAGACTTTTAAGAAGATGGCTAAATGACCCATTAATAGATGAATGTCATATAAATAGAAGGCTAGAGAGTGTAAAAGAACTTAAAGAAGATATAATGCTTAGAGGAGACATAGTAGATTCACTTAAAAAAGTTTATGACATAGAAAGATTAGCAAGCAAAATATCTTATGGTAGTGCTAACGGAAGAGACTTAATATCTTTAAAAAACTCTACAGCACAGCTTCCAGGAATAAAAGCAGTTTTAAGTAGAGCGAAATCTCAAATGCTAAAGGATTTGTATACAGAATTGGACGAGCTACAAGATATATATGAAATTATAGATAAAGCAATTGTGGATGAGCCACCTATAAGTGTAAAAGAAGGTGGATTAATAAAATTAGGTTATGATGAAGAAATAGACAGGTTAAAAACTGCTACGACAGACGGCAAAAACTGGGTATTAAAATTAGAAGCAGAAGAAAGAGAAAAGACTGGAATAAAAGGACTAAAAGTAGGATTTAACAAAGTATTTGGATATTTTATAGAAGTTACTAAGTCTAACTTATCTCAAGTTCCAGATAGATATATAAGAAAGCAAACCCTTGCAAATTGTGAAAGATATATAACAGAAGATTTAAAAAGACTAGAAAATGAAATTTTAGGAGCAGAAGAAAAAGTAATAAACCTAGAATACAATGCTTTTGTTGGTATAAGAGACGAGATAGAAAAAAATGTACAAAGAGTACAAAAATCTGCAAATATAATTTCAATATTAGATGTTTTAGCATCATTTGCAACAGTTGCAGATGACATGAACTATGTTATGCCAATAGTAGATAATAGTGGTGTTATAGATATAAAAGACGGAAGACATCCTGTAATAGAAAAAATAATAGGTGGCAGTGAATTTGTGCCAAATGATACATATTTGGATAAAGGAGAGAATAGACTATCTATTATAACAGGACCTAACATGGCAGGAAAATCTACATATATGAGGCAGGTAGCTTTAATCACGCTAATGGCACAATGCGGAAGCTTTGTTCCAGCAAGCCATGCTAGAATAGGCGTTGTAGATAAAATATTTACAAGAGTAGGAGCTTCAGACGACTTAAGCATGGGACAAAGTACATTTATGGTAGAAATGATGGAAGTTGCAACAATACTAAAAGAAGCAACAGAAAACAGCTTAGTAATATTAGACGAAATAGGAAGAGGAACTTCAACATATGATGGACTTTCAATAGCTTGGGCAGTTGCAGAATATATAGCAGATAAAGAAAAATGCGGAGCAAAAACACTATTTGCAACACACTACCATGAACTTACACAATTAGAAGACAAATTAGAAGGAGTAAAAAATTACTCTATAGCAGTAAAAGAAAAAGGCGAAGACATAATCTTTTTAAGAAAAATAGTATCAGGTGGAACAGACGAAAGCTATGGAGTACACGTTGCAAAACTTGCAGGAGTTCCAAAAGTAGTAACAACAAGAGCAAACGAAATACTACGCTCTATAGAAAGAAAAAATGTACTAAATGAAAAGAAATTAGAAAAAGAAAATAAAAAAGAAACAGCAGGTCAGCTTGACATGTACAACTACAAACTAGCAGAAATAGCACACGAATTAGACAAAATAGACTTAAACCAATTAACACCAATAGATGCACTAAACACACTTTTAAAAATGAAAGAAAAAATGAAGTAGGAAATTGGGACCAGATCATTTTTTCTCAAAAGCGGAAATTGAGATCTGATCTAAATTTCCTAAATAAAGAAACTGAAAGCAGATGCTTATAAATAAGAGGAGGAAACTTTAGATAAAATGAGCGTGAATAGATTAGAAATTGATTTAAATAAAATAGATTACAACTTAAAACAAATAAAACAATGTGTAGGAGATAAGGTAGATATTTTACCAGTTATTAAGGCTAATGCTTATGGACTTGGAGCGGTTGCACTAAAAGATGTACTAGAGAATAATAACATTAACTATGTAGCAGTGGCAATGGTTAAAGAGGCTATAGAACTTAGAAATAATGGATTTGAAATGCCAATTATGGTACTTAATGAAATTTTAGATTGCGAAGCGGAAGACGTAGTAAAATATAATTTAACGGCTGGAATTTCTACATATAGTATAGCAGAAAAGCTTAATAAATGCGCTGAGCAGAAAAATACTATTGTGAAGGTTCATATAAAAGTCGACACAGGCATGGGAAGAGTAGGATTAATAGCAACAGACAGTAGTGAATTTGAAAAAGATATAGAGGTTATAAAGAACATAAAAGAATTGAAACATATAGAAATAGAAGGTATTTATAGTCACTTGGCTTCACCAGATGCAGAAAGAGATTATACAAATAAACAAATAAGTTTATTTGATAGTTTAATTACAAAATTAGCACAAGAAAATATAGATATTAAATATAGGCATATATTAGCAAGCACAGGAATTACAGATTATACATACGCTTGTTATAATATGGTAAGACCGGGCATTATAATGTATGGTCATACATCAAGAGGAAAAGAACAGACTAAACTTGATTTAAAACCATGTACTAAGCTATTAAGCAAAGTAGCATATATAAAAAATGTTCCTGAAAACACTTCTATAAGCTATGGGCGAACATACATAACAAAAGGATATACTAAAATTGCAACAGTTCCTATGGGATATGCAGATGGAGTAAGAAGAGAGCTTTCAAACAAAGGATATGTGTGCATAAATGGAATTAAAGCACCTATTATAGGTGTGGTATGCATGGACAATTTTATGGTTGATGTTTCTAAAGTTCCAAATGTAAAAGTAGGAGACGACGTAGCAATTTGGGACAATGAAAATATTACTTTAGAAGAAGTCGCAAGCAAGTGCGATACCATAGTACATGATATTTTATGTGGAATAACTAACAGGGTGGAAAGAGTATATACTAATTATTGACTATTTACCCAATTTGTGGTATAATAGGTATTGTGAGTGACATAAAATAAATCTATTAGTAAAAGGAGATTTAATATGGAAAATAAAGTTTTAATTTTTGGACATAAAAGCCCAGACACAGACTCAATAATGTCTTCATTAGTAATGGAAAATTTAGAGAAAAAATTAGGAAACGTAAATGCTAAAGCTGTAAGACTAGGAGAAGTAAATAAAGAGACAAAATTCGTTCTTGATTATTTAGGAATGGAAGCTCCTGAATTAATTTCAGAAGTACCAGACAATCAAGAAGTTATTTTAGTTGACCATAATGATGCTGTTCAATCAGCAGATAATATAGGAAATGCTAAAGTATTAAAAGTTATAGACCACCACTGCATTAACTTCTCAGTATCAAATCCATTATATTATAGAGCAGAGCCAGTTGGATGTACAGCTACAGTATTATATAAATTATATAATGAAAATGATGTAGATGTAGACAAAAAGACAGCTACTTTAATGCTTAGTGCTATTGCGTCAGATACATTAGTTTTAAAATCACCAACAACTACAGAATATGATAAAAAAGTTGTTAAAAAATTAGAGGAAATAACAGGTCTTGATATAAATGTTTATGGTGTAGATATGTTAAAAGCAGGTACAGACATTAGTGACTTTACACCAGAGCAAGTAATTAATATAGACTCAAAATTATTTGAGCAAGATAATAAAAAATTTAGAATTGCTCAAGTAAATACAGCAGACTTAGACTCTATATTTAAAAATCAAGTATACTTTGAGCAAGCTATAAACAACGATATAGAAAAAGAAAACTTAGACTTTTATGTATTTGCAGCAACAGATATTATAAACTCTAACTCTAAGATAATTTCTTTAGGTAATGATGCGCCAGTAGTTGAAAAAGCATTTGGTGTTCCAGTAGAAAACCACACAGCAATGCTTGAAAACGTTGTTTCAAGAAAGAAACAAATGTTACCACCAATATTAGATGCTTTAAAATAAGAAAAAAGTAATAAATATGAAGGATAGCATTAATAAGTGCTATCTTTTTCATTTTATGCTTTGACTAAAACGATTAGGCACATGCAATAAACCTTAAACTCAAATGGGAGAGTATTGAAAGATGCTTTTCCCCTTTGAAAGTATATAAATTTGTAATAAAATTAAAATATTATAAATTTTGCTTGAAATTTATAATATTTTTTGCTATTATATATAAGTATTCTATAAGATAAGCCGATGTGGCGGAATTGGCAGACGCACCAGACTCAAAATCTAAATGGATTTTTTAATATACAAATCCTAAATATATTGAAAATACTAATGTTTAGATATTTGCTAGAGTAAAAAAGTATTTAAAAATCTAACAAATATCTAACATAATTGTAAAACCGCCAATTTTATAAAACATGTCGATGTGGCGGAATAGGCAGACGCACAGGTCTCAAAAACCTGCGGATAACATCCATGTGGGTTCGATTCCCACCATCGACACCATAATTTAATTATTTTTAAAAGTTGAGGCATTACTTTCCTCAATTTTTTTCGTATCAGTAAGTTTAAAAGTGTTTTCCAAAACACTTGCAGAAAGTTTTTTAGAATTAGTATCTAAATGAGCATATAAATTTGCAGTGGTAGAAAAGTTAGAATGACCTAGCCATTCTTGAATAGCTTTCATAGGAATACCTTTTGCAAGTAGTAAACTAGCACAAGAATGTCTCAAATCATGAAAACGAATATGCCTCATATTGTTTTTCTTTAATAATAGACTGAAATGTTGAGTAACATAGTCAGGTCTTATTATATTTCCATCAGGTTTTACAAAAACATAATTCAAATATTTTTTATTATAGCTATTTCCAAAAGCTTTTTTGAAGGATTCTTGTTTTTCTTTAACATCTAAAAGCATATTGGCAATATCAGCAAATAAAGGCAATGTTCTATAACTAGACTTATTCTTTGTTCTGTCTTTACCCTCAATTTGTCTGTT
>CALXVM010000027.1 GCA_944392105.1 uncultured Clostridia bacterium | reverse complement strand
AAAATTAATTTTAGAAAGAGTTATATAAATAACTTAATGAAGTTTTTAGATAAAGGAATATTAGATGTATTAGTACCTGTTGAAATAAATGGTAAAGAAGAATTTATTATTGGTAGTCCTAATATTTCTAACGAACAAGTACAAGAATATTTAGATAGATTAAATGAGTATTATGAAACAAAATTATATGAAATTTATGAAAATATTGATAAAGAAACTGGTAATATTATTGGAGAATTTATCCCTAAAAAAGATGAAAAAATTATAAGAATATTACCTATAACACCTACTGAAATAAAAACAAAATCAATTATAAATATGGAAGATATAGAAACAAAATATGGAATTGTTACTTACAACCCTAACAAACCAAATAAGAAAGGAAATGATTAAAATGGAATTAAAATATACAAAAACTGGTGATTATGAATTACCAAATTTAACTTTAAATGATAATAAAAAAGGCGCAATTAATAAGTATGGAATGTTAAGACTTGATTATTTAAAAACACATAAAAAAGCACTTTATACTACACTTTTAATGAAAGATGAACTTACTAATCATCTTATTTCAGTAAGTAATGATGCAGAAGATTTATTAAATAACTTGATGAAAAGTTATAAAAAATCAGATGAAAAACTATCTGAAAAAAGGAAAGAAATTAACCAACTTGAATGGATAAAATCAATGAATAACTATAAAAATACAGCAGAAGAAATAATCTTAAAAGAACTAATTTATACTGAAAAAGTGTGAGGACGTACTCACATATTTTGTCTGGCAAGCACTGAATTTGTACTCCCGTACAAATTCTATTATGGGAATTCCCATACCCTTAAATTTTAGAAAGGAGACCTTAAATTATGAGAATAAGAAATAATAAAGTTAATGTATTTTTAAGTGATGATGAAAAATTTATTTTAAAAAGAGATTCTTCAAAATTAAAATTATCTCAATCTGAATATATTAGAAATTTAATTATAGGATATGAGATTAAAATTCCAGAAGTCAAAGAAGAACAAAAGTCTAAAAAAGATGAATATATTATAGAGAATATTGCCAAATCATTAGAAGAAAATATTGAATGCTTAATTAAAGTAAAAAATAAATTTCATTATCTTGGATATTTTGAAGATGAACGAGCAATCGGAGCTAAAATTGAATATTTAAAATTGCAAAATAGCACATTAAAAAAATATATTCCTATTGAAAATGATAAAGACAATGCCAACTAAACATTGTCTTTTAATAATAATTTATGATTATCAAAGTGATAAAACTTATTACATATTTCATTTATTTTTTCATTATGTGTAGCAATTATTAATGTTTTATCTTTAAAGTGTTTTAATATAAAATCCACTACAATTTCTTCCGTATGTTTATCTAAATTAGATGTAGGTTCATCTAAAATATAAACATCTTTTCCCATTAGATAACTTCTTAAAATATTTATTCTTCTTTTTTGTCCAGTTGAAAGCTTTAATCCTTTTTCGCCAACTATTGTATATATTCCATCTTCAAACATTAGAATTTCATCTAGTTCTAATTCTTTTAAATAATTTATTATTTTTTCATCTGAAATATTCTTATCTAAACATAAATTTTCTTTTATAGTCATATTAAATAATTCTATTTCTTGACTTACAACACCTATGTCAAGTCTATAATCTCTCATATTATTTTCATCTATTTTAGCCTGTCCTTTATAGATAGTTATATTTCCTAAAATCAAGTTTATTATAGATGTTTTGCCTTGACCAGATTTCCCAGTTATTGAAATTTTATCTTTGTTTTTTATTATCATATTATCAACTTTAATATTAAAATTAGATTCTTTATATTTTAAATCTATATTTGATAATTCTATTTTATTAAAATTAGTTAATAACTCTCTTTCATCCAATTTACTAAATAATTGAACACATTTTTTCTTTAATGCTTTTAATTCAAAACCACTAACTATTGTTCCAGACAATTCATCAAATATAAATCCCATTTCTAAATAAATAGATATATAAAATGTAATTATTCCTAGTGTATCAATTCCATTAGATAAATCTACAACTGCTTTTATAATTGCTAATGCAAAAGGTATCACTATTAAAATATTTCTTATAAGTTCTTCTAATGAATAGCATTTAACATACTTATTTTGCTTTTTATAACATTCTTTTCCTTCTTTTGATACAATTTTTTCAAAATATTTGTTATCGTTCAATGCTTTGACAGTTCTAATATTACTAATAAAATCTTGATATACAGATGAATACTCATATTCTTTATCATACAATTCTTCAACGTGTTTATTAGATTTTTTTAATATATATACACTTATCATAACACATAAAATACTTAATACTAATGATACTAAGAATAAAATTTTCGATTGTTGAAATACAGTAAAAAAGAAAAATCCAAAAGATAATAATATTCCTATGTATTCTGCACTAAGAATCTTTTTAACTAATTCAGATATCTTTTCTATTATATTTTCTAAATATCCCGTTTGATACTTAGATAAAGTTTCTACTGGCACTTTTGTTAATTTCTTGTAATATTCTAAATATTGAACATTAGAATAATCATATAAATAATTATCCATAACTTTTCTTTCTAAATATAATACAAAACATCTAACTGATTTAGAAGCAATAAATATTGAAGCAACAATTATTGCTTTTTCAACAGTAAAAGGCATTGTTAAAAAAAGAGCAAAAGTATAAGGAATAACGTAGTAAATAAAATCTAAAAAAGCCTCAATAAACAAGCATAAAAAAACTTTTTTTCTGTCTAATAATCCAAATATAAAATTAATGTTGTTTTTTTTCATCTTAATCCTCACCACATAGTATTTTCTTACAAGTAAATTATACTATATTTTGACATTTTTTTCTATACTACCTTGAAAATATCTAGGAAAATGATATAATTGATTCATCAGAGAGATTTAATCAATCTTGGGAGTATAATTTTCTCATACGTGTATAGTTTAGGCTCCATAAAAAACAACTTACAAACTATAAGGTTGTAAGTTGTTTTTTTTATGTCAAAAATCTCCGTCCCCATTGACAAGTTTAAAACTTAAATAAATTCAATCCAATTTCTTCGTCGTAAAATCTGTCAACTTTGCCATCAATAATATTAATTATCATTTCACAAGTTGCACTTACAATTGCTCTATTTAAATGTCCACCAAAAACTTCTCCTTTGTCGTTTCCGGCACTCATGTGTATATGTGTATAAAATTCATCGTTCATTGTATTAATAGTACCAGTTAGTGAGACAATTTCAAAGTTTCCTTGAAAACTGTTTGAATAGTATTTCTTTTCATCTACTTTATAAACTCCCACTGTAAAGTCATTTGTTGCACCAAGTGCGTTAACATTAGCAAGCTTAATATTTTCTTTTAAAGCAATTTCCTTTATTTTTTCTAAAATTTCTTCGCCTTTATCAATTCTAGCTACAATTGTGTTATTAAATTTTCTATATTCCATTTTAATACCTCCATTATTTATTAAAAATCTTCATCCTTGTGACAATTTTGCAAGTTGTTAATTCTGCAAGTTGTCAAAATTCTCCGTCCCTACTGACAACTGCTTTGTTTGTTTTCTGTGGTTGTCAAAAATCTCCGTCCCCATTGACAACAAGTAACCAATTATCGTTATTAAAGATATAACCATACAAACTTTATGAAGTGTTGTTGCATGATATTCTACGTTAATGTGTCCACTCATTGATGTGTCTAAATTTACTTGTATAAATCCGTTATTTGATTCTGTAACATTTAGTTTTATTTTTTCATCTGAATTAGATGGGGTATATGTTATAACATAACCTTTATAGTACAAGTATGGTAATTCTAAAGTTGTACTTTCTTGTACGTCTGCAACATCAAAGTCTAAAGTTCCATTTACCTTATTTTCGTTTGTTATTGTAGCATTGCCAGATGTAATAGCGACTTTATTATCTCTATTCATTGTATAGTCAAAGTTGTCAATTGCTTTTTGAGGCCAATATTCTAAGTAAGATGAATATCTACTTACTTGCCAAGTATAATCTATAACCTCAGGTTCTTCAAAATAAGCATTGTCTTTAACAGGATAGTCTAAGCCTTGGATAAAGTGTAGTGCATAAAATCCAGAGAATACAATAACTGCAACTGAGACAACGACTTTTCCAATAATTTTACTTTTTTCCTGCCATTCGTTCATTAAAATATCTATTAAAAGTGATAAGTTTATACCTGCAATAATAGAGAAGAAGAATATTATAAATCCAAGCATTCTCCATGGAAATTGTATCATTTGTAAAACATTTGGCATAAAGTACCAAGGTGTTACAAATGTTGCCATAACACAAGAGACAATTCCTGCAATAAGCATAAATTTATATGTAGGTATTTCTTTTGCTTTGTTATATACAAAAGGTGTAATTACTAAACCTAGCAATAGAAGTACTCCAATGTTATAAAAACGACCTTCTTGGCTAATTCCTTCAAAGTAAGAGAATATTAATTCTATTGGGTTTAATGCACTATTTTGTACAGATGCATCTGTGTACATTTTTCTAGATACTTCGTATTTTGTGCCAGCCATTTGTTCCATTAAAGGACCATAGAAGAATAATACCGATAAAATTATTACTAATGTTGAAATAATAAAGCTTTTTAATATTTTCTTGTCTTTTAATTTTTTAATGTTGACAAGTACATAGAAAAATCCAACTAAAAATGTAAGCATTGTACTTATATTATGTGACAAAACTAAGCCAATTGTGCCAAATACATATAAGTAAGATTTTTCGGTTTTGCCATCAAATAATAGGTAAACACCTCGTAAAACAATTGGTGTAAATATAAAGCCTGCTAATTCCCCAACTGCAAGTCTTGTATATGCATTAAGCATACGGTAAGGTGCACACATATAAAGTATTGCAGATAGCATTGCAGCAAATTTATTATTTGAAATAGTACGTACTAGTTGGTACATAGTTATTCCAGACAGTACGAAAGTAAGGAATATAAATATTTTCATAGCTGTTACAACATTATTTGTTAAAAATGCAAAAACAACATTAATAACGGTTGAAACAGGTGGATAAAATAAATTCCAAGCAAATCCAAAACCTAAAGAAAAGCGGTCTACTATAAAAGGACTTTTTCCATTAAGTATTTGTTCTATTGTTCCAATAGTTCTAGAAATGTGGAATTCGCCATCATCTCCAGTATGTATTCCTTCTTGGAATAGTGGAATACACATTATTAAAGCTACTCCTATAATTATTAAATAATAAATTATGTTTTTTGATAAAAATTTTTTCATGTATTATACCTTCCTCCCAAAAGTATTTTATATAAAAACTAAAATATAAAATACTACATTTATTTCAAAAAAATTATACACTATAAAAATAGATTATTCAATATGAGAAGTGTATTTAAAAGTGATGAAATATTTTGTATTTAAAATTGAAAAATTATGCCTAAACAATGCACTTAACAATGTAATTAAAATGTAATGTAAATGTAATATAAAAGAAATACACAATCTCACAATGAGATGATATAATATTATCGCAAATCGAAATAAAAAAGAAAAGATTGTTCCTATTTTGAATTTAGTAATTATTATTTTAACAAGTGTTAGAATAGCTTAAATAGAGTAGCTAAAGCATTAAAGTAGAAAAAACAAAAAGTAAAACAATGATTAAAAAATAAAAAAATGGGAAACAATAACAAAAGAAACAAAAGTGGGAGGAAGAACATGGGAAAAGCATTTTTATTACAAAAAGACAATAGCAAAGCATATTGTAAAAAAGCACAAGGTATAACACTAATAGCATTAGTCGTAACTATTGTAGTGCTTTTAATCCTAGCAGGAATAACAATAGGCTTAGTATTTGGACCAAATGGAGTAGTAAAAAAGGCGCAAGAAGCGGCAAATAAAACAAACGAGGCAGTAATAAACGAGCAAGCACAAATGAATAGCGTAACATCAACAATAGAAAATATGCTAAATGGAATAGGTGGCGGAACAACCCCAGAAGAACCTTTGCCAGAAGGAGCAGTACAATTTAGCCCAGTAAAATGGGAAAATGGTCAAGCAAGTACAATAATAACAACAAGTGAAGAAGGATATACGTTACAATATCAAATAGGAGGAATAACAGAAGAAAATTGGATAGATACAACAAATGAATATGAAATAACAGGATTAACATTAGGACAAACAGTATACGGAAGACTGTTTAATGGAACAGAAGGAAGTAAAACAGCAGACATAACAGTAGAAGATTTAATAAAACCAAGTGCACAAATAAGTTTAAGTGGAACAAGTGTAGAAACAACAGGAAGTATAACAGCAACAGTAACATTTACAGATAACGAAAGTGGGCTAAATATAACAGGAAGTAAATGGAAGTATAATACAAATGCAGGAGCAATAGGAGAAGATGAGTCAAGTTATGCAAATTCATTTACAAATAATAATAACCCACAAACAATAACATTAAATTCAGGAACAGCAGGAACATATTATTTGCATGTATTAACAGTGGATAATGCAGGAAACAAAATAGAAACAATAAGTGACGCAATAACAGTTGAAGAACCAGCAATACCATTACCAGCAGATGGAAACTACAGCGAAGAGAAAGGAGTAAACACACCAAACTTAGGAGAAGGAATGACGCCAATAAAATGGGACGAAGAAAAACAAGATTGGGTAGAAACAGAAAGCAATAGTAAATGGTATGATTATTCAGCAAAGAAATGGGCAAATGCAAAAACTTCAGATGGAAGTATGTGGGTATGGATACCAAGATTCGCATATAGTATACCAAGTGGAGGATATCATACAAGCAACGCAACAGAAATAAGCATAGAATTTATGAAGGGAACAAGTAACGAAACATCAGAAGGAAGAAAAAGTTTTGACAATGTAAGTGGAGCAGGAAATTGGCTTATCCACCCAGCATTTAATTATGGGCAAACAGTAAGTGGAATATGGGTAGCAAAGTTTGAAGCAAGTCAAAACGGAAGTGCAATTCAAGTAAAGCCAGGAGTACTAAGCTGGAGAAGTATAACAGTAGATAGTATATATACAAATTGTTTAAATTATGATAGTACGACATTAGGAAATGCAAACTTAAATAGTCATATGATGAAAAATGACGAATGGGGAGCAGTGGCATATTTAAGTAGAAGTAAATATGGAACTAACAAAGAAGTAACAATAAATAGCAATAGATGGTACTATACCGGAGGCGGAAGTGGAAATGCGTACGCTACAACAAATACAGCACAAAGCACAACAGGAAACGTATGGGGAGTGTATGATATGAGCGGAGGAGCATGGGAATATGTAGCAGCGTATGTAAATAATGGAAATAGTAGTTTAAACAATGGCTCAAGCTTAGTAAATGGAGAAGCAAAAACGAAGAACGTGTATACAAATGCAAGTACAGATAATAGGACAAACAACTATAGTGCAAATGCAGGAGTGTATGGAGACGCGGTTTACGAGACGAGCGCAAGCGGTAGCGGAACAACATCGTGGTACAGCGATTACTCTGTCTTTCCTGACACGAGCACTCCTTTCTTCCAACGCGGAGGCCGTTACAATAGTGGTTCTGGTGCTGGCGTGTTCTATTTCGGCCTCAACGATGGCGGTGGCTTCAGCACCTACTCGTTCCGTCCGGTCTTGGTCGTAATTTAAATGCATGGGTTTGTAATTATTTTTGTGTAATTTCATATATCCTTATGATAAAATTGTATAAATTTAACTATCAATGTACTTTA
>CALXVM010000026.1 GCA_944392105.1 uncultured Clostridia bacterium | reverse complement strand
TTTCATTATTACCTCCTTCTGCACACAAAAAATTCAGTGTGCTACTTTTTATTTCACACACTGAATTATACAATACCTATTTTTTGAATAACTGCATAAGTTATTTACTTATATTTTTATTTATTTGGTTTCCCCACTACAACGTAAAAACCTACCAATGTACATTGGTAGGTTTTTATATAGTTTACAATACATCTAATTTGCGACCAAGACCGGACGGAACGAAGCAACTTTGCCAGCATTACCAGTACTTCCTCCGAAGCAGAACACGCCAGCACCATAACTGTTTCCGTAATAGCCTCCCCACATGAAGAAAGTATTGTTTTCGTAAGGAAACGCAGAGTAACCACCATGCCATGACGTCGTTCCACTACTACTTGTGCTCGTCTCGTACACTGCATTTCCGTAAATTTCTTTATTTTGTTGATAGTTATCTTCGTAACTGTCAGTGCTTCCTTTTGCATACACATTCTTCATTTTTGCTTCTCCATTTACTAAACTTGATCCATATGTTGTTAAATTGCTATTTCCAGTATTTACGTATGCTGCTACATATTCATATGCTCCTCCGCTCATGTCATACACTCCATACACATTTCCTGTTGTACTTTGCGCTCCATTATTTACATATGCGTTTCCACTTCCGCCTCCGGTATAAAACGAACCATTATCATTTATTGTTACTTCTCTATTTGTTCCATATTTACTTCTACTTAAATATGCTACTGCTCCCCATTCGTCATTTTTCATCATATGACTATTTAATGTACTATTATATGCTTTACATACATCATATATGTTGCTTATTGTTATACTTCTCCAACTACTTACTCCTGGTACTACTTGTAATTTCTTATCTGTTCCATCATATTCGCTATTTGCTACTTCCGTTGTTGCTCCTACTGGGCTTGCTTCGAACTTTGCTACCCATATTCCACTTACTGTTTGCCCATAATTAAAGGCTGGGTGGATTACATATCCACTTGGAAATTGTGTATAATTTGATGTTGTACTATCGTTATATTCTACTATTGTTTGTCCTGTTGCTCCTTCGTTACTTGTTCCTTTCATGAATTCTATATTTATTTCTGTTGCTGTACTTGTATGATATCCTGCGCTTGGAATATTATATGCGTATCTTGGTATCCATACCCACATACTTCCATCTGCTGTTTTTGCATTTGCCCATTCTTTGTTTTCGTAATCATACCAGTCTGAATCGCTTCCTTCTGTTTCTACCCAATCTCCTGCTCCGTCATTTGCTGTTTCGTCCCATTTTATTGGCGTCATTCCTTCTCCTAAGTTTGGCGTATTTACTCCTTTTTCCTCACTATAACTTCCATCACTTGGCAATTCTGGCTTTTCTGGTATTGTTCCGCTTCCGCCTATTCCATTTAGCATATTTTCCATATAATCTGCTATTTCATTCATTTGTGTTTGTTCATTTATTACTGCTTGATTTGTTTTCTCTGCTGCTTCTCTTGCTTTTGCTATTATTCCATTTTCACTAAATACTAAGCTTATTGTTATTCCTGCTAATATCAATAATACTACAATCGTTACAACTAGTGCTATTAGTGTTATTCCGCTTGTTATTCTTATGGTATTTCTGTAATGCTTTAGCACTTATTAAGTTTGTTCTCTTTCTTGCTTCTACTTTCATCTTTCTTCCTCCTACATTTTCTTTTGTTATTATTCCAATCTTTTTATTTTTTAATCATTTTTTTAAATAGGAACAATCTTTTCTCTTTTATCTCGTTTTGTGATATTATTATATCATCTCATATCGCGATTGTGTATTTCTTTTATATTACATTTGCATTACATTTTGATTTCATTTTCAATTGCATTTATAGGTGCATTTTAAGACCTATCAACATACATAAAGTACATTGATAGGTTAGTGCGTTTCGATATATTCTATTCTTCTAGAGCTTAGGTTGTCAAAAATCCCCGTCCCCTTTGACAAGTTGTCAAAAATCTCCGTCCCCATGACAACCCGTCCCCATGACAACTTTTCAAAAATTTAATTATTTTTCTTGCATAAATTATATTTTTATGCTAATATAATATAGTAATTTAATTTTAGGGGTATAGTGTCAACGGCTAGCATAATGGTCTCCAAAACCACAGGTGAGGGTTCGAATCCTTCTACCCCTGCCAAACCAAAAAAGAAATAACGTCTGTTTAATCAGACGTTATTTCTTTTTTAGTTTTAATCTTCTTCAAACACCTTGGAAAGCAAAATGCCAATTGAGCACCCTGTAAGGGTTCCAATAAAGCCTACCATAGCAGACATAATAGCAATAGTCAGTTCTCCAACAAAAGTCATGCTCATGAAGAACATAATTCCTGCAAAGAACACCGCAGCGACTAAAGAAAATAAAACCTTCTTCACCATAAGTCAATTCCCCCTTGCTCAATCGAGCGATGTAATAAATAATAGGTATATACTATATATTATAGCACTTTATATGTTAAATTACAAATTTTGTAATATCCATTGTAATTTAATACTTTAAATGCTATAATCATTTTGTTATACTAATTTTGGGAGTTATAAATGGAAAAGTTAAAATCACTAGTAAAGAAATTTTGTACAAAAGAAGTAATTTCATATGTTATCTTTGGAGTTTTAACAACTCTTGTTAATATATCAGTTACTTATATTTTAAAAGCTGTATTTAACATAGAAGGAAATTTAGCAAGCACAATTGGTATTATTTGTTCTATTATATTTGCTTATTTTACTAATAGAAAATGGGTATTTTTTTCGTATGCGCATACTTTAAAAGAAAAGCTTGCAGAGTTTTGCAGATTTATTTTGGCAAGAGCTTTTACTATGGTGGTAGAAATTGTAGGTGTATTTTTATTAAATGATGTTATCCACTCTTTCTATGGATTATTTAGTGATAATTCTGCTTATTTAATTAATAAAGTTATAATGACAGTTATTGTTATAATTTTAAATTTCTTTTTTAGTAAGTTTTTCGCTTTCAAGAAAAATAATAAAAATACAGAAATAGAAAATAAAGAAGTAGAAAAATAAAGAAATAGGAAATAATTTTTACTTTTCACATTTTTAATTGTTAATCTATAATTTAAATTGTTAAGCTACAATTACAATTATACAATTATGATTTATATACAATTTTAATTTAGACTAAAAATTGCTAAACTATGTATAATAATAAACTATATATTGGGGGCTATTAAATATTAACAAGGTTATAGTATAGCTACTGTCTTAACCTTAAATACAATTTCGAAAGGATTGAGTTTTATGTTTAATAGTCTTTTTAAGTCTTTTTCAACTATTTTTGTTTTAATTTTTATCTTAGTTATTTTTATCTCGTGCTTTTTTACTCCAATAATTTTATCTAACAGTAATACAATTTTTTCTACTGAAAATATTATTTTTTCAGATATTAGTCCCTCTGGATATTTGTGGCCTACTCCAGGTTATACAACTATAAATTCATATTTTGGCAGAAGAAATTCTCCAACAGCAGGTGCAACATCCTACCATAAAGGAATAGACATTGGAGCTCCTGAAGGAAGCAAACTTTTAGCTGTTTGTAATGGTAAAATTACTTTTACTGGCTTTTTAGGTGGTCGGAGGTTATACTATTACACTTTCTGTAAATAATATTAAAATTACCTATTGCCATGTTTCTCCAAACTATATAGTAAAGGAAAATGATATCGTAGCACAAGGTATGGTTATTGGTTATGTTGGTCCTAAAAATGTATATGGAGTCGTTGGAAATCAATACTATGACGAAAATGGTAACCCCACTAATGGAGCTACCACTGGTCCACATTTACATTTAGGAGTTAGAGTCGACGGAAATTATATTGACCCTTTAACTTTATTTTAAATCACTAAGCTCTCCGCATCCTCTCTTTTCCCAAAGCCAGTTAATCTAAAATACCCCTCTCCATTTGGTCCAAAGCCTGAACCCGGAGTTCCTACTATTCCATACTTTTCTAATATATCATCAAAAAACTCCCACGAAGTTTTACCTTTTGGAACTTCTAACCATACATATGGCGAATTAACTCCTCCATATGCATTAAATCCTGCATTAACAAATTTTTCTTTAATTATTTTTGCATTTGTTAGATAGTATTTAATATTTTCTTTTAGCTCTTTTTGTGCTTCTTCACAATATACCGCTTCTGCTCCTCTTTGTGTTATATAAGACACACCATTAAATTTAGTGCAATGTCTCCTGTTCCATATTTTATTAACAGAAACTATTGTGTTATTCCTAGAACTGCTATCTCTTTCTTCTAATTTTATTTCTCTTTTTAACTCTTTTGGCACAATTGTATATGCACATCTCAAGCCTGTAAATCCAGCTGTTTTAGAAAAACTTCTAAACTCTATTGCTACCTCTTTTGCTCCTTCTATCTCGTATATGCTATGTGGTATATTTTCTTCTGTTATATAAGCCTCATAAGCAGAGTCAAATAAAATGATAGATTCATTTTCTTTTGCATAATCAACCCATTTTTTTAGTTCTTCTTTACTTAGAACTGTACCTGTTGGATTGTTTGGATAACAGAGATATATAATATCTGGAATTTTACTTGGAATTTGAGGTATAAAGTTATTTTCTTTATTACACGGCATTAGAATAATCCCTGATAATTTATTTTTTTCTGTATCTTCTTGTAGTTCAAATGCAATATGTTCTTCCTGTTTTATATTGTTTTGTTTCAACTTACTGCTATTACTTGTAACTTCTTCTTTTAAGGTATTTCTACCTGCTATTATATTAGTATCTAAATAAACGGGATAAACTGGGTCTGTTATTGCAACAACGTTTTCTTTCGCAAATAAGTCAACTATATTTCCCACATCACATTTAGATCCGTCAGAAATAAACACTTCGTCTAAATCTAAGCTAATTCCTCTTATGTTATAGTCATATTTTATTATCTTTTCTTTTAAAAAGTCATATCCTTGTTCTGGACCATATCCTCTAAAAGTTGCACTTTCTTTCATTTCATCACATGCCATTTTCATAGTTTCTACTATTATTTTTGGTATTGGTCTTGTTACGTCACCAATTCCTAAGTTTATAATTTTTTTATTTGGATTTTTTTCTTTATATTGTCTCATCTTTGTATTTACTTCCGAAAATAAATAATTATCTTGTAATTTTAAAAAGTTTTTATTTAATTTTATCATTATTACACTCCTTTATTTAAAATAAATTTGCATACTTATAATTTATTTACTTGTCTAGTTTTATTACAACAAACTGTAAGTCTTAGTTGATATTATATTTTTATAAAATAATGTCTCTTTTTTATTAATTTATATTTTTTTATTATGTACAAATTTCTAGATTCTTCCTCTAAACACAGTAGTTGCAGGTCCTGTCATATATACATGATTGTCGCTTTCTTTCCAGTCCACACTTAGCTCTCCTCCTAAAAGCTCTACTATAACATTTCTATTCGTATAACCATTTAAAACTGAAGAAACAGTGGCTGCACATGCACCTGTACCACATGCTAATGTTTCTCCTGCCCCTCTCTCCCAAACTCGCATTTTTATTCTTTCTCTATCTTTAATTTGTATAAATTCTACATTAGTTCTATTTGGAAATTCGCTTCGTTTTTCTATTAATGGACCATATTCATGTATGTCTATATCATCTAAATTGTGAAGCCTTATAACCGCATGCGGATTTCCCATTGAAACACAGGTAATAGTAAAAATTTTATTTTTTATAGCTATTTTTAAATCTTTAATAGGTGGTTCATCTCTTGTTAATACTGGAATTTTTACAGGATGCAATATTGGCTCTCCCATGTCTACTGTAACGCTTTCTATTATATTTTTATTTAATATATTTAGTTTAACATTTCTTACACCTGATAAAGTTTCAATTTCTAATTCTTTTTTATCTGTTAATCTATAGTCATACACATATTTTGCAAAACATCTAATTCCATTTCCGCACATTTCCGCTTCGCTTCCATCGGCATTAAATATTCGCATTTTAAAATCTGCTATTTTACTATTACATATTAATATAATTCCATCTGCACCAACACCAAAGTGCCTATTGGATAATCTTTTAGCTAATTCTTCTGGGAACAATGGCTCTCTGTTATTTATACAATTTATATATAAATAATCATTACCAAGTCCCTGCATTTTTATAAACTCTATCATTAAAAGCTACCTTCCTTTATAACAAATTTATGTTACATATTATTCAAGAAAATGGAGTTTTATAACCTTAAAATATATTGAAAATAGAAGAATTAAATTTGTCTAAAAAATTACTGCACAAAAAATATACATACCTTAATAGATATGTATATTTTTTAGAATTATTTTAATTTTAGACTTCTATAATTTTTCATTAATACACCAAACTATGCTGACTCAAAAATTTAACATCTCACAAATTATTTTATTTTTGTGCAATAATTATATATCATTGTTGCAGCTTCTGCTCTAGAGGCTGTTCCTAATGGATCTACTCTTGTTCCATTGTCTTTTCCTGTTATTACTCCTTTAGAAACTGCCCAGTTCATAGATTCTCTTGCATAACTTGAAACTCTATACCAATCTTTGTATTTGCTTGTATTAGCAGATGTTTTTACATATTTGCCTTTATATTTTGCATAGTTGCACAATATTGTGGCTAATTGTTCTCTTGTTATGTTTGCATTTGGTCCAAAACGTCCATCTCCATAGCCGTTTACTACTCCGTATTTTGCTGCCCATCTTACTGCATCATAATAATATTGTCCATTTACATCTGTAAAATCTTTTACTCCTGTTACTTTTAGTGAGCCTTCCATCCTCCAAAGAATAGTAACAATCATTCCTCTTGTTATTTTAGCATCAGGTCTAAATTCATATTCATTTGCTCCACTAATTAAATTGTTTTCATAAGTGTATTTTACTGTATTGTAATACCAACTTGTTTTAGGTACATCTCTAAATGGAATTCCTACAGATGATGTAACTGTATCTTTCATCTTAAATGAATTGTATATTTGATTTTTTTCTGAACTATTTATATAACTTTCATATAAAGAGCCAAATACTAAAGTATAAGCATAATTATCTGTTGCAAATTGGTAAACAGAAAAATAATATATGTATCCTGATGTTGATTCTCCAAATTTAAGTTCTAATCCTATGCAATTGTCTTTTGTAGTAATCTTTTTAGAAATTAATATAAAATCGTCTCCATAATCATTTTTAAAAATTTCTGTTAAATAGTCCAAGTATTCTTCTGTAATAATTATTGTAGAGCCTTCTTTGTCTTGTACTCTTATTTGAAATGCTGTAGCTCCATTGTCTGCATATGAAGAAAATTCAGTTTCTCCATTTTCAACTACCACATAATCATCTGGTACTGTAACATCATATGTGCTTTTATTGTATGTTTTTGCATCTGCTGTTAAACTTCCAACAAATAAAATTCCTATTATTAAAAATAAGCTTAACAATATTTTGTTTTTTAATTTCATAAAGTTTCCCCCTTTTTTTATTTTTATAAATTTTAGATAATATTTTATATTATCCTTTATTTAGATATTTTGCTACAAATGTAAAACTATTATTTTATAATACCTAAATTTCTATCTTCCGCCCATTCCGGCCTCCGACCGCCTCCGGCCTCCGCCACCACCAGAGAATCCTCCACCTCCTCCGTGTGATGAACTAGAATGTGCACTAATTTCTGCTAAAGATGTTTTATAAGCCTTACCAACATTATTAATTATATTGTCTATTGCATTTGCTACAATTATTCCATTATATATTGGATATGTAGAAAAATAAATTACTGGATATTCATTTATTTTATTTTCATCCCATGATTCTCGTACAAATACTTCTGGATATGATGCTTTCATTTGTTCTATTACTTTATCAGATATACCAAAGGCAGTAGCATATACTAAGTATTTTTCCCATAAAACTAAGTCCAAAACTCTTTTTTCGTTTAATAAAGAATAATCTTTCATATACCTGCTTAGCCCTTCCCATTTTTCTTTTTCGTCAGCTCCTGCTTGTGTTAAAACAGCAATTTTGTCTCCAATTCTTGCTTTTATATGCCAACTATAAATAGCAACTGCAACTAGTGGAAGCAAACAAATTAAAAACGTAATCCAACTTGTTTGAAAACTCATCCCAAATGTTAATGCAATACCTACTTTAAACATTGGTATTAATGATATTAAATATGTAACATATGCTTCTGCATAAATAAACGATACCATATTTTTTAATGATTTGGCATTTTTACATTTAGAATATTGTTTTTCCTGCGCTTTATCTACTAAATTAAGTTCATATAATCTATTTCTAGCACTATTAACTATGTTGTTTATAATTTGACTATATTTATTATATCTATTTTTTGCAAATAAGTTTAAATCAGATATTGGAAATTCTGGTCTATCTTGACTAGTATAATATAACAAGCTATATACTTCTTGCTCATCTTTAGATAATCCTTGTTTGTCCTTTAGTATGCTAACATAAACTTCTTTTCCCTCTGTTCTTAAACTAATTACTTTTTTCAAACATAAATCTAGTATAGTAGAAGATACCGCTTGATTTTGTACTTGTTTTGTACTTATTCTGTCTTTAGTAAAATTGTACAAATAGCAAGCTTCTGCTGGGGTAGCATCTTCTCTTGGAATATCTCTAAAGTAATCAATATGATTATAAATTATTCCATCGTCTTTTTGCTTGTTTATTTTATTATATTTAACAATTCTTGTTATAAAGTAAATTAAAAGTAATGCATAAATTATTCCTAAAAAGATGTAAAAGTTTCTAGCACCTATGCTTTTTTCATCTGCTTCTTCTGCCCAATTTTGTTCTTCATTTACAATTTGATTTAAGTACGAATATGGTCTAATCTTATTCTCATTTACGCTAAATATTTTTTCTTGGGTAGTAACTCTAATTTCTAACCTTGAACCTGGGTTTAAATTAGCTAACTCAAATTTTACAGTATTATTACTAGCTTTTTCTATAATTCCATTTAATTGTCCATGTCCCCATACTTTTAAATTGTCTATATTATTAACACTTTCTGGAAGAACTACAGTTCCTGTAACTTTTTTAGCAGGTACTGCATTTTGTCCCTCTGCTAAGAATTGCCAATAAATCTCTTGGACATCATTATAGTCTGTTACAACATCTGTTACAGTATATGAAATTTGAAATTTTCGATTTCCTGTTGAATTGTCCATCCCAACTCCCCATGCAATTTCAAATGTACTACTATTGGTTTTTAAACCATAATAGCAACCATTTGTTACATGGTACATTTCTTCATATATTTGTGTAAAATTTTTGCCACTTTGTAAGTCTGTAACTTTTACATCTGTAATGTCCCCATATTTGTATTTATTTATTGAAAATGTTTTAAATAAAGTATTCGTATTTTTAACATCTATATCCCATGTCTCGGTTACTCTCATACTTCCATCTTCTTGCATTTCCACATGGTAATCTATAGAATTTAAATATTGATATTGTTCTATATCGCCAAAAAAACTAGAGCAAATAATAAATCCTGCGATTATCATAATTACTAACAGAACAATATATTTACTAAATCTTTTCATATGTTTTCCCCTTTATTTTCTAATTTTAAATTATTATATATAATTTATTTCAAAATTACAATAGTTTCTAATTTTAAAAATCTATAATCGTATTAACATTTTTTGTCCAAGTTTTTATTTAAAACACAAAAAAACAACCTACAAACTTTTAAGTTAGTAAGTTGTTTTTCTCTTGGTGCCTTGAAGTGGAATCGAACCACTGACACAGGGATTTTCAGTTTTCTGGGCTACCTAATATTTGGTATTATATATTGTTATTTAAAATTACTTAAAATGCTTATATTTCAAGTGTTTTGTAATACAAATTAGTAAAAATATTTAAAAATAAATAAAAGTTAAAATGACAGTTTTTAGAGAAATTTTTTAGATATTTTTTAGATGTTTTTAGATTTACTATTGATGAATTTTTAATATTTCTATAACAGTTAATTTATTTTATGGAGGTATGCTATGAATAGCAAAGAATTAAAAAAAGAAATTATAGATGAAAAAACAGGAATAAGTTATACTTTAATAGGTGATTATTATATGCCTAATTTATATTTAGAACCAGAAGAAAAAATAACACTAAATAAATATGGCTTATTAAGATTAAATTTTTTGAAGAAACATAAAAAAGCAGAATATACCATACTTTTTATGGATAGAGAATTAAATAAACATTTAAAAGAAATTCAAGAACAAGCACAAAAAGAAATTGATTTTATAATAGAAGATTTAAAATCAAAAAGTGATTTAACAGAAGATATGAAAAACACTAACCCTTTATATTGGGTTGGTACAATGAACGCAATAAAACATCAAGCAGAAGAAATTGTTTTAAAAGAATTAATTTATGTATGATAAATTAGCTTACTTTAAAATAAAAATGCCTTAAAAACGATTTTGAGGCTTAACTGAATATAGAAAATAAATAACTACTTGTAGTTTATAAACTATGAGTAGTTTTTTGTTTTCAAAAAGAGAATATGCCTCAAACTCTATAAAAGTG
>CALXVM010000025.1 GCA_944392105.1 uncultured Clostridia bacterium | reverse complement strand
AAATGATTTATGCAAAATGGCTTTTGAGCCATAAATTTTTTAAAAATTTTTAATTGATAACCTTGTGGTACATACGAGCTTGCACACTTAGAAATGGTAGGAACTATAGTGCATCAATTAACAAAAGGACTTTGCCCAGATGAAATAAAAGCTGCAGGACTTGGTGATTATTATACAGACCATGGAGTAGATGTATATCCTCAATCAGCAGCAGGTGTACCTTTTACAGCAGCATATATAGCAGCCAAGGGTGACCCTATTGCAAATTTACAAGAGGACTTAGCAGCAGAGCAAAAAGCAAGAGCAACTTATGAAAAATTAATAGATTTATGCTGTGATGACCCAGATGTGTTGGATCCACTTCGTTTCTTAAGAGAAAGAGAAGTAGTACACTTCCAAAGATTTGGAGAAGCACTTAGAGGGGTACAAGATAAGTTAGCAGAAAAAAGATTTTTTATGAATGATATTAATATGAAGAACATGATGAGCAATAATTGTGACGGTTGTAGTAATTGTAATAGCAACAATTGTGGATGCAACTAGTAATTAACAATAAAAACTTCTATATATTTAAAATATAGAAGTTTTTATGTTATGGGTCGATATCCGTTGGTAAAAAATCCAAACGTGTAGTGATATTAATATATACTACACGTTTTATTTTTTATAAAAATAGATATTGTTATTACTGTATAGATGTGATATAAATTAATTTAAAGAATTAGAGTTGAAAAATCAAAAAATTAAGGAAGTATAAAAAATGCAAAAATATATAGATTTTAGAAATGAGATTGATTACAAAAAGCTAAAAGAAGCAGCAAACTTAATAAAAAGCGGTAAACTAGTAATATTTCCTACAGAAACAGTATATGGAATTGGAACAAATGGACTTGATGAAAATGCCATAAAAAGGTTGTATGAGGCAAAGAGAAGAACTTTAAGTAAGCCAATAAATTTATTAGTTAGTGATATTAAAATGATAGAAAGAGTTACAAAAAATATTTCAGACATGGAGTATAAACTAATGGAAGAACTTTTTCCAGGACCACTAACAATTATATTAAATAAAAAAGATATTGTTCCAGATATATTAACTGCAAATGGAAGCACTGTAGGAGTGCGTATGCCAGAAGGAAAAATTGCAAGAGAACTTGTAAAATGTGCAGATGTTCCAATAGCAGCACCTAGTGCAAATATATCAGGCAAACCTAGTGGAACGAATTTACAAGATATACAAAAAGACTTTGAAAAAAGTGTGGACTGCTTTATAGATGGAGGAAAAAGTAAATTGGGTATAGCCTCTACAATTGTAAAAGTAGTAAATAACATACCGCATATATTAAGAGTTGGTTCAATTTCAAAGGAAGAAATAGAGAAAATTGCTGGAAAAGTAATAATAGAAGAATAAAAAACTAAAGAAATAGAGCTATAATATCATATATACTTATTAAAAATATACAAAATAAAAAACATTTTATAATTAGGAGTAATATATGCAAAAAGAAATTAAAAATCATCTGTTTGAGCTACAAGATAAAAAATATAAAGAATTTCAAAGTGGGTTATGCCCAAACACAGACAATATAATAGGTGTTAGAATACCTATATTAAGAGATTATGCAAAAGAATTAGTAAAACAATATAATACAGATGAGTTACTAAAAAATATAGGAAATGACTATTATGAAGAAGTAATGCTACAAGGTATGATAATAGGATTTTCTAAAGATAATATAGACGTTACTTTAAAAAGAATACAACAATTTGTACCTAAAATTGATAATTGGGCTGTTTGTGATGTGTTTTGTGGAGGACTTAAAATAACAAATAAGTATAAAAAAGAAATGTGGAATTTTATACAGCAATATTTAAAGTCTAACGAAGAATTTGAAATTAGATTTGGAGTAGTAACGATACTTTCATATTACATAGACAAAGATTATTTAAAGCAAGACTTTGAAATATTTAATAATATAAAACACGAAGGTTATTATGTTAAAATGGCAGTAGCATGGGCTATTTCAATTTGTCTAATAAAGTTTTATGATACAACCATAGAATTTTTAAATAACAGTAATTTAGACAAATTTACATATAATAAAAGTTTACAAAAAGCAATTGAGTCATATAGAATAACAAAAGAACAGAAAGATGAGCTAAGAAGGATGAAAAAATAGAAATGTTTTAGATAGCTAAATTGTATGAAAATTAATAAAAATATTAATTAATATTTAAAGGAAAAATAATTATGAAAAAAAGAGATAAAATTATATATGTAATAATTTTAAGTTTAGGAGTATTGCTGATAGCAATTGCAACTTGCTTAATGAATTTTGTTCTAACTATGATATTATACGATTTAGAATTATCAAATACTTTATTCTTAGAAAATTATTTTTTGAATTTTTTACAGATGTATTTTGTAATACTAATGTTGGTTGTGTATGCAGTTTATACGTTTATATCAATTCCATATATAGTAATTTCTATTATATTAGCTATAATTTTTATAATAAAATATATAAAATTTAAAGGAAAAAAGCTATGGCAAATTGTAAAGACAATTATACTTGGTGTAGCCATATTATTAATTTGGATATATGGACTTAAATCAATAACATTAACAAATAAATATGAAATAAAAGTAAATTCAACAGTAGATGAAGTTACAAATATAGAAGTAAAAGAATTACTACAAAATGAGTTAAAAAATGACCAATATGTATATAAAATTATAATAAGTGCTGGATTTCCAGATGATTATGATGTAAAAATATATTATAAAGATAATGGATTAAAAATAGAAAATGCATTTTTATCAGATAATGACTATGACTTTGTACATAAAAATTCAAAAAATATAACAAATATTTATAATACAAAAGCTTTATTATGTACATTTTTAGGAAATGTTTTATATATTTATTTTATTGTTAATATACTAAAAGAATATAAAAGGATATCTATATAGTTTGTATTAAAGATGGTGATAAATATGGACAAGAAAAAGAAGATTTTAATTATAATTATAAACATAGTTCTAATAATAATAAATTGTATTATAATATTCGGTATTGCTGATAATAGATATGTAAATAGGATGCCTTCAATAGATGTAAATTATAATAGTATTATTGGACATACTAATGTTGGTAATATTAGTTTACCAATATATGAAGAGTCAACTAAAGAAATTAGCTTTTTTGAAAATGTCTATGAATTATATTTAGGAGTAGGATTCCCAACAGTGATATCTGCTATTGTAACTGTAATACTATCAATTATAATAAATAAGTTTATTATAAAGCAAGATTTAAAAATAAGACAATATGTTATTTTATTTTTGATAGTATTGCTTATAAATATAATTATTTATGGCCAAGGAATAACTATTGCTGTATAACTCTTGTATTATGCATAAATATATAAATAAAGAAGTATTTGATTTATTAAATACTTCTTTATTTATATAAAAATTTTATAAATTTTCTAATACAATTTTACAATCGCATGCAATTGCTTACCATCTAAACTTCTAATTGTTACGTAATGTGAATCATCTATTTTTGAATACATACACTTTACAGTATCACCTAAGCGTATAGAAGTTTTATACATAATTTCTACATTATCACATTCTGGGCTATTATAAACATCTTCTGGCAAAGCTTCATAAGCTAAATATAAATAGTTTAAGTTGTGCATGTGTTTATTTATATCAATATCTCTTCTTTGAGTTTTATAAATATATTCAGAAGAATATTCTTTAGGTTCAATTAATTTGGCAATATCATTTTCAGAAAACATGCTGCGGTCTTCTGGAAAATATTTATTAATTATTTCGTCAGTTATTACAGTAATAGTTTCTTTTTTTATATCAACTAAAGTCCATTTGGTTGTGGCAATACAAATTACATTTCCATTTTTATCTAGCATTTCAAAATCACGTAATGTAGTAAATTTTTTACTAGGTCTAGCCCAAGTACGAACTTTTACAACATCAGCATATTTTACTCTTTTTAAGACTTTTACCTTCCAAGCCAAAAGTATCCAAGATAAACCAGTATTTTGTATATCATTAAAGCCATAACCTGCAACGTCTGAATGCTTGCAAGCTGTATCTTCTAACAAACTTAAAATTCCCATGTTAGTAATAAAACCATTAGGTGCAACATGTGATACATCTACACTATATTCTTTTTCGAAAAATGCCATTATAAAACCTTCTTTCTTTATTTAACGAAGCAAATTATAGCACAAAAACATAAAAAATACAAATTGATTTAAATTATATTTATATAGTATAATAACGTTGAAATAGCAAAAAAATGTACAAAGAATTGATTGCAAAATAACATTAATACAATTACAAATATACGTATAAAAAACGATATTATTTGTCTATAAAATAAACTAATGGAGATGTAAAATAAATGGAAGAATTAAGTAGTTGTACAATATGTCCACATAATTGTAAAGTTAATAGGAATAATGGGCAAATAGGCAGATGTAGAAGCGGAAACAAAGTAAAAATTGCATTAGCATCTGTACATAATTATGAAGAACCATGTATTAGTGGTAAAAACGGTTCTGGAACTATATTTTTTAGCAACTGTAATTTAAGTTGTATATATTGTCAAAATTATAAAATAAGCCAGCTAGGCAAAGGTTATGAACTTTCTGTGGAAGAATTGGCAAATATTATGCTAGAACAACAAGAAAAAGGTGTAAATAATATAAACCTAGTAACACCAACAATGTATGCTTATCAAATAATAGAAGCAATAAAGATTGCAAGAAAAAATGGATTAAATATTCCAATAGTATATAATACAAATGGATATGAAAATGTTAAAACAATACAAGATTTAAATGGATACATCGATATATATTTACCAGATTTAAAGTATTATTCTAATGAATTATCGAAGAAGTATTCAAAAGTAGATAATTATTTTAAATATACAACAGAAGCTATAAAAGAAATGTATAGGCAAGTTGGATGCCCTGTATTTGATGAAAACGGAATAATTCAAAAAGGGTTAATAATAAGACATCTTGTTTTGCCAAATCATTTGCAAAATAGCAAGCATGTTTTAAAATGGATAAAAGAGAATATGCCAGAGGATACTTATGTTAGCGTAATGGCTCAATATTTTCCTACTTATAAAGCAAAAGAAGATGACCTTATAAATCGAAAATTAACTAAAAAAGAATATAAAGAAATAGAAGAATTTTTATATACATTAGACTTAAGAAATGGTTATATGCAAGAGCTTGGAGAACATGAGGAAGAATATGTACCTGATTTTTAATAAAATATTGAAAATAAAATTTAGTTATGATAAATTTATAAAAGATTAAAAATATTGTTATTGGGGGAATAAAAAATGACACAAGCAGATAAAAATTTTATTGAAACATGTAAAGAAATAATAGAACATGGATATTCTTCAGAAGGAACAGGTGTAAGAACTAGATGGCAAGATGGAACAGAGGCAAATTATTTTTCAATTGTTGGAGTTACTAATAAATATGATGTAGAAAAAGAATTTCCAATGATTACACTTAGAAATAACACAAAAACAGTTATAAATGCTATAGACGAAATATTATGGATATGGCAAAAAAAATCAAATAATATACATGACTTGCATTCACATATATGGGACCAATGGGCAGATGAAGATGGTTCACTTGGAAAAACATATGGATATCAACTAGGTAAAAAATATCAATTTAAAACTAAAGAAGGCATAAAAGAAATGGACCAAGTTGATTATGTTTTATATTTACTTACACATGACCAAGCAAGTAGACGTATAATGACAAATATGTTTAATCATGAAGAACTAAAGGACATGAACTTAGAACCATGTGCATATGGAACACAGTGGCTAGTAAAAGATGGAAAACTACATTTAATATTAAATCAACGTTCACAAGATATGCTAGCAGCAAATGGTTGGAACACAATGCAATATGCAGCATTAATGCATATGTTTGCGCAATGTGCAGGACTAAAAGTAGGAACATTAACACATAATATAGGAGACTGTCATATATATGATAGACATATACCTTTAGTAAAAAAAATAATAGAAGCAGAGCCAATGGATGTAACACCAAAATTAATTATAAAAAATCCAACTAAAAACTTCTATGAATTTAAAGTAGAAGACTTTGAAATAGAAGGATATGACTACAACAAAGAAGTAAAAATAGGAAAATTCCCAGTAGCAATATAGCAGAAAATCGTAATATAAAATTTTAATACAATATTATACGAAATTACTGATGAAATTAATTAAAAATAAAATGCATAAAAAAGAATAGATGAGGAGATTAATTGCAATGTTAAGTATTATAGTGGCAATAGCAAATAATAATGTAATAGGAAAAGACAATAAACTAATATGGCACTTACCAGAAGACTTAAAAAGATTTAAAAAATTAACAACAGGACATAACATTATAATGGGGAGAAAAACTTTTGAATCTTTAGGAAAAGTGCTACCAAATAGAAAACATATTGTATTATGTAATGATGCAAACTTAAATATAGATAACGAAAATGTAGAAATACTAAATAATGTTAACTTATTGGATAAATATATAGATTCCAACGAAGAAAATTTTGTTATAGGTGGAGCGACAATATATAAATTGCTTTTACCAAAGGCAAATAAATTATATTTAACCAAAATAAACGAAAATTTTGAAGGTGATGTATATTTTCCAGAAATAAAACAAGAAGAATGGAAAATAGTATCAAGAGAAACGGGAATAAAAGATGAGAAAAATCCATATAATTATGAGTATATAAACTATGTAAGAAAATAATAATAAGTCTATTTACTTTTGAAGTAAATAGACTTATATATTTATTCATCTACGCATTTATTATTCGCAAATATATAAATCTATTCAATTTTAATAAGCTATATTACCTAAAGCAACAGCATATTGCTCATAGTTAGGCATATATGTTCTTACCATTTTCCAGAAATTTTTTGTACGAATTTTATATTTTAAATGACAGAACTCATGTAATATAACATATTCTATAGTTTTTTCATCATAAGCAACTATATCTGGATTAATTGTTATAAAACTATTTTCGACATTGCAGTTAGCTAGAGACTTTTTTATTCTTTTTATTTCATAATCTTCTGGAGCTAATCCAGTTTCTATACGAACCTTTTCCATAATTTTTTCTATTTCTGTTTCTGCAATTTTATCATACAATTTTTGTGTTAATACTTTTAAAATTTGTTCTTCCGAAAATTTTTTGTATTTGTTTGGAAGAATAATTTCTAGAGTTTGGTTTTTAACATTCATAGTAGGTGCTTTTACATTTTTATAATATAAATTTATGCTATGTTTTACTCCTAAAATTTTGATAGTACGAACACTATAATTTACAGAACTATTGATGAAAATAGCATTATTTATAAATGATGCACAAACATTGCTTTTTATAGTATTTGCAAGACTTCTAGATTTTGCAGCTGTTTTAACTTTTAATAAACTCATATAAATACCTCCAAACATTTGATACACGAACGACTGTTCTAAAACTATAAATATAATACAAAAAAATGTTCGTAATGTCAATAGCTTTTTTAGAAATTTTTTTTAAAAGTTTTGCATGCTTAGAAGCTGTAAGAAAAAAACTTGTCAAAGGGGACGGGTTGTCAAAGGGACGGAGATTTTTGACAACCACTTATTCAAATAAAATAAAAATATGCACCATATAAAAAACATTGAACATTTTAAGCCATGTATAACTAATAAAAAATGAAAATTAAAAACTAAAATTTTTATATTGAAGAATTACGAACAAAAGAAAATAAAGAATTTGCAAATTTAAAAAGAAACTTAATAATGAAGCATTTCCTACACTTATAAATTTATATAATCCAGACATAATGACAGGCAGAGGAAAAGGCAAGTATTGTTATAGACAAGAAGTTAGAAGAGAAGCAGAAAGGGAAATATTAGAGCTTATGCATGAATATTTTCCAAACAATGAGATAAAATATGTGTCATAATAAGATAAAAATACAAGCAGAAAAGTTATTGTAAATTTTAAAAGTAAAATAAAAAAATAATTAAAAATATTGAAAAAATAAAAATGGTATAGTAGAATAAATAATGTATTTAATATCTATAATAAGGTACAAAAAATGTAGATATAAATACAACTAATGAGGAGTTATTGAATAGAAGTACTTTAATTTAGATATTAAGTACAAAAGCAAGAAGAAAAAAACAAAAAAATTAAGGTATAAAAACTAAAAAAGAGTAAAAAATAATAGAAAACGAAGGAGGATAAAGATGATAAAAGAAGAAAAAGTAAAGTTAAGCAGAACAAAAAAATTAGAATTAAATGCACGGAATAACTCTAATAGCGTTAGTTGTGACTATTGTGGTATTGTTGATATTAGCTGGAATAACAATAAGTTTGGTATTTAGTGAGAATGGAATAATATCGAAGGCAAGGGAGGCAGCAGAAAAAACAAATCAAGCAGTAATAAATGAGCAAGCACAAATGAATGATGTAACAGCAGCAATGGAGAATATGTTAAATGGAACAGGTGGAAGTACAACTCCAGAGGAGCCAGAAGGATGTCCTGCGGAGGAATTTGAAAAGTGGAATGGGACAAGTGATGAAAAGGTAAATGCAGTTCAAAGTACAGATGCAGAACCTATAACAGTGCCAGTGCCAAAAGGATATACAGCATCAAAAGTAACAGGAGAGACAACGGTAGAAGATGGATTTGTAATATATGAAGGAGAAGAAGAGGTAAATGATACAAATAAAGATACTGCACAAACAACAAGAAATCAATTTGTGTGGGTGCCAGTAGCAGATCCAAGTGAAATGTATGGGAGAGATGAAAATTGTAAGAAGTGGGGAAAATTATATAATTTTGATGAAAGTGTTATAACACAATTAAATTGGACAGAGGAAGATGGAGTAATGAGCATAACAGCAACATCTGGTACTGGTAGTTATCGTGAGCCAGATGTAGTAAGTGATGATTCTTCAAATTCAGTAAATTTGGCACAATTAGAGACAGAGTTTAATAATATGATAGCGAGTGTAGAAAAGTATGGTGGATTTTATATAGGAAGATACGAAACAGGCAGCTTGTCACAAGAAGAAGCTGTTGTAGTAAAAAATAATAGTGATATAGCAAATCAAACATGGTATACAATGTATAATAAGTCAAAAGGAGTTGCTGCAAATAGTAATGTAACGACAACAATGATATGGGGATGTCAGTGGGATGCAGTAATGAGATGGATGTATAATAGTGGAGATGCAGAAAAGAAGACATATACTTATGATAGTACAGGAAAAGGAAATTATTATGGAGCAAATGAAAATAAACCAATTCCGACAGGTTCAAATGATGCATATGCAGTAAATAATATATATGATATGGCAGGGAATGTATATGATTGGACGATTGAAGCGGACGGCACCGGCAGCAGAGTTCGTCGTGGAGGCAACTGCTACGACTCTGCCAGCGGCTTTCCAGCTTCTGGTCGCGACTTCCACTACTATCCGACGTACAGCAGCAGCAATTATGGTTCTCGTGCAGCTTTGTACATGTAACCCTGTTCCCTGAATTACGAGAACAAGAAATGAAGAGTAAAATTATAATAATAAGTAAACATGAAAATAAAATAACAAATCAGTAGCGGATTTATCCGCTACAAAAGCGAAAATTTTCTATCGACCGAAGGCTGGTAGAAAATTTTCGCCAACTAGTCGTTGACAGGCGCCCGCCAACTAGTCGTTGACAGGCGTCTTTATTGTGCTTTTTTGGATTTACATAATATGAGATGCCGGAAAGGAATTTTATATGAGTTTTAGTAAAATGTTAGAAGGATTAAAAGAAAGAGAGAAAGAAAAATTATTAATAATAGGTCTAGGAGCATTTTATATAGCTGTAGGAGAAGATGCAGTATTACTGCATGAAAAATTAGGTCTAAAATGTACATGTTTTAAAGACCATATATGTAAAGTAGGAATACCAAGGAATTCAATAGGAAAATATATGAAAGAAATAGATAAATTAAGATATGGATATATCTTATATGATTATGACAGTAAGGAAAAGAAACTAATAGAACTTTCTTATAAAGAAGGAAAGAAAAGCAAAATAACGGATAAAAATATTAATTGCTTAGCATGTGTAGGAATTAGCAAATATGAAGATGATGATTATTCAATAGCATTATTGAGATTTATAGAAGAATTAAAAAGAAAAAAAGGAATAAAAGACATATAATAAATGGAAAGAGAAAATGTAGAAAACAAGCAATTAATATTAATACCTAAAGTAGAAGATTATATAGAATATATGTTAAATGTTATTGTAAAACTGCCAAGAACAGAAAAATTTAATATAGGAAACGAATATAAATTAAGTTTATATAAAATGATGTACAACACATTGTATTTAAATAAAATAAATAGGAAAAAACAAACCCTAGAGGGGATAGATTTACTAAATAAAATAGATACAGAATTAAACTGCCAAAGAATATATTTAAGAATAATGAAAAAGCAAAAATGGATAGACATAAAAAAGTTTGATGTATCAATGTCAAAAATATATGAAATAGGAAAGATAATTGGAGGGTTAATAAAAACTTATGCCAAAAACAATTAGAAAATTATATGATAAAAAACTTACATATGAAAATTTAATGAAAGCACACTATAAAAGTAGAACTGGAAAAGGTTATAGAAAAGAAATAATTTTATTTAATTTAAAACAAGAAGAATATATAAAATGGCTTTATGAAAAATTAAAAAGCGAAGAATATAAGCACGGTGGATACACAATATTTTATATAACAGAACCGAAACTAAGGAAAATAGAAAAGAGCAAATATATAGATAGAATAGTACATAGATGGGTAGTAGATAGTTTTATAGAACCATATTTTGTACCAACATTTATAAATACAAGTTATGCATGTTTGAAAGGTAGAGGAATGCATAAGACATGCTTAGACGTGCAAAAAGCAATGAAACATTGTAAAAATAAATGGAATAACTATTATATATTAAAAATGGATATAAGTAAGTTTTTTCAAAATATAAATAAAGATATTCTGTATAATATTTTAAGTAAAAAGGTAAAAGACATAAAACTATTAAATTTATTAAAGAAAATAATATACTCAAACGAAGGAAAGACAGGATTAGCGATAGGTAACTATACATCACAAATGTTTGCAAATATATATTTAAACGAAATAGACCAATATATAAAACATATACTAAAAGCAAAATATTATTTTAGGTATATGGATGGTGCGACCCGTTTCTAAGTGAAAAGCTTAGACACTAATATTCATATTAGGAAAACTAATATTTCGAT
>CALXVM010000024.1 GCA_944392105.1 uncultured Clostridia bacterium | reverse complement strand
AAGGCAAAAATATTAAAGTGATTTACTAGAAAAGTAGGATTTCCTGCATTTTATAAAATTGCTCAATGAAACCTTTAGACTAAAACGAAAGGAAAATGATTAGTGTATATAGATAAAAGATTCATATATATTATTGTAATTATAATTGCTGCATATTCAGTAATAAGTTTATTATCAAATCCTATGGCATTGCTAATATTACTATATAGCATACCAGGAGTATTAGTAGCAATAACATTTCATGAATATGCACATGCTTTTGCAGCAGATAAATTAGGAGATGATACTCCAAGATTACAGGGAAGACTTAGCTTGAATCCTTGGGCACACTTAGACCCAATAGGTTCTCTTATGTTATTATTTGTAGGTGTAGGTTGGGGAAAACCTGTACAAATTAATCCTAATAATTTTAATAGAACTGTATCTATTTCAAAAGGAGAAGCTATAGTTTCTGCAGCAGGTCCTATAATGAATTTTATACTAGCAATAGTTTTCTGTATAGTTTATTTTGTAATATATAAATTTGCTGGTACTTTTGTGGACACACAAATAGGTGGTATAGTACTATCTATTATATTATCAACAGTATATATAAACTTAGGATTAGGGATATTTAACTTAATTCCAATGCCACCATTAGATGGGTCAAAAATATTAAAAAACTTTTTGCCTTATAGAGCAAGAGCTTGGATGGAAAGTAATGAATATTTATTTTATATGATATTTTTAGCATTATGGATTTTTGGAATATTAGGAAATATAATTTCTCCTTTAATAAATATAGTAAGTGATTTACTAATAAGTGGTGTAGGAAAGCTATTTGGATTATAGATTTAAAATAAACCAACATAAACTTATTAAGCTAAAAAATATATAAAAACTAATTTAAGTATAAAAATATATTAAAGAATAAAAGTAGCAACAAAAAATAACAACAATAAAGAGGTAATAACATATGAAAGACATATTAACTTTAGGAATTGAATCAAGTTGTGACGAGACTTCTGTTTCCATTGTAAAAAATGGAAGAGAAGTTCTTTCTAATGTTATAAATTCTCAAATAAAAATTCATGAAAAATTTGGTGGAGTAGTACCAGAAATAGCATCAAGAAACCATGTAGAAGCTATTTCTAATGTAACTAAAGAAGCTTTAAAAGAAGCTGGAAAAGAATTTAAAGACATAGATTTAGTTGCATGTACTTATGGTCCGGGCTTAGTAGGAGCACTACTTGTAGGCGTTTCATATGGTAAAGCACTAGCATATGCTTTAAATAAACCTTTAATTGGTACAAACCATATAAAGGGTCATATTGCGGCAAATTATATTTCACATCCAGAACTAAAACCACCATTTTTATGTCTAATAATTTCAGGAGGACATACACATTTAGTACATATAAAAGATTATAATAAGTTTGAAATATTAGGCAAAACTAGAGATGACGCAATTGGAGAGGCATTTGATAAAGTAGCAAGAGTAATAGGATTAGGATATCCAGGTGGTCCTAAAGTCGATAAGCTCGCAAAAGAGGGCGAGCCGAACATAGAACTTCCAAAAACACATTTAGATAATTTGGACTTTAGTTTTAGCGGAATAAAAACAGCAGTTATAAATTTACATCATAAAAATCCAGAAATAAATAAAGCAGACTTAAGTGCAAGTTTTGAGAAAACAGTTACAGAAATATTAGTTCAAAATACATTAAAAGCTGCAAAAAGTTTAAACATTTCAACAATAGCTCTAGCAGGAGGTGTTTCTGCTAACTCATATATAAGAAGTGAATTTTTAAAACTAGAACAAAGCAATAATTTAAAAATATATTATCCAGATCCAATATTGTGTACAGATAATGCTGCAATGATAGCCTCAGCTGGATATTATAGTTATATTTCTGGAGAAAAATCTGACTTAACATTAAATGCAATACCTAACTTAAAAATATAAAGATTAAAGTAAAAATATAGTAATTGGGGGAAAATAAGTGTCTATATACACAATAGGAGATTTACATCTGTCATTCAGCCAGAATAAACCTATGAATATATTTGGTGACAACTGGAATGGACATGCAGATAAAATAAGAAAAAATTGGATAGAAAAAGTAAATAAAGAAGATTTTGTAGTATTGCCAGGAGATTTTTCTTGGGCAATGTATTTAAAAGACACTTATAAAGATTTTGAGTATTTGGAAAAGTTACCAGGAAATAAAATATTATTAAAAGGAAACCACGATTATTGGTGGAGCGGACTTAGTAAAATGAACGAATATTTAAAAGAAAACAATTTTAATAATATAAATTTTTTATACAATAATAGTTATTTAGTAGAAAATACAATAATTGCAGGAACAAGAGGTTGGAATTTAACAGACTCAGAAGATAACGAAAAAATGTTAAATAGAGAATGTATTAGACTAAAATTATCTTTAGAAGATGGAATTAATAAATTTGGAAGAAATAAAGAAATTATAGTATTTATGCATTATCCACCAATTAGTAAAGCTGGCATAAGTAATGGGTATACAAAAAAATATATTTCAATAATGAAAGAATATGGTGTAAAAAAATGCTATTATGGGCATTTACACGGAACATCACATAGCGAAGCAATAGAAGGAAATGTAGATGGAATAGAGTTTTATTTAGTAAGTTCAGATTATTTAGATTTTGACTTAGTAAAAGTAAAATAAGTAATAAAAAGAATAAAACAAAACTAGCTTAATTAATATAATTAAAGTAATTAAAACAATTGAGGCAATTAAACTAATTAAAAGAACTAAAGTAATTTCAACTAAATTGAATAAATTAAAATATAGAAAGAAAATTAAGTGTAAATAGGATTTAAAAATAAGAGAAAGGACCTGATATTATGGACAAGACACATACACTAGAAAATAAATTTAATCCAAAAGATTTTGAAGATAAAATTTATAAAAATTGGGAAGAAAAAGGATATTTTAAGCCATCAGAAGATAAAAGCAAAAAGCCATATACTATAGTAATTCCTCCACCAAATATTACAGGAAAATTACACATGGGACATGCTTTGGATGAGACAATACAAGACTTGTTAATAAGATATAAAAGAATGCAAGGATATAATGCATTATGGCTTCCTGGAACAGACCATGCAGCAATAGCTACAGAAGCAAAAGTAGTTGCAAAATTGAAAGAAGAAGGAACTAGCAAAGAAGAGTTAGGAAGAGAAGAATTTTTAAAAAGAGCATGGGAATGGAAAAAAGAATATGGTGGAATAATAATTAACCAAATAAAAAAATTGGGATGTTCTTGTGACTGGGATAGAGAAAGATTTACAATGGATGAAGGGCTTTCTAATGCAGTTAAGCATGTATTTGTTGACTTATACAACAAAGGCTTAATATACAAGGGAAAGAAAATGATAAACTGGTGTCCTTATTGTAAGACATCTATTTCAGATGCAGAAGTAGAATACGAAGAAGAACCAACACATTTATGGCATATAAGGTATAAAGTAAAAGGAGAAGAGAATAGATACGTAGTTGTTGCAACAACTAGACCAGAGACAATGCTTGGAGACACAGGAGTAGCTGTACATCCAGCAGATGAAAGATATAAAGACCTAGTTGGAAAAACAGTAATACTTCCAATTATGAATAAAGAAATTCCAGTTGTAGCAGACGAATTTGTAGAAAAAGAATTTGGAACAGGAGCCGTAAAACTTACACCTGCACATGACCCTAACGATTATGAATCAGGAGAAAGACACGGCTTAGAAGTTGTAGAAGTATTTGATGAAAACGGAAAAATGAATGACTTAGTTCCAGAATATGCAGGAATGGATATATACGAGGCAAGAGAGAAAATAGTTGAAAAACTAAAAGAAATCGGAGCTTTAGTAAAAATTGAGGACTATACACACAATGTAGGAAAATGTTATAGATGCCATCATAGTATAGAACCAAAAATATCAGAGCAATGGTTTGTAAAAATGGAGCCATTGGCAAAGCCTGCAATAGATGCAGTTAGAAATGGCGATGTTAAATTTATACCTGAAAGATTTGACAAAACATATTTTAATTGGATGGAAAACATTAGAGACTGGTGTATATCTAGACAATTGTGGTGGGGACATAGAATACCAGCATATTATTGTAAAGACTGCGGAAATATGCAGGTTTCAGAAAATGAAGTTACAAAATGTAATAAATGTGGAAGTACAAATATAGAACAAGATGACGAAACACTAGATACATGGTTTAGCTCTGCATTATGGCCATTTTCTACTTTAGGGTGGCCAGAACAAACAGAAGACTTTAAATACTTCTATCCAACAGATACGCTAGTTACAGGATATGATATTATATTCTTCTGGGTTGCAAGAATGATATTTTCTGCTATTGAGCATACAGGTCAAGTTCCTTTTAAAAATGTATTTATACATGGTATAGTAAGAGACTCACAGGGAAGGAAAATGTCTAAGAGCCTTGGAAATGGAATAGATCCAATAGAAGTAATAGATAAATATGGAACAGATGCACTAAGATTTTCACTTATACTAAGTATATCTCCAGGAAATGATATAAGATACATGCCAGAAAAACTAGAGGCAGCTTCAAATTTTGCAAATAAATTATGGAATGCTTCAAAATTTGTTTTAGGTAACTTAGAAAATTATAAAGAAATAGAATTTAAAGATATAGAAAAAAGTTTAACATATTCAGACAAATGGATTTTATCTAAACTAAATAAACTAGTATTAGACATTACAAATAACATAGATGGATTTGAATTAGGAGTATTTGCACAAAAAATATATGACTTCATCTGGAACGAATTTTGCGACTGGTATATAGAAATGGTAAAACCAAGATTATATAATGAAGAAGACGAAACAAAATTAGCTGCTCAATATACTTTAAATAAAGTATTAGCAGATAGCTTAAAATTACTACACCCAATTATGCCATTTATTACAGAAGAAATATACACAAAGTTGTATAATAGTGATGAAAGCATAATGATATCTAAATGGCCAGAGTATAGTAAAAATGCGGACTTCGATAAAGAAGAATTAGCAGTAGAAGAACTAAAAAATATAATAACAGGCATAAGAAATATACGTGTACAAAGAAATATACATCCTTCTAAAAAATCTAAATTAATATTTGTAACAAGCGAATCAAAAGAAGCAGTAGAAAATTCAGAATCATGGTTACTAAAATTAGGTTTTGGAAACGAAATAGAAATAAGTGCAAACAAAGAAAATTTGCCACAAAACGCAATGTCTGTTTTAGCAAATGGAATAGAATTATATATGCCATTTGAAGATTTAGTAGATATATCAGAAGAAAAAGAGAGACTACAAAAAGAAAAAGAAAGACTAGAAAGTGAAATACAAAGAGCTACTAAAATGTTAAATAATCCTGGTTTTGTAAATAAAGCACCAGCAGAAAAAGTACAAGAAGAAAAAGACAAGAAAACAAAATACGAAGATATGCTTGAAACAGTTAAAAATAGACTTGAAGAAATTGGGACCAGATCATAATTTCCTCAAATGAGAAATTGGGACCAGATCTAAATTTCTAAAAATGCGAAATAGAGGACAGGTCAGTAAGTTATTGTTTTGATAAGCTTACTGACCTGTCTATTTTTTTGAAATACGCTTTAGTTTGAAATATGCCTTAGTTTGGATATGACTTAATTTAATATTGTACTGACCTGTCCCTAATTTCCCAAATCGGGAAGTTGGGACCTGTCCCCAATTTCCAAAGCTCGAAAAAAGTCGAGAAGTTTTGCGATTTCGTCAAAACTTCTTATTTTTTGCTATAGGAAAAATATGGAAAAAGAATTATAATACATAAAGAAAAGAAAGGGGGATAATTTTGAATAGTGAATATAAAAGTTTGGACAAGCTATTAATTTTAAAAATAACGGAAGAGATTGATCACCATACTACAGAAAAAATAAGGAGGAAAATGGATAATGAGATTACAAGATATATGCCTAGAAAAGTTTTATTTGATTTTAATGAAGTTTCTTTTATGGACAGCGCAGGAATAGGATTAATTATAGGAAGGTACAAGGTTGCAAAACTATTCGGTGGAGAAGTAGAAATAGCAAATGCAAGACCTTCAGTAAAGAAAGTTTTAGAAATGAGTGGGATTACAAGAATAATAAAAATTAATGATGGAATAAGAATAGCAAATTAACTAAAAGGAGGTTACAAATAAAAAATGAAAGGGTTATATGATAATGAGATGAAATTAGAATTCTTAAGTAAGTCAAGTAATGAGGCTTTTGCACGAATAACAGTTGCGGCTTTTGTTTCTCAACTTGACCCAACAATAGAGGAAATCTCAGATATAAAAACTGCTGTTTCAGAAGCGGTAACAAACTGTATTATCCATGCGTATGAAGATACAGATGGAATTGTAAAAATTGTTACAAGACTTATAGGTAATACAGTTGAGATAGAAATTTCAGATAGTGGAAAAGGAATTGAAAACATAGAACTTGCAAGAAGACCTTTATATACAACTAAAGCAAATTTAGAAAGGTCTGGAATGGGATTTACTATAATGGAAAGCTTTATGGATGAAGTAGAAATTAGTTCTGTCGTGGGAATAGGAACAAAAATTATAATGAAAAAGAAAATAAAAAAGATTGAAAATACAACTGATATAAAAGAAGAATGTTGTAGCAAAACAATAGTATAAAACAACTAATAAATGCTTAAAAATAAGTATAAAATCCCACAAGAAAAATCAAAAGTAACTTAAATATAAATTTAACAAGAGTAAATGCGGAATTTATTTTTTGCAGGAGGTATTTGAGTGAATAATATGGAAAATGAAGAAGAGTTTAATAATGACATTGAAGATATTATTAAAGCTCAAAATGGTGACGAGAGTACAATGGAAAAGCTTATAGAAACAAATAAAGGACTTATTTGGAGCATTGTTCGTAGATTTAAAGATAGAGGAGTGGAAATAGATGATTTATATCAAATAGGAGTATTGGGATTTATAAAAAGTATAAAAAAATTCGATACTAAATTTGACGTTAGACTTAGTACATATGCTGTTCCATATATAATGGGAGAAATAAAAAGACATATAAGAGATGACGGACCGATAAAAATAAGTAGAAGTATAAAAGACTTAGGACGAAAAGTTATAGAAATACAAAAAGAATATATAAAAAAAACTGGGAAGGATGTTAGCATAACACAAGTTGCAAAAAAATTAAATGTAACAAAAGAAGAGGTGGCTTTAGCATTAGACAGTTTTAATCCAGTTGAATCTATATATAATGGTACGTCAGAGAACGAAGATGGATTAACTTTATTAGATACTATAAGTAGTAATGTAGATGAACAAACTGAAATTGTTAACAAATTGTCTATAAAACAAATAATAGATGATTTACAAGATGATGAAAAGCAAATAATTTTACTTAGATATTTTAAAGGAAGAACACAAACAGAAGTTGCAAAAATATTTAAAACATCACAAGTACAAATTTCTAGATTAGAGAAAAAAGTGCTAGACAGAATAAGAGTAAAGTTATTAGTATAAATTTGGAACCATAAGTTTATAGGTAAAACTAAAAAACCTAAATATATTTACGAGGAATTAATCAGCATAAGAACTGGTTATATAGATATATATGAAAAAAATTCTAATATATTTAATTATATTTGTCTTTATTTGCTTCTTTTTACCGGTCATTTTTACTCCTAAAAGTAAAAATGTTGCAAAAACGTTAGATAATATAGACCAAAATGCCAATTTAGAAGAAACAAATAGTATAGAATCTACATATGACTATAAAAACTATAAAGAGATAAATTTATATCACACATCAACTAAGAAAACAGAAAAAATACCATTGGATGAATATTTATATGGAGTTGTATCTGCGGAAATGCCTGCAAGTTTTGAAGAAGAAG
Source organism: uncultured Clostridia bacterium (assembly GCA_944392105.1). Taxonomy (GTDB): domain Bacteria; phylum Bacillota; class Clostridia; order TANB77; family CAG-508; genus CAG-273. The sequence goes on along the minus strand of CALXVM010000024.1, from coordinate 14,220 downwards.
CGCTTAAAGCACAAGCTGTTGTTGCTAGAACATATACATTATACAAAATTCAAAACAGTAAGCGGAAAACATAAAGGAGATAATGCAGATATATGTGACAGTTCTACATGTTGCCAAGCATGGATTTCTAAAGAGGACAGGCTAGCAAAATGGAATGAGGCAGAAAGAGAAAGCAATTGGAATAAAATTGTTAATGCTGTAAATAATACACAAGGTAAAATTATTACATATGAAGGCAAAGTAATAAATGCATTTTTCCATTCAAACAGTGGAGGAAAAACAGAAGCTCCTATAAATGTGTGGGGAGGAAGTAATTATCCATATTTACAATCAGTTCAAACAGATGGAGAAGATGCATATAGCCAATATAAGTCAGAAGTTACATTAACTAAAGACGAATTTGTAGAAAAAATAAAAGAAGAACATAATGATTTTGAAATAGATTTTTCAAAGAAAGATTGTATAAAAATAAAAGAGTATACAGAAGGAAACAGAGTAAAAACTATACAAATTGGAAATTTAGAATTAACAGGAGTGGAGGTTAGAAATATATTTTCACTAAGGTCTGCAAACTTTACTTTTAAAATAGAGGGAGATAACATAAAATTTGAAGTAATTGGATATGGTCATGGAGTTGGAATGAGTCAGACAGGAGCAGACAGTTTAGCAAAACAAGGTAAAAATTATGAAGAGATAATAAAACATTATTATACTGGAGTAGAAATAGTAGATATGTAATATTTTTTTGTATATTTTTCTAAAATTAGTAAATAATTATATTAACTAATTTTTAAGGAGGAAATATTTTATGATGAGAAGAGATATGAGAAGAAATCAAAATGATGACAATTTTGATACAAAAAAAATATTATATATAACTGGAGCTATTTTAATACTCGCAATAATAACATTTGCAGTAGCTTTTTACATGTATAATAAACAATGGAATGAAGACTATCAGGAAATTGGACAGATAAACTCTATAACAGAAGATTATGAGGAAACTAGTAGCTCATTTGGAAAAACAGTAAACGAGTCACAAAATGAAATTACAGATAACAACACAGAAAAGATAGCAGTCAATACAAGTAAGATAGAAGAAAAAAATTCAGAAGAATCTAATGCAACAACCGATACAAGTAATAATGCATTAGAAAATAATCAAGAGTCTAAAAGCGATAAAGAAAACATAGAAGAAAAAAACGATACAGCAGAAAATGTAAAAGAAAGTAATGACTCAAAAGAAAATTTAGCTACCGAAAAAAATACAGAAGAAAAAGAGAAAACTGAAACAAGTGAAGATACTAACAAAAAAGAAGAAGCCGAAAATCCAGTATTTCAAATGCCAGTGGAAGGAGAAATAATAAAAGAATTTGCAAATACTAACTTAGTATACTCAAACACATTAGGTGAATGGGTAACACATAATGGAATAGATATAAAAGCAGATAAAACAACAGTAGTAAAAGCAGCAGAAAAAGGAACTATAAAGTCTATAAAAAACGATCCTAGATATGGACTAACAATAGTAATAGAGCATACAAATGACTATTCTACAGTATATTCAAACTTATTATCAACAGAATTTGTAGTAGAAGGAGAAGAAGTAGAAAAAGGACAAACAATAGGAACTGTTGGAAATACTGCTACATTTGAAATAGCAGACGACCCACATCTTCATTTCGAAATATTACACAATTCCGAAAATCTAGACCCAGAATTATATTTTGGAAATTAGGGACGGGTCCCAACTTTCCAAATCGGGAAATTGGGGACAGGTCACAAACATAGTAAAATAAAAATATAATATAAAACAAAAACAGATTATATAAGAATTTCAATAAAATAATCTTATATAATCTGTTTTTTTGTAACAATATAAGATAAGCTATTTTTTGCTATGTTATTATTTTTACCATAACATTTTTAATATCAATTAAAAAGTTGAAAGCAATTTATTTAATTTACGTAATATTTTTAATTAACTTTATATCTTTTATTTATTTTTAATAATTTCATAACGACTTTATAACATTAAAAATAATATTGAAAAGATATAAAAGTTAAAACACAAAACTTTTAATAAAAAATAGTACACATATAATTTTTCTTTTAACATATATTTATAGAAATAAATTAATTAAAAGCAAAGAGGGGATTATATGAATGTTTTAGAGAACATAAAAGAAGAAAGAACTATAAAAAATAAAGAAAATATATTGCAAGGTAATAATGATAATTTAAAAGCTAACATTATAAGAATTATTAAAGGAAGTTTACTTTCAATTATTGTTTCTGTAATATTTTTAATTGTATTTGCAATGCTACTTACTTATACAAGTTTATCAGAAAATACTATAACTCCAATTGTTTTAGCAATAGTGGGCCTTAGCATTTTGCTTGGAAGCTATTTAAGTACTAAAAAAATAAATAAAAAAGGAATCTTAAATGGAGCAATGGTAGGCGTTATATATATGCTAATTTTATACATTATATCAAGTGTAATTTTTATGGAATTTTCAATAAACGCGAGCTCTATAATAATGATAATTTGTGGAATTATAGCAGGAATTATTGGCGGTATAGTAGGTGTAAACACTAATAAAAAATAGGTTTAGTATAATTGTAAATTTGATTTTCCATACATTAAAATATAAAAAACATAGATAAAACGCAAAAAAATATAGCCAGAATATAAACAAAATATAGATAAAATAATGATAAAATATAGACGTTTAAATTTACAAAAAAATCTTTTTAAAAAATTTGCAAAAATTGTTTACTTTTGTAAAAAAATTGTATACAATATCAAATAAGAGTGTAAAACGAAGGAAAAATATGGAAAGGGGCTTACCATAGATGAAAATTTTAATGTTAACATGGGAATATCCACCAAGAATTGTAGGTGGAATAGCTAGAGTAGTGCATGATTTGTCAAAAAGATTAATTAAAGATGGACATGAGGTTACTGTAATTACGTATAGAGATGGCAATGTACCAGAATATGAAAACGACAAAGGTGTAGAAGTTTATAGAGTTGACAACTATATGATACACCCAAATAACTTTATAGATTGGATTATGCAACTTAATTTTAATATGATAGCAAAAGCAACAGAGGTAATTAACAAAGAAGGTGGATTTGACGTTATACATGCACATGATTGGCTTGTTACATATGCTGCTAAGTCACTAAAACAATCATTTAATTTGCCTATGGTAGCTACAATACATGCAACAGAAGCTGGAAGAAATTCAGGAATTCATGATGATACACAAAGATATATAAATGATACAGAATGGCTTTTAACATATGAAGCTACAGAAGTAATTGTTAATAGCAACTATATGAAGGGACATGTACAAGGCTTATTTGGACTTCCTTTTGACAAAATTAGTGTAATACCAAATGGAATAAATTTAAATAATTTTACAGGAATAGAAAGAGACTACGACTTTAGAAGAAGATTTGCAATGGATAATGAAAAAATAATACTTTATGTTGGAAGACTTGTGTATGAAAAAGGTGTACAACACTTAATTTCTGCAATGCCAAAAATTTTAGACCATTATCATGACTCTAAATTAGTAATAGCAGGAAAAGGTGGAATGTTAGACGAACTTAAGGCTCAAGTAGATTCAATGGGACTTTCTAATAAAGTTTATTTTACAGGATACTTAAATCAAAAAGAAGTACAAAAAATGTATAAATGTGCTGATGTAGCAGTATTTCCAAGTACTTATGAGCCATTTGGAATTGTTGCATTAGAGGCAATGCTTGCAGGGATACCTACAGTTGTTTCAGATATTGGAGGACTAAATGAAATTGTAGAGCATGGAGTTAATGGGATGAAGAGCTATGCAGGAAATCCAAATTCAATTGCAGATTCAGTATTAAGTCTTCTATTTGATCCACAACTTGCAATGAATGTTACAAAAAATGCAAAGAATAAAGTAAAAGATGAATTTAATTGGCAAAAAATTGCTCAAGATACACATTACATATATGAGTTAGCTATTTCTAAGACAATGGCACAAAGACAAGCAGAACAGCTAGAACAAGAAAAAGCTAAGAAAACAAATAAAGCTCGCAATACAGAGAAAGAGGTAATAAATTTATTAAATTTCAGAAAAAGACATGCTTATGCATAATGATTATTTACAAACAAAGAATTTAATGATAAACTTGTTATAGTTTTTATAACAAGTTTATTTTTTACTTTAATAATAAAACTGAGAGTTATTTAAGGAATATTATAATAAGATAAAAAAACTAAAATTCAGTAAAGTTTTTATAAAGGAGAGAAAAAATATGAATGTTTATGATACAGCAAATCGATTAGCAAGTGAAATTCGTAACTCAGACGAATACAAGAACTACAAAAAAGCAAAAGAAGAAATAACAAGCAACCCGGAGACAAAAAACAAAGTAAGTGATTTTGAAAAATTAAGATATGAGGTACAATTACTAGACTATCAAGGCAGAGGCGAAAGTGAAGACAAAGCAAAAAAATTACAAGAAATGTATACAATGCTTGTACAAGATAAAAAAATAAAAGAATACTTTGATTTAGAAGTTAAATTCAATATTATGATTGCAGATGTAAATAAAATAATTGCAGAATCTATAAAGGATGTATTGTAATGGAATATATAATAATAAGCATTATATTAGTTATAATAGCTATTGTAATAAAATTTGCTTTAAATATAAAAATAAATGATATAAAAAAGTTAAAAGATTTAGCATTTGATAAAGAAAAAAATGCTATTCTAAATAAATTACCTGACAACGAAGAAATAGCAAAAGTAATATTAAATAATCTAAAAAATAATCATACAAAAGTAAAGCAAAGTGACGATCCAAAAGAAACAACAAGTATATATGTGGTATTAACAGATAGCATTATAATTGCTAATATTAAAAATACTTTTACTCGTGTCCAAACTGTTACACATGAATGTATACATTCTATTCAAGATAAATCCGTTTTATGGTTTAACTTTATATATACAAATTTATGCAATTTATTTTTTGTTGCATTAATTGTTTTAAAATTATTTAATGTAATAAATGGCATGATATGGTTAACCTCACTTGTTTTAGCAGGTGTTATATACTATGTAGTACGTGCTTATTTGGAAAATGATGCAATGATAAAAGCAAAATATGTAGCCAAAGAGTATATGGAAAAGAGTAATGTGCTTACAAATGAAGAAATTACAAAAATTACTACGGGATATGAAGAAATAAATGCTATTGGTGTAAAAATGTATTTGTATAGATTACTATTAGAAGTTTTAGTAAGGACACTTATTTTTAGTGTTATATGTATTTTTTAAGGAGGAAAAATTATGGAATGGTTAAATAGTATTTCAGAGGATATTATTCCTACAAATATAACGAACAAAGAAGAAAAGTTAGAAGTGGCAAGAAAAGTAGCAGAAAAAGTTAAAGATGGAGATGTAATTGGTTTTGGTTCTGGTTCAACATCTTATTTAGCAGCTATAGAAATTGCAAATAGAATAGAAAAAGAGAATATACATATTCTAGCCATACCAACTTCATATGAAATGAAAGCACTGTGTCAGGATTTAAAAATTCCAACAACAAGTATATTAGCTAATAAGCCAGACTGGGGATTTGATGGTGCGGATAAAGTAAATAAGCATAATTGGCTTATAAAAGGTAGAGGAGCAGCTATGCTTAAAGAAAAATTAAATATGGTTAATGCTGGAATAACTTATATCTTAGTGGATAAAAGTAAAATAGTAGATGAATTTAACTCTGAAAATAGTGATAATAACTTAACTATACCAATAGAAGTACTTCCAGAAGCAGTTAATAGTGTAAAAGAAGCATTAGAAGACTTAGGCGCAGAAGAGACTGTTTTAAGAAAAGCAGAAAAAAAGGATGGACCAGTTATTACAGAAAGCGGAAATGTAATATTAGACACAAAATTTGTTGAAATATATGATGGGTTAGAAGAAGATATTAAGTCAATAGTAGGTGTTATAGAAAGCGGATTATTTATGGATTACAGTGTGGAAATAATAAAGCCAGAAGAAAGAAAAGATTAAAATAGAACGCGATACTATATACTTATAACTTAAAAAATAAAACTTTATAAAAGTAAGAAATTGCTTAACAACAGAAATAAAAAGCAGGAGGAAATATGGACGAAGAAAGAATAGTTAGTCCTGAGCTAGAAAATAGCATGGAAGAGAGAATGGAAAATTCTTTAAGACCAAAAACTTTAGCAGAGTACATTGGACAAACTAAAGTAAAAGAAAATATGAAAATATATATAGAAGCTGCTAAAAAGAGAAAAGAGCCATTAGATCATGTTTTATTATATGGACCACCAGGTCTTGGAAAAACTACACTTGCAAATATTATTGCAAATGAAATGAACTCAAACATAAAAATTACATCAGGACCTGCTATAGAAAAGCCAGGAGATTTAGCTGCTTTACTAACTAATTTAAATGAGTTTGATGTTTTATTTATAGACGAAATCCATAGAATAAATAAAAGTGTAGAAGAGATTTTATATCCAGCTATGGAGGATTATACTTTAGACATTGTAATTGGAAAAGGTGCTAGTGCTAGAGCCATAAGACTTGACTTACCTAAATTTACTTTAATTGGGGCTACTACTAGAGCAGGTTCACTTACTACTCCATTAAGAGATAGGTTTGGAATTGTAGATAGGTTAGAATTATATAATATAGAAGACTTAAAAACAATTATAAAAAGGTCAGCTGGAATATTAAATATTGAAATAGATGAAAACGCAGCAACGGAAATTGCTAGACGTTCAAGAGGTACACCTAGAATTGCAAATAGGTTGTTAAAAAGAGTAAGAGATTATGCTGCAGTTTTAGGAGACGGAAACATTAACTTAGAAATAGCAAGAATAGCATTAAACAAACTTGAAATAGATGATATGGGACTTGATGAAATAGATAGAAAAATATTAGAAGCATTAGTTTACACATACCAAGGAAGAGCAGTGGGAATTGATACAATAGCAGTAACAATTGGAGAAGAAACAGAAACAATAGAAGATGTTTATGAACCATATTTAGTCCAAATTGGATTTATAGCACGTACACCAAAAGGAAGAATTGCACTTCCAGCAGCATATGAGCATATAGGAGCGCAATACGGAGAAAATAATTGATGAAAAATAACTTAGAAGACAATTTAGAGAAAAAAACAGAGAAAAATTTAGAAAAAAGCTTAAATAAAAAAATAGAGAAAGATTTAGATAAAAAATTAAATAAAAAAATGGATAAAAAAGCAGAAATAAAAATTAAAACAAAATTAAGAATGAACTATATTTTAATGGCATTATTTATTTTTGCTAGTGCTACTCTAATGCTATTTATAAATTATATTCAAAATGCTTTAAATGTAAGCAGAGCTACAAGCGGAATAATAATATTTATAATTATTTCTATAATATTTTTGTTATATGGATTAGTATTAAAAAAGCATAAAGAAATATTTAAAAACAACAAATTACTATTTGGTTTAATTATTATAGTGTCAATTGTATTTGCATTAATAATTCCAACAACAAGTAGAGATGTATATTCATATATAGCAAATGGATGGACAAGTGTGCATTACAACGAGAATCCATATGAAGTAACAGTAAATGAGGTAGAAGACAAATACAATGTAGATGACGAAATGTTTAGCAAAATGGCACCTGTATGGAAAAATGAACCTGTTACATATGGACCAATTTGGGGCTTAGGAATTAGTGGAATTTTATCATATTTATCATTTGGAAATATAAATGTAGCACTTGCACTATTTAAGATATCTGCTGTGCTTGTTCACTTAGCATGTTGTATTTTAATTTGGAAAATAACAAAAAAGAAAATTTGGTGTGCAATATATGGTTTAAATCCATTTATTCTATTTGAAGCACTAACAGATGTTCAAAATGACTTGTATATAGCGCTATTTATATTGTTAGCAATTTATTTTGCAGTGAAAAAGAAAAACTTATTTTTGGCAGTGATGTTTGTAGCGATAGGAACATTAATAAAATATGTTGCAATATTTGCGTTGCCGTTTATTGTTTTATATTTATTAAAAGAAAAAAGTATAAAGCAAAAATTTATATATGGATTTATGTCTTTATTAGAGTTTTTTGCCATAATTATAGGATGCTATCTTATATGTTTTGGAAATTTAGAAGCACTTGCAAATCCGTGGATACAACAAAGTAAATACAATAGCTCAATAATGTACGTAATTTATACTTTAAGTAATAAAAACATGGAATTATTAAGTATTATAGAAAAAGTAATCTTAGCAATATTTGTAGTATCATATGTTGCAGTTGTATTTAAACTAATTTTCAAACCAGACAAGACATTTAGTAAAACAATGAGAAAATACTACATTTTTATAGTACTTTTCACATTAGTAATAATGACTAATTTTAATAGATGGTATTTATTATGGCTATTCCCAACAATATTTTTAATAAGGGGAAAGCATGTTAAACTTTTACTATATTTCTCATATGCGATACTTGCTAGTATTTTCTTTACATTTTATATTTTGGAAATAGAAAAAATGGGAGATTTATATATTACTCTATTTATATTGTTAACTTTAATATTAGTCATAATAGATAGAACAAAAGATAATATAAAATTAATAAGAAATAAAAGCGGAAAAAATATCTAAAAACAATAAAAGTGTTTTAAATAAATATTAATTAAAAGAAAAAATGTAAATAAAAATATAGAAAAGCAAAAGAAAATATAAAAGATAATAAAAAATAAAAAATCATAAAATAGAACAGGAGAAACAAAATGAAACTTTTATTACACACTTGCTGCGCACCATGTAGTGTATACTGTATAGACGAATTAAGAAAAGAAGGAATAGAACCGACTGTATATTGGTATAATCCGAACATTCATCCATATATGGAATACAAAGCAAGAAGAGACTGCTTAAAGGAATATACTGAAAGCATAAATGTAAAAGCTATATTTCATGAGAATTATGGTTTAGATGAGTTCTGCAAAGAGGCAGTAAAAGACTTAAAAAATAGATGCACTAATTATTGTTATCCCATTAGAATAGAGCAAACCTGTAAATATGCAAAAGAACATGGATATGATACAGTATCAACAACATTACTTTACAGCATATATCAAAATCATGAATTTATAAAATCATGTATGGAAGAAAAATGTAATAAATATGGATTAAGTTTTTTATATAGAGATTTTAGAGTTGGATTTTGGGAAGGACATCAAAAAGCACACGATTTAGGATTATATATGCAAAAATATTGTGGTTGTGTATTTAGCGAGGAAAGTAGATATAATTGCCACAATTCTACAAAACCAGATATACCAACGGATACAAGTGCTGTAAGAGAACAAATGCCACAAGTAAAAAGGATAGAAAATAAAGAAGATTACATAGGCTTACTTTTAGAAGCAGATCCATCAAAAGCTAGTATTATGAAGTATTTGCAAGATTCTGATGTATATGGATTAAAATTAAATGATGAAATTATTTCTTTGGCAGTAATTTTGCACATTGATAAAAATACATTAGAATTAAAAAATTTAGTAACAAAAAAAGAATATAGAAATAAAGGTTATGCAAAAAGATTGCTAAAGCACTTATGTGGTAATTATAAGCAAAAATATGATAAGATGATAGTTGGAACGACAGAAAATAATATTCCATTCTATGTAAAACAAGGTTTTGATAAATATGAAAAGACTATAAAGAATTATTTTATAGATAATTATGATGAAGAAATTAAAGATGGAAATCTAATTTGTACTGATATGATATATTATGCAAAAGATCTGAAAAAGAAAATGTAGTTATTGACAAATGCAGATACTCCAAAGGATGCAAAACAAGCATATGAGTTTGGAGCACAAGGTATAGGTTTATGTAGAACAGAGCATATGTTCTTTGCACCTGAGAGAATAGCAGCAATAAGAGAAATGATAGTATCTAAAACAAAGGAGCAAAGAGAAAAGGCACTAGATAAAATACTTCCAATGCAAAGAGGAGATTTTGAAGGATTATTTAGAGAAATGAAAGGTCTTCCAGTAACTATTAGACTTCTAGATCCACCACTTCATGAGTTCCTACCACACACAGATGAGGAAATAGAAGCTTTGGCAAAAGATATGAACATGACTTTTGAAGAACTTAAAAATATAGTTACAGGATTACATGAATTTAATCCAATGATGGGACATAGAGGATGTAGATTAGATGTAACATATCCTGAAATTGGAGTAATGCAAACTAAGGCAATTATAGGAGCTGCAATAAATGTAAAAAAAGAAGGAATAGATGTTAAACCAGAAATAATGATTCCGCTTATTGGGGATTATAAAGAGCTTGTATATGTTAAAAACATAGTAACAAAAACAGCTGATGAAATGATAGAACAAGAAAAAATAGATTTAAAATATATGGTTGGAACTATGATAGAAATTCCAAGAGCTGCATTAATAGCAGATAAAATTGCAAAAGAAGCTGAATTCTTCTCATTTGGTACAAATGATTTAACACAAATGACATTTGGATTTAGCCGTGATGATGCAGGAAAATTCTTAGGAGAATATTATTCTAAAAATATTTATGACTTCGACCCATTTGCAAGGGTGGACGAAGAAGGAGTAGGACAATTAGTAGAAATGGCTTCAAAATTAGGAAGACAAACAAGACCAGATATAGAGCTTGGAATATGTGGAGAACATGGAGGAAATCCAGCATCAGTAGAGTATTGCCACAGAATCGGATTAACTTATGTATCTTGCTCACCTTATAGAGTTCCAATAGCAAGACTCGCAGCAGCACAAGCAGCAATAAAATATCCAAGATAAAATATTTAACACAATAATCGCTCGCTATAGATACTAGTAGTATTTATAGCGAGCCATTGGTAGAAAATTTTTGTTATTCAAAAAAATTCTACCGGCCAGTAGTACTGACCGATAGAAATATACACATCAGCGTGTGTTATTCTAAAAATAGGTTGAATTCATATATGACAGAAAAAGAAGCAAAAGTATGTTTATCTTTGCACGAAATTTCATATGTAGAGTAATTTTCTTTTAATTTCTTGAAAGCATCAGAAATTAAATCAGGATCATATTCACTTTTTTTCCAAAGACCATCGTAATATTCCAATTCAAATGGAGAAGCAGTAGAATAAAAACTAGTATGTAAGCTGCTAAAATCACAACGAAAAGAAATAGTCAAACGATTGGAATATGGCTTGCTCTTGATGAGTTCCTTAAATTTTGGAATTAAGAAATCATAAATAAAAAGTTGTACTTTTTGCTCTCTTTCTTCTGCACTTTCATTTGGCATCGATTTATACTTCGAATAAAGCGATGCTACTCTTTGCCGTTGACGTTCCACATAGGCTTCTCTTTCTTTGTCCCAAATTCCCATTTTTAGACCTCCTATTTTTCCAAATACAAGAGTATTTGGAATGATATTACATCATTTTATAAGGATTCTGTTAATAGAATAACAAATTTCTGCTTAAAAGTCAATAGTTATGTGAATTAAGCTAGGGTAAAATAATTCTCTTACATATAAAAATGTAAAAAATTTCATAAATAAAAAACAGAAAAGAATAAAAATAGAATAATTTAAATTTAGGAGGTCAAAATGAAAAAGATGATAAATTTAATAATTATTTTATTTTTAGCTTTAGCAATGTTACTAATCTTACCAAATATTTGTAAAGCTGCAACAGCAAGAGATGAAGAAACTTTAAATAATGCTATTCAAAGTGCAGAATCAGGTAGCACTATAGAAATTCAAAATAATATTACAATAACTAAACCAATAACTGTAACAAAAGAAATTACTATAGATGGTAATGGGTATACTTTGGCAGGCTCAACAGAGTGGACATCTACCTCAGGAAATCAAACAATGTTCACAGCATCGTCTTCAAAAGCTAAATTAACTTTAAAAGACATTGATTTAAATAATGGACCCAAATATGGTATTCAAGCTTATGAAGCTGGAAAAGTTATTTTAAATAATGTTGGTATTACTGGTTTTAAATATGGAGGAATTTTAGTAGATGGAGGATATGTAGAGATAATTGATTTACATTTGGGTTACAACGGTACTGTGGCAAATAATGGTATAGAAATAGATCAAGGAGCATCAGTAAAAAATACTCCTACATTAGTAATGAATGGTACTTTAACATCCGATTCTACTGAAAATGTAATACGTCCTGCTGAAAATGCTTATCTTACAGAATTTATAATTTCAAACACAGAAAGTACAGTAAATAAAGTTGTAATAGCTGGTGATAAAGTTGTTTTAACAGATGAAAATGATAAAGTTATTTCTGAGACTACTATACCAGAAAAAGTAACACCTAATGTAGACGAATCTGCTAAAAAAGTAATTATAACATTAATTCAAGGTGAAAAAACTAATAGAATAACTGTTAATGATGGTGATACTATAACCAAGAAGCAATTAGATGAATATATTACTATAGAAGATGGATATGAAGTAGTAGGATATTTTACAGATAAAGATTATAAAAATGAATTTGATTTTAAAACAAAATTAGATAAAGATACAACAATATATATAAAAATAGTGAAAATAGAAGAAACAGAAAAACCAGAAGAAACAGTACTTGAAACAAAGCCAGAACCAGAAAAAGATGATGTGCCAAAAACAGGAGTAGAAAGTTATTTAAGTTTATCTATTCTTTCTATAATAATTTCAGCTACAGGAATTATGTATATAAGAAAAAAGAATTTAAAATAAGAATATATTAAAGAATATGGAGAGCAAATAAGGCAATTTGAGAACAATATTAATAAATATTATGATGAATTAAAGAATTTTACACAAGCAAGTAGCGACAACAAATGGATAGAACATTTTAAAAAGTACAAAAATGTAAATTCCTTATCAAGAGAGCTAATAGATAACTTAATAGATAATATATATGTATATGAAGACAAAAAAATAAGAATAAAGTTTAAATATGAAGATGAATACAACTATCTAATGGAATTTATAAAAGAGAGGAAAAAATTTATATCGTAAGAGGGAATTTAATTCTCTCTTTTTTAAACGAATATATAGAATATTTTGACTGAATATGATATAATTTCAAATAGTTTTAATGAGGTTATATATTATAACCACAAAATAGGAACAAGCCTATATATATCAATAAAAACATAAACTTTTGAAATAGGCTTAAAACTAAGCTTTGACTTATTGCAATAAGCTCAAAACTCACTCATATTATGCACTTTAAGGTAGATAGACAGGATACGCAGATTTTTGAGGTTAAATACAAAAAGTCGCGAGCGGTGAACGTTATAGTAAGCAGATACAAAAAGATAAGGAAGAGAGTATGAAAAAGGCAAATAATAATATTTAAATAATAATTAGTAAGTTGTATAGAGGAAAATAATGAAAAAAACATTTCTTAAAATATTTTTAATAATTACATTTATACCGATTATGCTAACAATACTTAATGTTATAAAAAGCTATTTTTATGGATATGAAATTGTAATGATGAGTGGATTAGATATACCACTAAGTTTTGGTTTCAAAGCAGTTTATAATTATTTATGGTTTATGTTTTCATTTACATGTTTAGGAATAATTACAATACCAGTAATAACTATCTGCATTATATATCAAGTATGGTATTTTAGTATAAGAAATAAACAAAATCAAGGTAAACAAAAATAAAAGTTTAAACACAACATACAAGTTATATAGATGGTATGAAATTAATAAATTATAAAATAAAGGAGAATGAATATGAATCCTATAGAAAACTTAAAAGATTTGATAATTTATCAAAGTAGAAATAAGGATAATGTTTTTGTTGAAGTTCTATATGATGATGAAGATTTTTGGCTAACACAAAAATCAATGTCGAAATTATTTAGAGTGGAAGTTAATACTATTAATTATCATTTAAAAGAGATTTTTGAAACTCATGAATTAGAAGAAAATGGAACTATTCGAAAAATTCGAACAGTTCAAAACGAAGGGAATAGAAATGTTTCAAGAGAATTAACTTTTTACAGTTTAGATGCAATTATAGCAGTTGGGTATAGAGTGAATTCAAAAGAAGCAACTGAGTTTAGAATTTGGGCAACAAAAACTTTAAAAGAATACATTAA
>CALXVM010000023.1 GCA_944392105.1 uncultured Clostridia bacterium | reverse complement strand
TGTTATATTAAATTTGTAGCATTAAGTTTAGCTTGCTATATTAAATTTGTGGCATTAAATTTAGTTTGTTATATTAATTTTGTAATACTAAATTTAGTAGTTTGTTATATCAATTTTATAACTTTAAATTATTTTGTTTACAACATTAGATTATCAAAAACAAATTGGTCTTGCATTCTTCTTAGCGATTGTTTTATTGTTCTTGCTCTTACCTCTCCAATTCCATCTACATCATCTAGTTGTGGAATTTCGGCAGCTAATATATGTTGGAACGATTTAAATGATTTTACCAAATTCTCAACAATATTGCTAGGCATTCTTGGAATTTTATTTAAAATTCTATACCCTCTTGTATAAACTCCAACCTCATCATAGTTGTCAAAATCGCCATAACCAAGTGCAGTAGCTATTTTGTCTGGTTTTAGCAAGTCATCTCTATTAAGATTTTTTATATCATCAAGTACTTTTTCAGGAGTTCTTTTCTTTCCAGGTGCTATATAATCCTTTACTATAAATAGTTCTTCACTTTCCATATCTCCTGTAAGCTCTTCAAGTTGCATTTCTACAAGTCTGCCTTCATCCCCAAGTTCATAAATTGCTTTTTTAACCTCATCTATAACTCTCATTGCCATTTCTGCACGTTGAATTGCCACAATAACATTTTCTAATGTAACAATATCATTAAACTCATATTCGTTTAATATACTAAGCTTGTTGTCAAATACTTTCTTGTATTTTTCTACAGTTTGAAGCGCTTGACTCGCTTTTGATATAACTTGCGAAGTCTCTTCTAAAACATATCTAATATTTCCTTTAAAGATAGTAATAATTCCTCTTCTTTGTGAAATGCTTATTACAAGTGAGCCTGTTTGTCTAGCTGTACGCTCTGCTGTTCTATGTCTCGTTCCGGTTTCTGATGTTGGAACACTTGAGTCAGGTATTAACTGTGCATTTGCAAATAAAATTTTCTTAAAATCTGAGCTTAAAACAATTGCACCATCCATTTTTGCAAGTTCATATAATCTAGCCGGTGAATAATCAATATCTAACTTAAATCCTCCATCTACTAAATCTAAGACCTCTTTTTTATCTCCAATTGCAATAAGTCCTCCGGTTTTAGCCTTTAAAATATTTTCAAGTCCATCTCTTATAGGTGTTCCTGGAGCTATTAGCTTTAAAATTTCTGTTATCTCGTCATTCTTTGTTGCCATTAAAACCTCCTTTACCATTTCAGCAATGTCTTTACCATATTTTATTACATATAATTTTTAAACCTTTATCTTAATCCAACTGCTTGAATTGCCTCTTTAATATTACCAACGCCTATTATATCTAATTTATAACTTTCTTTCAATAGTTTTTTGTTACTTTCTGGAATTATACAAGTTTTAAATCCAAGTTTCTCTGCTTCCTTTAATCTCTTATCTATTAAATTAACAGCTCTAACTTCGCCTGTTAATCCAACTTCACCAATAACCACAGTATCTGTAGGTACGCTAATGTTTTTAAAGCTCGATGCACAAGCTAGCATTATTCCTAAGTCAACTGCAGGCTCTGAAATTTTTATACCGCTAACAACATTTAAATACACATCTTGGTTTCCAAGTGCAAACCCAAGCTTCTTTTCCAATACCGCAATTAAAAGAGTAAGCCTATTATAATCAATTCCATTTGCAGTTCTTCTTGGAAGACCATATACGCTTAAAGTTGTTAAAGCTTGTAATTCTATTAAAAGAGGTCTTGTTCCTTCCATTGCAGCCACAATTACAGAACCAGGTGGATTATCTTTTCTCTCCGAAATTAAAACAGACGACGGATTTGTAATTTCCTTCATACCCTCGCTTTGCATCTCAAACATACCAACTTCATTAGTAGACCCAAAACGATTTTTAACTCCTCGTAAAATTCTATATGAAAAATATCTCTCACCTTCTAAATATAATACCGTATCTACCATATGCTCTAAAACTCTAGGACCTGCTATATTTCCATCTTTTGTAACATGTCCTATTATAATTGTAGTAATTTCATTACTCTTACAAATTCTCATAATCCTAGAAGTAATCTCTCTTACTTGACTCACAGTACCTGCTGCTGATGTAATATCTTCTGAATACATCGTTTGAATAGAATCTATAATAACTAACTTAGGATTAAGCTCTAAAATATTATTTTCAATAACATCTATATCTGTTTCACCTAAAAATAAAATGTCGTCATTGTGAATGTTTAGCCTATCTGCTCTAATCTTTATTTGTTCTGCTGACTCTTCGCCTGAAACATATAAAACCTTTCCTTCTGCCTGAATGCTATTACAAAGCTGTAATATTAGAGTAGACTTACCAATACCAGGTTCTCCTCCAACTAAAACTAGAGAACCTTTTACTAAGCCACCACCTAAAACCCTGTCTAGCTCTCCTATACCAGTCTTAACTCTAACAGCCTCAGCACCTTTAACCTCATTTAATAGCCTAGGCGTAACTACCTTCTTTTCTTTAACAGCACTACTTGTACTTTTAGATAACTTTTCCTCATAAAAACTATTCCACTCATTGCAAGCAGGGCACTTGCCTAGCCATTTTCCTGACTCATATCCACAATTACTACACACAAACACAGTCGTTGTCTTCGCCATTTTCTCCTCCTTGGAAATTGGGACCAGATCTAAATTTCCTAAATGAGGAAATTTGAAACCGATCTTTGTTTTTTCCGCTATAGCGGATTGCATCTTTATTTTTCTCTCATTTTATATATAATTGCTTTCGAAATTCCAGTAACTCTCGAAATCTGAAATGCACTCACATTCAGTTCTTCAATTATTGGATTTATCAAGTCTCGTAAATATTTTACATTATATCTTTGCAAATCATATATACTTTTTATCTTTAACTTAGTCACCATATATGATATTAAGTCTTCATCGCTCACTTTATTTTCCAGTTCATATTCTATACGATTTTTTAATTCTATCTCTTTGCTTTCTTTATATTCCATATGTTGTTTTTCAAATTCCGCTATAACGGAATTCATATTTTTTCCATCTTTCACATATTCTTCAAAAAACTTACTTACATCAGTTATTTTATATTTTTTCTTATCTACATATTCTTGGTAACTGCTCCAATTATATTCACTACATTTTGATATGCCTGCTTTTTCAGGATTATAATGAATATATTTTATAACTGTATTAAGATATTCTTCATCATTTATTATTTTACTCTTAAACCTTCCTTGAAATAAATGTCCAACTCGTTCATATTTTTTATTTATATATTCAGAAAATCTTATTAATAAACTTTGCATGCTTTTAGATAAGTTGTCATTCGTATCATAAATAACTAGATGAACATGATTAGGCATTATTACATATGCATATAGCAAATATCCAAATTTTTCTTTTGTTTTTAATATTTCTCTTTTAAATTTCTTTTTATCTAAATCATCTAAAAAAATATCTTGTTTATTTATTCCTCTTATAATTATGTGGTATAGTTTTTCGGACGATATCTCTCTAACATTTTTCATATTTAATCCTTTCCTTCGTTCCTAAACTTCATTCCCCAATATACCCCATATTTATAATTTCGAATACATTATATATTATAATGTAAATTTTTTCAACTTATTATTTTAAGGATCTGCCCCTCTTTTCTTCAAACAGGAAATTGGGACCAGATCTAAATTTCTCTTTTAAAGAAATTTAGATCTGGTCCCAATTTCCTGTCCCTAATTTCCAAGTGATAAAATAAACATAGCATGAGACCAGCCCAAGCCTACTACCCAGTTTGGTTCTAGCGTTGAGTTGTCTACTTGCTCGCCTAGTAATCCGTGCTCATTACAACTTTTTACTACAAATTCTATGCATTCTTTTGCTTTTTTACTTTCGCCTGCTTTTTGATAGTACATTGCCATCCATAGTGTTGATATTGGCCATGGATTTTTTCCTCCGCGATAGCTGTCTTGTTCGAAACGTAAGTAGCCTCCTGTATATGTACGTAATGTCATGTTTATTTTTTCTATTGTGTTTAGTACTTTTTTCTCTTTTGGTCCAAACATTTCAAATGGATATATACTTCCTAAAATGCTTATGTCTGTTTTGTCATCTTCTAAGTTTCTTTTTAATGTTTTTGTTTTTTCATTATATAGGTTTTGACTTACATACTTTGGTATAACTTCCATTTGTTTTTTTATTCTAATTATATTTTTGTGTATGTTTTCTAATTTTAATCTATTTTCTTTATATTCTGGCTCAATTATTTCATAGATTTTAAGCATTGCATTATATGCAGCATTTATGCTTGCAATTGAGTATAAATGAACTCCTTCGTTCATTTCCCATAAGTCATAGCTTAAAGGTAATTTTTCTCTATCTTCTGTATGATATGTTTCCTCAATCTCTTTTTTTACAACATCACTTTCGTCTTTTGTACCCAAAATATTGTCCATATATCTTTCTAAAAATCTTACTGCTTTATCACACATTTTAAATGTATCTTTTATAAATTTTTCTTCTTTTGTTACTTTATAATGTTCGTAAATTCCATATATAACGCTTGCTGTTTCGTCTATTTGGTACCCCCAACAAGGTGCTAGCTTTCCATCTGTATAAAATCTTTGTTCCCACATTCCATTTTTGCTTTGTGTGTTTTTGCAAAATACTTTATAAAATTTTTCTACTTCTTTTGTCATCCCTATTTTATCAAGTGCAGAGCAGATAAATACAGCATCTCTTGGCCAGCAATATGCATACCTTCCGCATTGTGTTTTACCTTCGTCAGCTTCTGCCGAAGCAACTATTCCTCCTGTTACTTCATCCATAAGTAATGGGAAAAGAAGTATGCTTCTTTTATATATCTTATTTAATTTTTCTAAATAACCTTTGTAATTTTTATTTGTTACTTGATATTTCTCATCCAATTTATAATGATCTTTTACAAATTTCTTCCAATATCTAGACGCATTTTGCTTTTCTGCTTTTACATCTAGTTTTCTTATTTCCTCTATTTTATCTAATAATGCTTGATTTTCTCCTTCTGATATTCCTTGCACAGGAACCACAAACAAAACAAATTCTTTTTTCTCTCCTGGCTTAATTGTTCCAATGTTATAACTAACAGCAGAGTCAGCTGACATTCCAATATAATCCTTGTCTTGAATAACTCCACTTTGAATGTTATTAGCAACATCATTTAATTGATGGCTATATATTTTATCTTTTGAGAAAATTCCAAGTGCATAGTCATGGCAATATTGTATTAAAGCATTATTTTTTATTTGTGAGCCTACAGCATTATTCTCTTCATAAATTAATTTTGAATGTACTAAAAAGTTGATGTTTAAGTCTATGCTATTACCATTTTCAAATACATATTGTTTTATAATAACATCTTTTTTTATTGAAACATAATCTGTTTGCTTTACTTTTAATCTGTAATATAAATTTTCTATTTCTGTGTTTAAAATATTTGTATCTTCGTCATAGTATTGATTATATTTATTATTTATATCTTCATGTAAATATATCATACCTGAGTCATTTATTTTTACACCTGTTCCAAAGAAATCTATAAATTGTCTAAAATCTGGATTTGGATAATATAACCTTAATAATTCACCTTTTTTGCTATATGTAGCTAATATATTTTTATTTCCTATAAAAGCATCATTATAATATTTTGTTCTCATTTGTTAACTCTCCCTCTACTCATTTTCAACTATTTTTAATATTTGATTTTCTAATTCTTTTAGTCTTAGTTTTAGCCTTGCAATGTCATCGTCTGTAGCATCATCTGTTAAGTAATCTGATTTAACAATCTCTTCCATATCTGCAAGTTCATTTTTCAATATCTTCATTTTTTCTATTACTTCAGCCCTTGGAGTTTGCTCTCTTTCTGTCACTACACTTTGTAGTTGATCTATTTTTTCAACTAAATCATCTTTTATGCTGTATACTTCTCCAAACTCTGGAACTATTACAGGTATCTGAGTTTCTTTTAATATTTTTTCTCTCAAAATTTCCTGTCCTTCTGGCTCTCCATGAACTAAAAATATGTGTTTTGGCTTAGTTATAAATGAATAAATAAAATTCATTAACCATTCTTGGTCTGCATGTCCAGAATATCCCTCTATGTATTCTATTCTAGCATTTACCGCAATCTCTTCACCAAATATTTTTATAGTTTTTGCTCCATCTACAATTCTTCTTCCCAAAGTACCAGGTGCTTGGTATCCTACAAATAATATTGTGCTATTTGGATTCCAAATATGATGTTTTAAATGATGTTTTATTCTTCCTACATCACACATACCACTTGCAGATATTATAATAGCTGCCCCATCCATTTCATTTAAAGATTTTGACTCGTCAGCTGTTCTTGTAAACTGCAAACCTGGAAATTCTAGTGGATTGTCCCCTCGCTGAATTAATGCTTGTGTTTCTTCATCGAATAAATTCATATTCTGTTTAAAAATTTCTGTTGCCGAAATTGCTAAAGGACTATCTACATATACTGGAGCCTTCATTAATGTCTCATATTCTTTCTTAATTTTGTCACTGCAATCCTCACATTTTAAATTGTTAATTTCATATAAAATTTCCTGTGTTCTGCCTACTGCAAAAGATGGAATTACAACAGTTCCATTTTTATCTAACGTTTCTGAAACTATGTTTAAAAATAAGTTAGCCTTTTCGTCATTTCTATTATGAAGTCTTCCACCATATGTAGACTCCATTACTAAATAATCTGCACTTTCTATCATTGTTGGAGAAGATAAAAGCGGAATATCATTATTTCCAATATCTCCACTAAATACAATCTTCTTATCTTTTCCGTCCTCATTTATCCAAACTTCTACTATAGCAGAGCCTAGCATATGTCCTGCATCATTAAATCTTACATGTATTTCTGGTGTAATTTCTACTATTTCATCATAATTTACAGGTTTAAATATTTCCATACATTTTTCTGCATCTTCTGCAGTATAAAGCGGAATTACAATGTTTTTTCCTTGTCTTACTCTTTTTCTATTTTTCCATTCCGCCTCTTGCTCTTGAATATGTCCACTATCTGGTAACATTATAGAGCACAAATCCATTGTAGCTTTTTGAGTATATATCGGTCCCTTAAAGCCATCGTTATATAAAAGAGGAATTCTTCCAGAATGGTCTATATGAGCATGTGTTAATATCATAAAATCTATTTCTTTAGGGTCATATAAAAATGGCTCATTGTTTTTTTCTTCTTCCTTACTGCTACCTTGATATAAGCCACAATCAATTAAAAATTTCTTTCCAGCACCTTCTACTAAAAAATTTGATCCTGTAACAGTCTTTGTTGCACCTAGAAATGTTATTTGCATATGCTTCTCCCTTCGTTAATTAAAAACTTTTATCTTTTTCTTTAATTTTAGTTTCTTAATATCTATATCTTCTTTTAAGTTTATTATAAATTCATTTTCTAATACATTAGTATCATAATATTGTATTTTTATGCCATTATTAACATATTCCGTTTCTACAGTTAAATTATCTAAATCTATAATTTTGCTATTAAATAACATAATTAAAGCCTTTAAATTTGCTTTTGGAACTGTACAAATAGTTTCAGCCCACTTAAAGTTTATTAATTTCTTAATTAATTTTATCATAACTTTATAAAAAGAAATAGTTAAGCTATCAATTTCTTTTAAAATTTTTTCATCATCCCAATGTAGAAATCTAAAATATCTAACCTCGTACACAAGCTTTAGTAGTTCTTCTCGTGTTTGAGCTTCTTCAACGCGAATTTTAAAGCTTTTTAACACATATTTACACAATTTAATAAGTTTTCCACTATCAATTCCATCTGTTTTTAAATCCTCAAAAAATTTATAGTCACTTTCTACTTTGCTTTTTCTTATAACATATTTCTTTGGATCTATTAAATCATTAGCTTCTTTTATTTTTTGTAATAATTTTTCTCTTTCTTCTTCCAAAATTAATTTTAATCTTTTTATACTAAATATTTTATCTTTATTTTCTAGCACAGAATTTCTTTTTATATATTCATCTTTTAATAGTTCTTTGTTGTTTAGTATTTTATCTATTTTATCAATCTCTGCTCTATATTTTTTCTTTTGCAAGGTCGCACTTTCAAGATATCCGTGCCTATCATTTAGTAATTCTAGTTCTTCTTTTAAATAATTTCTCTTTTCTATTATTTCATTATTCATTCCATACTCCATTATAACCTTACATATTAAAGTTATAACATCGTTTGAAAATTCTTTTCCATATAGCCTTTCTAACTTATTCTGAGCCAATGCTATATAATCTACCATTTCTTGTTTATTTTCTATCCACTCTGTCAAAAATTGATTTTCAAATAAATATACTAAACACTGATAAATTAAATTACATTTAATATCTTCTATTTCCTTTATGTTTACATTCCAAGACCAGCCATTAAAATCTCTTAATACCTCCAGTTCGTGCATAATGCTTCCTAATGTTAACACTTTACAAAAAGGCTCTTTTAACAAACCATACTCGTCTAAAATGCCCCATTCTATTTTAGGAAGTCTTGTTATTGCTTTTAAAGCATAGTATTCGTTATCTATTACAGTAATTGCACCTTTTACAGTATCTATTATAAATTTTTTATCTTTTAAGTCATCAAACTCTGGCATGTTTGGCATAATAGTATTAAACTCATAACATTTATTATTTATAATAGAAATTAATTTTTCCATATATTTGTTTTTAGATAGTACTTCTTGTTTTACTTTTTCATAATCGCCATATGCATTTTCTATTTTATAAGACATGGTTAAAAGAAGATTTTTAGTATCCATAGAAAAATTCTTTTTTGCTAAAATCTTCTCCAACTCATTATTATAATCTTTTATATTTAATAGAGAAAAAATCTTCTCTTTCTTCATCTTTTGCAATCCTTTCGAATTAATTTATCTAATATTTGCTTTTGCCATATGACCTGTCCCTAATTTCCGTCCTCGTCCTTATTTGAAACACTCATCTTTAATTCTTGCCATCTTTCTTTACTCATTAATACTTCTCTTGGCTTGCTTCCTTGATATCCAGATATTATGCCTCTTTCTTCCATTTGGTCTATTATTCTACCTGCTCTTGCATAACCAACTTTAAATCTGCGTTGTATAAATGATGTTGATGCTTGCTGTGTTTCAACTACTGTTTCTATTGCTTCCATTAATAGTGGGTCTGATGTCTGGTCATCGCTTTCTTCTTCTAATTCTTTATCTGTTTTATCCGAATTTTCTATTTGCTCTAATATTTCGTCACTGTATGTTACTTCACCTTGTGATTTTAAGAACTCTACTAATTTTTCTACTTCTTTATCTGACACAAATGCACCTTGTATTCTTGTTGGCTTTGGTGCTCCTGATGGGTAAAATAGCATATCACCTTTTCCAAGTAATTTTTCTGCTCCAACCATATCTAATATTGTCCTTGAGTCAACTTGTGATGACACTGCAAAAGATATTCTTGATGGTATATTTGCTTTAATTACACCTGTAATAACGTCAACAGATGGTCTTTGTGTAGCAATTACCAAATGCATTCCTGCAGCTCTTGCCATTTGTGCCAATCTACAAATTGAGTCTTCTACTTCTTTTGGAGATGCCATCATTAAGTCTGAAAGCTCGTCTATTATTATTACTATTTGTGGAAGTTTTCCTGTTTCTCCTTCTTTTTCGACAGCTTCATTATAGCCTTTTATATCTCTAACACCTTTTTTTGCAAATAAATTATATCTATTTATCATTTCTTGAACTGCCCATGCTAATGCTCCTGCTGCTTTTTTAGGGTCTGTTACAACTGGAATTAGTAAATGTGGAATTCCATTATATACAGAAAGCTCTACTACTTTTGGGTCTACCATAAGTAGTTTTACTTCGCTAGGTTTTGCCTTATATATTATGCTCGCAATTAAAGTATTTATACAAACACTCTTTCCAGAACCTGTTGCACCAGCTATTAATACGTGTGGCATTTTTGCAATATCTGTTACTACTTCTTTTCCTGCAACGTCTTTTCCTAATGCAAAAGCAAGTTTAGATTTATGTCCTTGAAATGCATCTGAAGCTATAATATCTCTTAAATGTACAACTTCATTTTCTGTATTTGGAATTTCAATTCCTACAGCTTGTTTTCCTGGAATAGGCGCTTCTATTCTTATACTTTCTGCTGCTAAGTTTAGTGCAATATCATCTGCTAAATTTGCTATTTTGCTTACTCTAACACCTTCTGCAGGTTTTAGCTCATATCTTGTTATGGCAGGTCCTACAGAGACATTTTCTACTTTCGCAGATACTCCAAAACTATATAAAGTTTTTTGAAGTTTACTTGCTGTTTCTGTAACAGCCTTCTTACCTCCTTTTATCTCCTTTGGATCTCCTTGGCTTAACAATGTTATTGGTGGAAACTTATAGTCTTTGTCCTCTACTGTAACAGCATGCTCAAGTTGTAATACTTCTTTTGTTTTACTTTCTTTTTGCTCTTCTTCTTGTTTAAATAATTTTTCTTCTCCCAAATATGATAAATCATCTTTATCATGATTATACTTTTTAGGTTTTTCATCTGCCTTAGAAATATTATCATTATTTAAGTTTATAGTAATTTGATCGTCTAACTCTAAAGCTTTTCTCTTCGCTTCTTCTTTTTCTCTTAATTTACGCTCTCTTCTAGTTTCTTTATGTGGCTCTTCTTCAACTGCTATATTTACTTTTTCAGGCTCTATTTTCATTCTATTTTGTCTTTCTAACTCTCTTCTTGATACTTTAGCTTGTTTTTTTAACTCTCTTCTTTCGTCTAGAGCATCTAAGAAATTGCTAATCATTTCTGCTGGTCTTACTCCAAACATAAATACAAATAGCACAATTGCAACTCCAATAACTAATATAACAGCTCCTGTTGTTCCAAGTAAATTTATAAGTGGCATAGCAACTGCACTACCTATAACTCCTCCACCTATGTCATTTGTTCCAAGCTCATATGCACTTTTCATAACACTACTAAATTCTTTTCCAACACTCAAATTGCCACTTGAAAATTGAAAAACACTAAGCATTGTAGCAATGCACACTAAAAAAACTGCATACTGAATTAGCTTTGCATACATATATTCTTTTTCATTATGTGTCATGTATATTGCAATTAAAAAAGTTCCAATTGGTATTATGTATTTTATAAATCCCATAATTCCACCTAACATTGGACTTAAATGTTCTCCTATATATCCAGATTTTGTATATATTAACACTAATAAAAGTACGCTTATTATAACTAGTATTACAACAGCTACATTTATATCAATTGTCTTTTTCTTTCTTCTTCCTCTTTTAGCCAAAGCTTTTCCTCCTACCTTAAAATTATTGTATATCTTTAGTAAATTATTTATTTTCTATATCTTTATTGCATTTTTCATTATATAAATTTATTTTAAATAATTTATTATATGTGTCATATATATTGCAATAAAAAAAGTTCCAATTGGTATTATGTATTTTATAAATCCCATAATCCCACCTAACTTCGTTTTTATTATATCATATAATCTTAGCAAAAATAAAGTCAGAATTCGGAAATCAAATATATTTTGACCATGACCTCCGATTCTGACTTCCTAAATTATTTAAGTTCTTCTCTATTATCTTTTATTACCTTTAAAGCATCTTCTAAAGCAGTTTCTACATTAGACAATACCTTATCTGCATAATCTTTTGTTCCTTTTGTTATTTCACGAGACATCTCATTTGCAGTTTCTATAATTTCTACTTTTTTCTCATAAGCTTTTCTTGTAATTTCGTGTTCATCTATCATAGAAATAATCCTATTTTCTGCTTCTTTAATAATACCATCTGCTTCGTTTTGAGCTTCTACTAAAATTCTTTGTCTCTCTTCTTTTATCCATTTAGCTTGTTTCAATTCATCTGGTAATTTTAATCTTATTTCTTTTATAATTTCTAAAATTTCTTCTTTATCTACTAAACTTTTATGTGTAAAAGGTAATCCCTTGCTTTTTTCTAGTAAATCTTCTAATTCTTCTAATAATGTAAATATTTCCATTATATTTACTCCTTTCGCCCTAGGAATATAAGCTTTACTCTCCCATATTTTTTTATTTTATATATTTGTATATCTAAGCCTTCTAGCTCTTTTAGTTCTCTATCTTCTTCATCAGTTTCTACAATTATAACTCCATTATCTGCCAACAAATTGTTATTTAAAATATATTCTATGCTGTCAACCGCTATATTCAACCTATATGGAGGGTCTATGTATATAATATTAAATTGTATACTATCTTTTGTTAAATCTTTTAATGCTAATTTATAATCTTTACTTATTATTACAGAGCATTCACTAAACCTTGTTTTTTCAAGATTTTGTTTAATCATTTTTACAGCTAAAGGATTTTTTTCACAAAAATATGCTTTTTTAGCTCCTCTACTTAAAAATTCAATACCAATTTGTCCACTTCCTGCGAATAAGTCCAACACTTGCGTGTTTTCATCTATGTTTGGCTGTATACTACTAAAAAACGCTTCCTTTACTCTATCTAAAGTTGGTCTAGTAGACATACTTTCTATTGAATTAAGTTTAGTTCCTCTGGCTATACCGCTAATAACTCTCATAATACTTATATTTTACCTTTTTTTTGTATAATGTCAATAGTGTTAACGTAATTGTAATAAAGTTTTAACAAGTTTGTAATACATTTTAAATAACAAACAAAATGAACCCATTTATTAAACTTTTTTGTATAATAATTTGGGTTCATCTCGAAATAATACAAATCTTTTTATTAAACTAAACTTTTACACTTATCTTAAATTTTATATTTTACAGTTTTCTGCGTCTAATCTTTATATGTTTTTTTATCTTATCTGTTTTATTATTATATTTTTACTCTTTGTTAGAATCTTTTAATAACTCTAATTGTGATATTAAAAGAGATTCCATTTTAGCTTTATAAACATCAAATTGTTTTTGTAAGTCGTCTAACTCTTTTGTTTTTAAAGCTATATCTTTTTCTATTTCCATAGTTGCTTCTTTAGCTTTTCCTTGCGCCTCTCTTATTAATTGGTCTGCTTCTTGTTTTGCAACTTTTTTAATTTCATCTGCTGTTGATTGTGCCATAATTAATGTATTTTGTAATGTTGACTCTATGTTTTTATATTTTTCTAGTTCTTGTGTTAAGCTTTCTATTTTTGCATTACTCTCAGTAGATTGCTTATATATTTTTTCGTAATCAACTGTTAATTCATCTAAGAAATCATCTACTTCTTCTACGCTATATCCATTCATCATTTGTTTTGAAAATTTCTTATTTTCTATATCTAATGGTGTGTACATGTCTTTTCCTCCTATTAATAGATGACTTAATTATTACCATTTCTTAACCATGAAACAGATAATTTATTTTTTATTTCATCTCTTGCAACCATATCACTTGTGATGTCATAGTTATATGGTGCTATTAAGAATATTGCATTTGATACTTTTTGTATATGTCCATCTAAAGCATGAACTGCTCCGCTTACAACATCAACAATTCTTCTTGCGACATCTTTATTAACATACTCTAAATTAATAATAATTGATTTTTTCTCTTTTAGTAAGTCACAAATGTCTTCAGCTTGCTCAAAACTTGTAGGTTGACAAATAGCCATCTTTACTTGTTGTACTTGTGGCATGCTTACTACTTTGTTGTTTCTTCTACCAAAAATTCTTCTATCTTCTTGCTCTTCGCTTTCTTCTTCCATGTCTTTTTCTTCGTAGTTATCTACCTCTTCTTCGTCCTCTTCATTATCCCTTGCTGGATCCATTCCTAAGAAACCCCAAACTTTATTCATAATTGCTCCTGACATTTAAACAACCTCCTAAAAATTTATTCGTCATTTGTAATTAATGTTCAAATAATATTACTTGTATAAGTATCTAACTTTTTTATTTTTTTGTCAAGCATTTTTATTGTTTGTAATTATATTTTAATCTTTTTGTAATATTTCTGAAATATTACTTTGTCGTTATACAGGTTTTTTTAAAATTTCATCATATATTGTAAGAGTTTTTGTCGATTTTATTTCTTCTGTTGTAAAACCTAATTCTTTTAATTCATCTTTTGTGTAATTTGTTACTATAGAATATTTATCATTTGACCTTAAAATTTTTACATATATTTTATCACTATAACCGTCTCTGGTTCTTATTACATAAGGAACCTCGTTATCTCCTTTTTGTTCTTTTGCTATAGATTCATTAGGTATTTTCTTTCCAGAATCGCTCCACCATATAATATCTAATGATATTTTTCTATAGCTTATTAAATCTTGTACATCTTGATTAACTTTCAATATTATAATTCTATCATTATCTTCATTTGATATATAAGTTACTTCTGCTGGTACTTCCCTTCCACTGTAGAATCTTAATTTTACTTCATCTCCAACTTCTGCATTTTTACTACTATCTGAGGACAAAATACACGCAATATAATAATTAAAATCTTTAATTATTTTTCCACTTTCCTCGCTTGTTGCTATTATTTGTCCTGTCTTTACTTTTATATCTTCCAATAAATCTTTATTTATAGAGTCAAACTTATCAGGTGACAATATTTCTTCATATCCATCTATTTTATATGATACAATTCCACTTACAGGAGCATTAATTTTTTCTACCCCATTATTTAGCTCGTTTTCATATTTACTTCTTTCATCTATTAATTTTTTTAAGTATGAACCTGATGGGCTATAATCTCCTACAATTCTGGACTTTTTGTTTATATGTTCATCAATATCCTTTTTATATTCCCTAATTTTTTTCATGTCTGTTTCTTGATATAGCTCATCTAATTTTTCTTCGATTTGTTGCTCTAATGAACTAATATCTCCACTAGGAATTGATGACCCTTCTTCTTCCATAGATTGCATTGCCTCATCTATTTTTTTATCTAAGTCACTTATCTTCTTTTCTAATTCTTCTTCTCCAGAAGTATAGTATCTGAAAATCGGCTCATTTTTTGCAACTTTTTCGCCTTCTGATTTTATTTGTTCCATTCCGTTTTTATAATTTTTGCCTTTAACAACCTGTTCATCTCTAATTATATATCCTGTTGTATCTTCTTCTTGATAAATAGATCCTTCTTCCACCATAAAAGTAGCTGTTGGATTCATAATTAGTTCTACAATTTTATATATTGCAAACGATAATACAATAAGAACAACAAGCAAAACCGCAATTAATTTTTTGCGATTTATTGAACCTGTTTTTCTCTTTTGCTTTATATTAGTTTGTTCTTTTATATTATTATTTATACCTTTGTTGCTTTTTTTATTCTTATTGTTCACCATATACCTCCATAATGGATTTTATATTTTCATCTGTAGGTTTTAATCCGTCTAGCCAAATTATATTTTCTATTCTCTTAAACCAAGTAATTTGCCTTTTAGCATATCTCCTAGTTTCCATTTTTATTTTTTCTATCATTTCTTCTTTAGAAATATACCTGTCTAAATACTCTTTTACTTCTTTATACCCAAGTCCTTGCATAGCTGTAGGCATATTAGGGTATTTACTAATTAAATTCTTAACTTCATCTACTAAGCCTTGTTCTAGCATTATATCTACTCTTTTATTTATTCTGTCATATAAAATACTTCTTTCCATATTAATACCAAAAACCAAATAATTATATGGAACTTCTTTTCTAGAATTTTTTTCTAATTCAGTCTTGTTTTTTCCGAGTAGAATTATAAATTTCTAATATTCTAAAAATACGCTTTTTGTCATTTTTACTTATTTTTTCTATTGCTTCTGGGTCTATCTCTTTTGCTTTATTATATAAGCTTTCTAGTCCTTTTTCTTCCGCTTCTTTTTCTAACATATTCCTATAATCTAAATCCACATTCATGTCATTATATTGAATATTATATATTAAAGAATTTAAATAAAGCCCTGTGCCTCCAACTACTATAGGCACTTTTCCTTTAGCAATAATATCTTCTATAGCTTTTGAAGCATCTTCTTTATAGTCAGAAACACTATATCTTTCTTCTGGTGATACATAATCTAATAAATAATGCTTTATCCCTTGCATTTCTTCTACTGTAGGCTTTGCAGAGCCAATATCCATATCTTTATATATTTGCATTGAATCACAAGAAACAATTTCTCCATTAATTTTTTTAGCAAGCTCTATTGATAAACTAGTCTTTCCAGATGCTGTTGGTCCACAAATAACTATTACTTTTGACTTTTCCATATTATTCCGCTTCTCCATTACTTGTTTCAATCTTTAGTCCTGTACGTTACTTACAATAGCATTAACAGTACTATTCGTTTCGGCATCTTCTGTAGTACTGCCATTTTGCTCCTCAGTATTATTTGCGTTTTCATTTTGTGCACCATTTAACTCTGTATTATTGTCTACTTCACTGTTTTCTGTAGTATTTACCTCTGTATCGTTGCTCACAGTGTTATTTACTATGTTGTTACTTTCAGTTACATTATTTTCTATAGCATTATTGTTTTCAGTTTGAGTTGTATTTATTTCATTGTTCAAATTATTATTTAACATTTCTAAAGCATTATTTTGTATATTTTTAAAATAGAAAAATTCTACAATTAGTAAAATAATTAAAACTCCAATTAAAGCTACACATCTATTTCTTAATATATTTGCTTTTAAGCGTCCTGCCTTATATTTTTTATAAGAACTACTTAAAAATGTTAATATACATAGCCCATTAACAGGAACAAATGTAAATGTAATAAAATCTCTTCCTGCATCTGCTGCTTGTTCATTCATGCCTATGCTACTTAACCAATATACTGCAGAAACTATCATATACATTACAGCTACACCTACTGCAATAAATATAACTTTTTCTTTCTTTCCTATATCATTACCTAATAATTTGTACATTGCAAATATATTTACAATGTTAATTAATAAAATAAATAATACAATAAAAATATTCATATTCTATCTCCTTGAAAATTTCTTTTCTATATCAGTTTTGCTCATTTTTATAGCTGTTGGTCTACCATGAGGACATGTAAATGGATTTGGTAAAACTAATAATTGTGCCATTAATTTATCAACTTCTTCTTTAGTTAATGCCATATGTGCCTTAACTGCTGCTTTACATGCAACTGTAGCTATAAACTTTTCTTCTTTTTCTTGTTTTGCTGTTCTTGCTACTGTATTTATTTCGTCTAAAGTCTCTAAAAATAACTCTTTTGTGTCTAAATCCAAGCACATGTCAGGAACTCCAGTTAGTTTAATTGTATTTTCTCCAAATTCTTCTAATGTGAATCCTGCTTTTCTAAACATTTCCATATTTTCTTTTGCAATATCCATTTCTTTATGTGATAGTGTAATTATGTCTGGCAAAAGCATAAGCTGTGAATCTTTTTCTTTATCATTATAATAATTTGCTTTAACTTTTTCATACATAATTCTCTCATGAGCTGCATGTTGGTCTATTATGTACATGTCTTCCTTCATTTGAATTATTATATATGTTGAAAATGCAATTCCTATAAATTTATATAATGGTGTTGCATTTTTTTCTAAATCTTTAAAAACTGAAATATTCTCTGTTTTTGAAAGAGGACTAATTCCTGTTGCTACTTCTCCTAAACTTGACCTATATTCTTCTTGTTCTTCTTTTAATCTTTCTGCTTGTGCCTCTTCTATTTTTCTTCCAAATGTACGCTCATACATTTCATCAAAAGATAACTTTTTCTCTATTTCTGGAAGTTTCTCATCTTTTGCCATAGTCTCTGGTAAATCATCTAATTTTTTTATGCTTTCAAGGAATTTTTGATTTACCTCATTTGTATCTATAGACTTAGTCTCCATATCATCAAGATTTTTAATATTGCCCATTGATGTTATTACTGCTGTATCGTCATTAAAGTTATATTTACTGTTTGAGTTATTTTCGTTTTCTGTATTTGCTTTTTCTTCTTTATCACTATTTTCATTAGTTTGGTTATTTATATTATTTTCCTTACTCTTTAAACTTTGTCTTTCTGCATATATTTGAGCTAAAAAATTATTATCCAAAGCGTCAAAATTTGTTTTTGTGTCTTTTGTATCTGCTTTTGGAGTATCTGGATTTTCTAAAGTCTTATTTTCTTCTTTGCTACTAAATTTATTTTCAAAATTAGAATGTCCAAAAACAAACTTTGGTTTTTCATTTTGTACATTTACATTATTTAAGCCAAAACTATTATTTAATTTTGTTTGCTCTGTTTCTTCTCTTAGCTCGTCTGTTCTATCTGGGTTTCCAACCAAGTCACTCTTTAATAAAGTTTCTTTTATTGCATGATATACAGCTTTAAATACTTTGTTTTCTTCCTCAAACCTTACTTCCAATTTTGCTGGATGAACATTTACATCTACTTTTTGAGGATTCATATCTAAGTTTAATATTACGAAACCATATTTTCCTATAGTTATCATACCTTTAAATGCTTGTTCTGCTGCACTTGTTAATGCTTTATCTTTTACATATCTTTTATTAACAAAAAATATTTGATTAGCACGGTTAGAACGAGAAATAATTGGTTTTCCAACAACGCCTGTTACTTTTATATCATCATATTGGTAATCTACTTCCAAAATATTTTCTGCAATATCTTTACCAAAAATACTATAAATAACAGCTTTTTTATCTCCATTGCCTGGTGTTTGTATTATTGTTTTTCCTGTATTTATTAGTTTTATTGCTATTTGAGGATTAGCTAGAGCAATTCTTGTTATTGCATCTTCTATATATCCTGCCTCTGTAAAATCCTTTTTTAAGAATTTATATCTCACAGGTGTATTAAAAAACAGATCTGTAATAGTTATAGTTGATCCTTTAGGACATCCTGCTTCTATTTTATTTGTTATGTTTCCGCCTTCTACACAAATTTTATAACCTATGTCACACTCTTCTCTTCTTGAAACAAGCTCTACTTTACTTATTGCTGCAATACTTGCTAAAGCCTCACCTCTAAATCCCATTGTTTTAACAATTTCCAAGTCTGTAGCTTGTCTTATTTTACTTGTAGCATGCCTTTCAAATGCAATTTCCATATCATCTGGCCAAAATCCCTTTCCATTGTCACTTACACGTATATAAGAAATTCCACCATTTTTTATTTCTACATTTATTACTGTTGCACCTGCATCAATAGAATTTTCTACTAGCTCTTTAACAACAGAAGCTGGTCTTTCTATAACTTCACCTGCAGCTATTTTGTTTATTGTTAGATCATCTAATAGTACAATATTTCCCATTTATTAACTCAATTCCTTTCCAATTTCTCTTACGTAATTTGTACAAATTATATCACTAACTTTTATTTGTTGTAAAGTAAATCTGTAACACTTTATAACATTTTAGAATAATATATACCATACAAAAGAACAAGACAATTTTAGTTCTTATAGGAGGTATTAAAATGGGATGTTGTGGTAATAACAGTGAGCTTTTATGGTTCATAATCCTATTCTTGCTACTTTTCTGCTGTGGCGGAAATAACTGCTGTTGCAATAACAACAATAGTTGTGGTTGCTAAAACATTACATTAGAAAATAGCTTTTAAATTTTGAAAGGGGGGAATTTAGATGCAAGAAAATAGAGGATGCGGATGTGGCTTCGGTTTTGGAGATGACTGCATGTGGATAATAATATTAATAATCCTTATCTGCTGCTGTTGCGGTGGAAACAGAGGAGGATGCTGCTAGTAAAATGCAGTAAAAAGGAGGGCCTAACTTGAACTCTACTTTTGGGTATAGTTCATATGGCGCCCTCCTTTTTATTTTTCTTTTCTTATTTTCATTTCTTCATTTAAATTATTTTTTCTTCTCTCTTCTTTTCTTTCTCCTTTACTTAACTTTGGTTTCTCACCTTTTCTTCTATTTTCTTTTCTTCTCTCTTCTATAATATTACCTTTTCCATCTACTATCATATTAATTTCTCCTTTGCAATTTACTATGTCTTTATATTACCGCATTTATTTTAATCTGTCAATGGGGTTGTCAAAGAAGCGAGGTTGTCATGGGGACGGAGATTTTTGACAACTTTGCCTCCTCTAACCGCCTCTTCCTTTAATCAAGAATTTAACAATTTTATTTAAATTTTATAGTAATCCATTTTAAAGTATGGTATAATATAATATGTATTTTATATGGGGATGTATTTGGTTTCGACAGTATCCCAGAAGTATGAATTGCAAGTAGTGGAGTTGCCAGGCCACTTAAAAAGGCAAAAACTAAATATAAACGCTGATAATAGAGAATTAGCATACGCTGCCTAGTTTATGCAGCGACGTCTTACTTTAAATGCCCACGTTTTTAGATAAGGCGACGATTAGTGGGAAACGAAGCTATTTTTTGCCACAAAAATAGTAGGTAATTTAGTGGCTACCTTATTATAGAGTTTGTTTGTTAATTTTATATTAAGGAAATTTTAATAACAAACTAAACTTGTAGAAGTTCATATGGAAAGAATATTGGACAGGGGTCCGACTCCCCTCATCTCCACCAAAATCTTGTCAGTGGGGACGGAGATTTTTGACAACTTGATTAATTTAGTTAGTTTAGTCAGCTTTATCTATTCATCATATAACTTTCTTATGGTCTCTCTTCCCATATGTAATTCTTTAGCAATATTTCTTAATGAAATATTGTATTGCTTTTTCAAGATTATTACCAGTTCTTTTAATTTTCTTTTTTCTCTTTTTAAATCTGTTAATTCCATTTCATTTTCTTTTAAAAATTTTTTAATAATTTCTCCTATATTTTTGTCATCATCCTCTATATCTATAAATGTATAGTCTTCATCTAACTCTCCATCAATTTTTTTATAATTTGAATACGGATAATCTTCTGCATTTTTACAAATTCCAGCTTTCACAGGATTATTATAAATATATCTTAAGCAATTATATAAATATTTTTCTGTATAAATGCCTTGCGCACGATATCTATCTCTAAATACATAGCCAACTCTATTATATTTCTTATTATAATACTTTCCATATTTTGTATTAAGCCTTTGCATATATTTGCTTAATTCCTTTATTTCTTCTGTTTCTATTAACATATGTGCATGATTGCTCATTATACAATACCCTATTACCTTAATTTCCTGTTCTTTTGTTAGCTGATACATTATTTTAATATAATACTTTATATCCTCTGCCCTTTTAAATATGTAGCTTTTATTAATTCCTTGTGTAATTACATGAAAAAATGATGTTTTAATATAATTTCGTGGGATTCTAGACATGATTTAAATCTCCTTTGAACAAATTTTTATAAATTGAATAAAAAAATGATATGATATAAAATTTTAGCTATTATATCACATCATTTTTGATTTTTTTGTCGAAATTTGTTTTTGAAATAACTTTTTTAAAATTTTTTATGTGTCATTTTTTATCTTCATTGATAAGGTTGTCAAAAATCTCCGTCCCCATGACAACTCCAACAATATCTGTAACATTTTCAATATTGTACTTTTTCATGTAGTTTTCTATTCCTTCAATCGTTTTTAGGCTTGTATATGGGTCTACAAAATTTCCGGCTCCTATTGATACTGTAGTTGCTCCGGCAAGCATAAATTCTATTGCATCTTCGCCTGACATAATTCCACCTAATCCCATTATAGGAATATTTACTGCTTTAGAAACTTCATATACCATTCTTACAGCTATTGGTCTTATGGCTGGTCCTGATAGTCCTCCTGTAATATTTGCTAAGACTGGCTTTCTTGTATTTATATCTATCTTCATCGCTAAAAATGTATTTATTAATGATACTGCGTCTGCCCCGCCATCTTCTACTCCTTTTGCTATACTTGCAATATCTGTTACATTAGGTGTAAGCTTTACTATTAGTGGCTTATCTAATACTTTTCTTACTTCACTAGTTACTTTTTTTACGCCTTCATATGTATTTCCAAATGCCATGCAACCTTCTTTTACATTTGGGCATGATAAGTTTAGTTCAACTCCATCTATATCTAATGTATTTAATATTTTACACAATTCTACATACTCTTCTACAGAGCTTCCACATGCATTTACTATTATTTTTGTGTCGAATTTCCTTAAAAATGGTAAATCGTTACTTGCAAAAAATTCTACTCCTGGATTTTGAAGTCCTACACTGTTTAACATCCCACTAGGAGTTTCGTAAACTCTTGGAGGTTTGTTTCCACTTTTAGGTTTTAATGATGTTCCTTTTGTAATAATTGCTCCAAGTTTTCCTAAGTCAAAGAAGTTGCTATATTCTCTACCATATCCAAAAGTTCCTGCTGCAACTGTAACTGGATTTTTCATTTCTATTCCTGCAAAATTAACTTCTGTATTCATTTACTCTCTTTCCTCCATTCTTTTTTATTAAATTTACATGCTTTTTAAAATTAATCCTTTTTATTCTTTTAAATATAACTCTATTATATTTTTATGATTTCTTACTAATATTATATTCTATTTAAAACTCTACATCTTCTGCATTAAATACTGGTCCTGCTTTACATACATGAAAATATTCTGGTGTTTCTTTTGGACTTTCTGCTTTTTTTACCGCACAACCTAAGCATACTCCCAATCCACATGCCATTTTTTCTTCTAATGATATTTGGCAATTTATATTATTCTCAACTGCATAGTTTTTAACTGCTCTTAGCATTGGTGTTGGTCCACAAGCATAAATACATTCATATTGCTCTTTTTCCATATCTTGTTTTAAAAAGTCTATTGCAAATCCTTTATTTTTGTATGAGCCATCATCTGTTGATATATTTAAATTTTTTGTTAGCTGTCCAAATTTATCTTCTAACATTACTAAATCCTTATTTCTAAAACTTAAATACACTCCTGTTTGTATATTATTTATATTAGCTTGTTTTAAAATCTCGTATAATGGAAATATTCCTATTCCACCACCTATTATTGCTATTTTCTTGTAATCCGCTAATTTAAATGTTCCATAGCCTAACGGTCCTATTATATCAATATTATCTCCCTCTTGTTTTCTAGATAAAATCTCTGTCCCCTTTCCTTTTATTTGAAATATTATTTCTAATATTCCATTTTCTTTATCTAAATTATGTATGCTTATTGGTCTTCTTAAAAAAGGATCTGTTTGGTCAGATATTCTTATTTCTATAAAATTTCCAGGTCGTGCTGAACTTACTATACTTTCCGCCTTTAAACTAAATTTATAAATTCCATCTATTATTTTTTCTTTTTTTACTAATTTTGCTAAAACTTGTTCAGGCATATTTACCTCCTAATATTTTTTATTCCATTTTATCATAAACAAAAAAACTTATGCAATTATTTTTTGAGTTTGTCTAGTCTAGTGTGTGTAGGTTAGTCAATCATATGTCACACTTTTTTGAAAAATATATATTTCGAGTACTCTATATTGTTATAACCGATTC
>CALXVM010000022.1 GCA_944392105.1 uncultured Clostridia bacterium | reverse complement strand
TTTGAATCAGGTATGAGAATAGAAACTATAGGTAACCTTGTAGGAACAACACCAAGAATATTAGAAAAAACATATGCTCACATATTGAAAACTTTTATTGACGATGAACTAAAAGGATTAAATCAGTATTATAAAAACAAGGAAATTCAAATTTTAGATAATTGTATAAAACAAATACAATTTTCTGCATAAGAAAGCTACTTTTTTGTAGCTTCTTTTTTTATAATAATACGCATTAAACAAGCATTAAAATTTTTTAAGAATATGATAATATCAGTGATTGCAGGATAAAATAAATGACTGGCGCCTCCAAAATACGCCAGTATATCTGGTGATTTTTTTGTAAAAATATTACAAAAACCATTGACAAGCTACGGAAAATAGGTTATTATATAAAAAGTATGTTTATAATATGCGGGTATTAGCTAAACTACGCATAAGGGGAACGTAAAAACATGTTTTTGTATAAAAAATTGTAATATAAATTAATAATAAAAAGGTAGTTGGTATTTATGTTAACATACCAGCAACCTTTTTATTGCCACTTTATATCGATTATGTAAATTTAAAAAGAAGAGGAATTTCTTTACTATTATTACGGAATTAAAGGTTTGGGGAGCAGTAAACCAATAATTCGGTAAACTAATTTTAAAGATAAGAGGGACTTCTTTTAAATCCATATATATTTTAATTCTGCTTTAATATTTTGTAGGGGTGATTTTTTTGGTAAAAGAAATTAAGCATGAAAAATGCTCACGTAAAACTTTCTCAAAAATCGGTGATTCTATCGATATACCAAATCTTATTAAAGTTCAGAAAGACTCTTATGACTGGTTTATCCAAGAAGGTCTAGGAGAAGTATTAAGAGACATTTCTCCAATAGTAGATTATTCTGGAAACTTAGTACTAGAATTTTTGGACTACTATATGGAAGAAAAAACAAAATATACAGAGGAAGAGGCAAAAGAAAGAGATGCTACATATGCAACTAGACTACATGTTAAAGTAAGACTTATAAACCGTGAGACAGGAGAAATAAAAGAGCAAGAAATTTATCTTGGAGACTTTCCTGTTATGACAGAAAGCGGTACATTTATTATAAATGGTGCAGAAAGAGTTGTAGTAAGCCAATTAGTTCGTTCACCAGGTTGTTATTATGCAACAGAATTCGACAAATCTGGAAAAAGAATCTACACATCTACAGTAATGCCAATAAGAGGTGCATGGCTAGAATATGAAACAGATGGTAACGATATATTCTATGCAAGAGTAGACAGAACAAGAAAAATACCAGTTACTACATTGCTAAGAGCTTTAGGAATTGTAACAGACGAGCAAATTATAGAGCTTTTTGGTGACGAAGAAAAAATAAAAGCAACACTTCAAAAAGATCCAATAAAAACTCAAGACGAAGCATTAATTGAAATATATAAAAAATTGAGACCAGGTGAATTACCTACAGCAGATGCTGCTAGAAACTTATTCAATGGTTTATTATTCGACCCTAGAAGATATGACTTAGCTAAGGTAGGAAGATATAAATTTAATAAAAAATTAAGCTTAGCTACAAGAATTACAGGAAGAATTGCATATGAAGATATAGCAGACCCAGAAACTGGAGAAGTATTAGTAGAAAAAGACAACATGATAACAGAAGATGTAGCTATAGCAATTCAAAACACAGGTATTAATGTAGTTAATGTAAATGTAGATGGCAAAAAAGTTGTTGTAATAGGAAATGGTACAGTAAATATCCACAACATGTTACCAGATGTGGATTTAAGCGACCTACATATTAAAGAAATGGTAAATTATGAAGTATTAAAATCTATTATAGACACAACAGAAAAAGAAAAACTTCATGATACTATTAAAGAAAGAATAGACGAATTAATACCAAAACATGTTACAACAGAAGACATTATAGCTTCAATTAGCTATTTATTAGATATAGACCATGGAATAGGATATGTAGATGACATAGACCATTTAGGAAACCGTCGTATACGTTGTGTTGGTGAGTTACTACAAAATCAATTTAGAATAGGTTTAACAAGACTAGAAAGAGTAGTTCGTGAAAGAATGACACTTCAAGACTTAGACATAGTAACACCACAATCATTAATTAACACAAAACCAATAAGCTCATCTATAAGAGAATTCTTTGGAAGCTCACAATTATCACAATTCATGGATCAAACAAACCCACTTTCAGAGTTAACACATAAAAGAAGAATTTCGGCATTAGGACCTGGAGGACTTTCAAGAGAAAGAGCGGGATTCGAGGTAAGAGATATTCATTACACACACTATGGTAGACTTTGCCCAATTGAATCTCCAGAAGGACCAAACGTAGGTCTTATATCAGCACTTTCTTCATTTGCAATTATTAATGAATATGGATTTATAGAAACACCTTATAGAAAAATAGACCATGAAACAGGTAAAGTAACAGATATAATAGATTACATGCCAGCAGACGAAGAAGATAAATACATTATAGCTCAAGCATCAGAGCCAGTTGGAGAAGATGGAAAATTTGTTAATGAAAGAATAAGAGTAAGACACCAAGCAGATATAACAGTTGTAGATAGAGACAAAGTAGACTATATGGACGTTTCTCCAAAACAATTAGTTTCTGTTGGTGCAGCCATGATACCTTTCTTAGAGCACGATGATGCAAAACGTTCTTTAATGGGTACAAACATGCAACGTCAAGCAGTGCCTCTATTAAGACCAGAGTCTCCTATTGTTGGAACAGGTATGGAATATAGAGCAGCAAAAGACTCAGGAATTACAGTTGTTTCAAAAGAAGACGGAACTGTAGAAAAAGTAACTGCCGATGAAATAAAAATTAAAAACAAAAAAGGCGATGTTACAACATATAAACTAAGAAAATTCAAGAGAACAAATGGTGGAACATGTATTAACCAAAAACCAGTAGTTGTTACAGGAGAAAAAGTAAAAGCAGGAGACCTAATTGCAGATGGACCATCTACAGATAAAGGTGAAATGGCTTTAGGAAGAAATGTTTTAATAGCATTTACAACATGGGAAGGTTACAACTATGAGGACGCTGTATTAATTAGTGAAAGACTAGTAAAAGAAGATGTATATACATCAATACATATAGAAGAATATGACTGCGAATGTCGTGATACAAAACTAGGACCAGAAGAAATTACAAGAGATATTCCAAATATTTCAGATGACGGATTAAAAGATTTAGACGAAAACGGAATTATACGTATAGGTGCAGAAGTAAGACCTGGAGACATTTTAGTTGGTAAAGTTACTCCAAAAGGAGAAACAGAGCTTACTGCAGAAGAAAGATTACTTCGTGCAATATTTGGAGAAAAAGCTAGAGAAGTTAGAGATACATCACTTCGTGTACCACATGGAGAATCAGGAACTATAGTTGATGTAAAAGTATTTACAAGAGAAAACTCAGACGAATTAGGACCTGGAGTAAACCAAGTAATTAGATGTTATATTGCTCAAAAGAGAAAAATCTCTGTTGGTGATAAAATGTCAGGACGTCATGGTAATAAGGGTGTTATTTCAAGAATATTACCAGAAGAAGATATGCCATTCTTACCAGATGGTACACCAGTAGACATAGTATTAAACCCATTAGGTGTTCCTTCACGTATGAACTTAGGTCAAGTTTTAGAGGTACACTTAGGTATGGCAGCTAAAGCACTTGGATGGAAAGTTGCAACACCAGTATTTGACGGTGCTACAGACACAGAAATAGAAGATTTACTAGAACAAGCAGGTTTAAGAAGAGATGGAAAAACTGTTGTATATGACGGTAGAACAGGAGAACCATTTGACCACCCAATTACAGTTGGAGTAATGTACATGTTAAAATTACACCACTTAGTAGATGATAAAATACATGCTCGTTCAACAGGACCATACTCACTAGTTACACAACAACCTCTAGGAGGTAAAGCACAATTCGGTGGACAACGTTTCGGAGAGATGGAAGTTTGGGCATTAGAAGCATATGGAGCAGCTTACACATTACAAGAAATGTTAACTGTAAAATCTGACGATGTTGTTGGAAGAGTAAAGACATATGAATCTATAGTAAAAGGAGAAAACGTTCCAGAACCAGGAGTTCCAGAAGGATTTAAAGTATTAATAAAAGAATTACAATCTCTTGGACTAGATGTACGTTTGTATTCAGAAGATAATAAAGAATTAGAGCTAAAAGAAAACATCGAAGATGGAATTGACTTTAATATAGATGATCATAGAAATGATAGCGTAGTAGATGAAAGCGAACTAGACGGATACACAGAAGACGATGCAGTTATGCCAGACGATGAAGATAGTGATGCACTATTTGAAGACCTAGACGAAGATACAGATGATTTACTAATGGAAGATGACAGCGACTTAGCAGAAGACAACTTGTTAGATGAACAAGACTTATATGATGATGACATTGATGAATAGTAAGTAATAACAAATTTAAAGTATATTTTAGAGATTTATAAAATTAAATAGCCTTTATTATGATAGCTATATAATAACAAAAAGGAATTGTACAGCGGTGTATATTATATAGCTAAGCATAATAAAAAACTTAAAAGTAAAGAATAGGGTAATCTTTACAAAAATAAGATTAATAGGGGGCTAAATAGTGGAAGAGCTACAAAATTTTAATAAATTAAAAATTGGATTAGCATCAGATGAAAAAGTAAGAGAATGGTCACATGGTGAAGTAAAGAAACCAGAAACTATTAACTATAGAACTTTAAAACCAGAAAAAGATGGTCTATTCTGTGAAAGAATATTTGGACCAACTAAGGACTGGGAGTGCCATTGTGGAAAGTATAAAAGAGTAAGATATAAAGGAATAGTTTGTGATAGATGTGGTGTTGAAGTAACAAAATCAAAAGTAAGAAGAGAAAGAATGGGACATATTGAACTTGCTGCACCAGTTGCACATATTTGGTATTTTAAAGGAATTCCAAGTAGAATTGGTTTAATGTTAGATATTTCACCAAGAAGTCTAGAAAAAGTTATATATTTTGCTTCATATCTTGTTATAGATAAGGGTTCAACAGGCTTAATGAAAGGTCAAGTTTTATCTGAAAAAGAATATCATGAAGCAGAAGAAAAATATGGAAAAGGCTCTTTTAAAGCTCAAATGGGAGCTGAAGCTGTAGGAAAACTATTAGAAGAAATAGACCTAGAAAAATTAGCAGCTAAACTAAAAAAAGAATTAGAAAAAGCTAGCGAGCAAAAGAAAGCTAAACTAGTAAAAAGATTAGATACAGTAGAATCATTTAGATTATCTGGAAATAGACCAGAATGGATGGTTATGAATGTAGTTCCAGTAATTCCACCAGATTTAAGACCAATGGTTCAATTAGATGGTGGTAGATTTGCTACATCAGACTTAAATGATTTATATAGAAGAGTAATAAACAGAAATAACCGTTTAAAAAGATTATTAGAATTAGGTGCACCAGAAATAATTGTAAGAAACGAAAAGAGAATGTTACAAGAATCTGTAGATGCATTAATAGATAACGGAAGACGTGGAAGACCAGTAACAGGAGCTGGTAATAGAGCATTAAAATCTTTATCAGACTTACTAAAAGGAAAACAAGGTAGATTCCGTCAAAACTTACTTGGAAAACGTGTTGACTACTCAGGCCGTTCTGTTATTGTTGTTGGACCAGAACTTAAAATTTATCAATGCGGTGTTCCAAAAGAAATGGCAGTTGAGCTATTTAAACCATTTGTAATGAAAGAACTAGTTGGACGTGGAATAGCTCACAATATAAAAAATGCAAAAAGAATGGTTGAAAGATTAAAACCAGAAGTATGGGATATATTAGAAGATGTTATTAAAGATCATCCAGTATTATTAAACCGTGCTCCTACATTACATAGACTAGGAATTCAAGCATTCGAACCAGTTTTAGTAGAAGGTAGAGCAATAAAACTTCATCCATTAGTTTGTACAGCATTCAATGCTGACTTCGACGGTGACCAAATGGCTATACATTTACCTTTATCACCAGAAGCACAAGCAGAAGCAAGATACTTAATGCTTTCAGTTAACAACCTTTTAAAACCTCAAGATGGTAAGCCAGTTACAGTACCTACACAAGATATGATTTTAGGTGCATACTACTTAACTATGATAATAGAGGGAGAAAAAGGAGAAGGTAACTATTATTCTTCTAAAGAAGAAGCTGTTATTGCTTATGAAAATAAAGAATTAGGAATGCATGCTAAAATTCATGTAAGAATGTATAGAGAAATAGATGGCGAAATGAAGCATAAAACTGTAGAAACAACAGTTGGAAGACTTATCTACAATGAAGGTATTCCTCAAGACTTAGGATTTGTGGATAGAGAAAATCCAGAAACAGCATTTGAACCAGAATTAAACTTTACAGTATCTAAGAAAAACTTAGGTAAAATAATTGAAAAATGTATTAACAAACATGGATTAAGTGAAGCAGCAGTTCTATTAGACTATATAAAAGCAACAGGATTTAAATATTCAACAACAGGAGCTATTACAGTTTCAGTTGATGATGTTAAAGTTCCACCAGCTAAAAAGGACATATTAGCAGCAGCTAATGAGGAAGTAAACAACGTATTAAAACAATATAAACGTGGTTTAATTACAGAAGAAGAAAGATATCAATCTGTAATTAATATATGGGAAAAAGCTACAGACAAAGTTACAGACGCAATGAAAGATAACTTTGACGACTTAAACCCAGTTTATATGATGTCACAATCTGGAGCCAGAGGTAACATTAACCAATTAAGACAAATCGCAGGTATGCGTGGACTTATGGCAAGTACAACAGGTAAAACAGTAGAAATTCCCATTACATCATCATTCAGAGAGGGACTAGATGCGCTAGAATACTTTATTTCTGCACACGGTGCTAGAAAAGGTTTAGCAGATACAGCTTTAAGAACAGCAGACTCTGGATACTTAACAAGAAGATTAGTAGACGTTTCTCAAGACATTATTGTTAGAGAAAAAGACTGTGGCACAACAGAAGGAATAGAAATATTTGATATTAAAGATGGAA
The DNA here is from genome assembly GCA_944392105.1 of uncultured Clostridia bacterium. GTDB lineage: Bacteria > Bacillota > Clostridia > TANB77 > CAG-508 > CAG-273. The sequence goes on along the minus strand of CALXVM010000022.1, from coordinate 17,362 downwards.
ACCAAGTAATCGAAGGATTACATGAAAGACTAGTAGGTAGATATCCATTAAAAGACATAAAAGACCCTACAACCAAAGAAATTATAGTAGACAAAGACACTATGATAACAGATGCTATAGCAGAAAAAATAGTTGCAGCAGGAATAGATAGAGTACAAGTACGTTCTGTAATAGGATGTAGAACAAAACACGGTGTATGTAGCAAATGCTATGGTATGGGATTAGCAACAAGACAAGAAGTAAATATAGGAGAAGCAGTTGGTATAATTGCAGCACAATCAATTGGTGAGCCTGGTACACAGCTTACAATGAGAACAATACACTCTGGTGGTGTTGCAGGTGTTGCAGATATTACACAAGGTCTTCCTAGAGTTGAGGAGCTATTTGAAGCTAGAAAACCAAAGGGATTAGCTATAATTTCTGAAATAGAAGGTAAAGTTTCAATATCAGATGACAAGAAAAAGAAAGAAGTTACAGTACAATCTAAAGATGATGCAAAAACATATACAATACCATTTGGTGCTAAATTAAAAGTAAAAGACGGAGACAAAATTTCAGCAGGACAGCCAATTACAGAAGGATCTATAAATCCAAACGAAATATTAGCAATAAATGGTACAGAAGGTGTATATGAATATCTAGTACAAGAAGTTCAAAAAGTATATAGAAACCAAGGTGTTGACATCAACGACAAACACATTGAAGTTATTGCAAGACAAATGCTTAAGAAAGTAAGAGTAGAAGACAATGGAGATACAAGCATGTTTGCAGGTTCTCTAGTAGACGTTCACGACTTCGAAGACGAAAACGAGAGAGTTGTTGCAGAAGGTGGAAGACCAGCAACATGTAAGAGAGTATTACTTGGAATTACAAAAGCATCACTTGCTACAGAAAGCTTCTTATCAGCCGCATCATTCCAAGAAACAACAAGAGTACTTACAGAAGCAGCTGTAAAAGGAAAAACAGACGAATTAATAGGACTAAAAGAAAACGTTATTATAGGTAAACTAATCCCAGCAGGAACAGGAATGAAACAATATAGAAATGTACACATAAGCACAGAACAAACTGAAGAAGCTGGAAATTAGGGACAGGTCCAAATTTCCCAAATCGGGAAAAAAGGGACAGGTCCCTTTTTTTTAGACATTGAAAAAAATTGAAATTTATGATATACTATTAAGGAATTTGTAAAAAGGAGAGTAGTATGTCCAGTAGCAATAAAAAGGTATTTGATAGATTAGTTTCAAGGACAAAAATATATTTAGCAATTATTTTAGTTTTATTAATATTAGTATGTATACATGATATAAGATTTATTATACCATCAATTATTTTATATGCTTTAATCATAGCGTATACTTTATGGAGTGACAAAAAAAGAAAATCAGAATTATCAAACCATATAAAAGACTTAACTTTAAGTGGAGATAAAGCTGCAAAAACAACTTTAATAAATTCTCCATTTCCTCTAATTATTGCAGAAACAAACGGAAATGTAATATGGAGAAGTAGTACATTTGTTAATGAATTTATAAATGTTGATATTAACACAAAGTTAACAGATTTATTAAGAGAAATAAAGCTAGAAATAGAAAATAACGATGAAGATAAAAATCATGGAGTTAATAAAACAATAGATATTGGAAATAAAACATATAAAGTATATGGCAAATACACAAATTCTAAAAATGAATATATGGTAACATTATATTTTATTGACAATACAGAATTAGTAAAACTAAGAAAAAGATGCGAGGACTCCAATATTTATATTGGTATTCTAATGATAGACAATTATGAAGAAATAATACAAAGAATAGACAATCAAGATAAACCACAAATAATGGCAGAAATAGAGAAACGCATTTATACATGGATAAGCAATTTTAATGGATTAGCTATAAAATCTGACAGAGATACATTTGTATGCATTTTAGAAAAAAAATACATAAAGCTTATGAAAGACTGTAAATTTAATATACTAGATGAAATAAAAGAACTAGACAATAATAATGCTTTTCAATTTACATTAAGCATAGCAGTTTCAAATGAAGGATACAGTAATTATGAAAAATACAAATCTGCACAGGCAACATTAGACATAGCTTTAGGACGTGGAGGAGACCAAGCAGTTCTTAGAGAAGATGAAAAATATACATTCTTTGGAGGAAGAACTCAAGAATTAGAAAAACGTACTAAAGTAAAGGCTAGAATTGTATCACATGCCTTAAGAGAACTTATTTTAGAATCAAAAGATGTAATGATAATGGGACACACAAATGGAGATATAGATTCAATTGGTTCAAGTATGGGTATATATAGATTAGCTACAGATTTAGGAAAAACAGCATATATAGTAAATACATCATATGGGCTAAGTTTAGCAAGTTTTATAGAAGCTTTAAGTGAAGAAGAGAGTTATAAAAATGTAATTATAAATAAAAACGAAGCCTTAGCAAAAATTTCTCCAGAGACATTACTAGTTATAGTAGACACAGATAAAAGAACATATGTTGATGTACCAGAGTTATTAAAAGAAACAAGTAAAATTGTAATTATAGACCATCATAGAAGAAGTACAGACTTTATAGATGATGCTATGCTAACATTCCATGAGGTATATGCATCTTCTGCTGCCGAGCTTGTAACAGAAATTATTGAATATTCAGAGGCAGATGTTAAACTTACAGAATTTGAGGCAGAGGCTTTATATGCCGGAATAATGATGGATACAAAGAACTTTACATTTAAAACAGGTGTAAGAACATTTGAAGCAGCTGCATATTTAAGAAAATGTGGAGTTGATATTATAACAGTAAAAAAATGGTTCCAAAGTGATTTAGACACATATAATAAAATCTCTAAAATTGTTGCAAAAGCAGAGATAACAAATGACACCATAGCAATTGCTATTTGTGATGAAAAAGATAAAGACATAAATATTATTTGTGCAAAAGCAGCAGACGAATTATTAACAATAAGTAATGTTACTGCATCATTTGTTATTGGAAATAGCGGAGATAAAATATATATAAGTGGTAGATCAATTGGAGATGTAAATGTTCAATTAATACTAGAAAAACTTGGAGGCGGAGGCCATATAACCTTAGCAGGAGCCCAAGTAGAAGGTATGACTATAGAAGAGGTAAAACAAGAGCTTATAAATCGAATTAATGAGTATTTTAGTGAGATTTTAAGTTAAATTAGGGAGGCGGAAAAATGAAAGTTATTTTATTAGAAAACATTAAAGGCGTAGGAAAAAAAGACGAAATAATTAATGCAAGCGATGGATATGCAAGAAACTTCTTATTTCCAAAAAAATTGGCATTAGAAGCAAACAGTGAAAACTTAGCAAAACTAAAAGCAAGACAAGCGTCTAATGATTATAGAAAAGATGTAGAAAAACAAGAAGCTATTAAAATGGCAGAAAAGTTAAAAGGAATACTTTTAAAAGTAAAAGTAAAAGCTGGAGAAAACGGAAAAATATTTGGTGGAGTTACAGCAAAAGAAATTTCTGATGAATTAAAAAAACAATACAATTTTGATATAGATAAAAAGAAAATAGATGTAAAAGAAACAATTAAAACATTGGGAACTGTAACTGTAAGTGTTAAATTATATGAAGGAGTTATAGGTAATTTAAAAGTAGACGTAATTAGTGCATAGAAATTAAAATATTTAACTTAAGACTAACACAAATACAAATAAAAAATATTGTTAACAAAGATTTTAAATATCTAATATAGAATGCTAATCCAAAATGAGAGGAAGAAATGCAATGGAGCTAGGAAAAATACCACCAAATGATGTAGAAGCAGAGCAAGCTGTAATTGGTAGTATGCTTACAGATAAAGAAGCTGTCTCAGCTGCTATTGAAGTTTTAAAGCCAGAAGACTTTTATAGAGAAGACAATCGTATAATATTTGAAGCTATATTAAGTTTATATGGTAGAAGTGAGCCAATAGATATTATTACAATAAAATCAGAACTATCTTCAATGGGAAAATTTGAAGCAGTTGGAGGACTTGAATACATAGCAGAACTACCAGATAAAGTTCCGACTACAGCAAACGTAGAACAATATATAAAGATTGTAGAAGAAAAGTCTGTACTTAGAAACTTAATAAAAACTGCAAATGAAATAATAACATTAGGATATGACCAAACACAAGAAGTAGACAGCATTATAGATGGAGCGGAAAAGAAAATATTTGAAGTAATGCAGAAAAAAAATCAAAAAGGTTATACACCAATTAAAGATATATTAGTAGAAACATTTACAGAGCTTGAGCAATTGTATAACCAAAAACAACGTATTACTGGTATACCAACAGGATTTTCAGACCTAGACTTTAGAACATCTGGGCTTCATAATTCAGACCTAATACTAGTTGCTGCAAGACCTGCTATGGGAAAATCTGCATTTGCACTAAATATAGCAACAAATGCTGCTGTACGAGCAAAAGTGCCAGTAGCAATATTTAGTTTGGAAATGTCAAAAGAGCAAATGACAAGCAGAATTTTATGTAGCGAAGCTATGGTAGACAGCAATAAAGTAAGAACTGGAAAAATTGATGATGAAGAATGGGGCAAACTAGCAGCAGCATCTGGAGAACTTTCAGAAGCAAATATATACATAGATGATACACCAGGTATTTCAATTATGGAAATAAGAGCAAAATGTAGAAAAATGAAAATAGAGAAAAATATAGGTCTAGTAGTTATAGATTATTTGCAATTAGTACAAGGAAGCGGAAAAAGGGGAAGTAGCCGTGAACAAGAAATAGCAGAAATTAGTAGGTCTTTAAAAATCCTAGCAAAAGAAATAAATGTACCTGTTATAGCACTTTCTCAGCTTTCAAGAGCACCAGAACAAAGACCTGACCATAGACCAATGCTTTCAGACCTTCGTGAATCTGGTTCAATAGAGCAAGATGCCGACATAGTTATGTTTTTATATAGAGATGACTATTATAACGAAGATAGCGAAAAAAAGAATATTGCAGAAGTAATACTTGCTAAGCATAGAGCTGGTTCAACAGGAACAGTAGAACTTTTATGGCTTGGAAATTATACAAAATTTGCAAATATAGATAAATATAGAGAAGGATGAGGCATATATTTTTATAATTGCCTCGCTTTTATATTAGTTTGTTTTAGATTTATTAAAGTTATAAACAATTACTTAAAAATTGTGGAAAATCATACTAAAATAATGCTGTAAAATGAAATAGATAAACATATAAAAGCAAAATAATAAAATAAGAAGGAAATAAAATTGGAAGAAAAAATTTTAAAAACAATAAAAAAATACAACTTAATTAGCAACGGCGATAAAATCGTGGTTGCTGTTTCAGGTGGACCAGATTCAATGTGTTTATTAAATATTCTTAAAAATTTACGCCAAAAATTTAATATAGAATTATTTGTAGCACATATAAACCACATGATTAGGGAAGAAGCCGATTCAGAGACCGAATATGTAAAAAATTATTGTGAAAAAAATAATATTAAATGCTTTATAAAAAGAGCAAATGTATTAGAAATGGCTAAAGAGCAAAAAAAGGGTACAGAAGAAATGGGAAGAATAGTAAGATACGATTTTTTTGAATATGTCGCAAATGAAGTATCCGCAGATAAAATTGCAATAGCTCACACAGAAAATGATAATGCAGAAACAATATTAATGAATTTAATGAGAGGAGCTAGTTTAGAAGGACTAAAAGGAATAGAGCCAATAAGAGGAAAATATATAAGACCATTAATAGAATGTAACAGAGAAGAAATAGAAAAATATTGCGAAATTAATAAATTGGATCCAAAATTCGACAAAACAAACAATGACAATACTTATACAAGAAATAAAATAAGAAATTTACTAATTCCATACATAAAAAAAGAATTTAATCCCAATATTATAGAAACGCTAAATAGATTAGCAGTTTTAGCAAGGCAAGATGCTACATATTTTAATAAAATTGTAAAAGAAAGTTATGCAGATATATTGTTATATGAAAATATTAATAACTTAAATGAAAATTTAGAAAAACATATAATATTAGACTTAAAAAAATTCAATAAATTAGAATATGTAATAAAATCTAGGGTATTATTATATACTATAAATAAGCTTTTAGGAACGACAAAAGGAATAGAAAAGATAAATATAGAAGATATGATTAAACTATGCGAAAAAAATATAGGTAATAAATGTTTAATTCCTAACAAAAATGTAAAAATATATGTAAAAAAAGGTAAAATTTTTTTTACTAAGCTATAATAACCTTCCGTAGGAAAATATTGATTTATGTAGGGTTTTGGAATAAAAAAGTACAAAAAAATACTTGAAAAGAAAAAAAACTATGATATAATGCATTGTGTTATAATTATGATATTTAATTAGGAGGAGTTTAATTTTGAAAAACGGAATAAAAACATTAGCAATGTGGCTAATAATTGGAATTATACTAATAGTACTAATTTCATCAATATTGAATAATACCGATAATAAATTGGCTTATTCAGAATTGATAAATAAAATAGAAGCGGGAGAAGTAAAAGAAATAGAATTATCATATGATGGTACTACAGCAATGGTAGCATTAACAAATGATAATATTCCAAAAGAAGTAAACATACCTAGTGTAGATAACTTAATGACATCATTAGATGAGAGCATGAAAGCCGGAACAATAACTGTATCAGAAGAATCTCAATCTATATTTATGATAATATTACAGTTATTAACACCTTTCGGAATACTAATAATATTCTTTATATTCTGGTTTTTACTAATGGGAGGAATTAATCAAGGTGGAGCAGGCGGAAGCAAAACAATGTCTTTTGGTAAAAGCAAAGCCAGAATGATTAATCCAGGCGAAAAAGGTAGAGTTACATTTAATGATGTAGCAGGAGTAGATGAAGAAAAAGAAGAATTAGAAGAAATAGTAGAATTTTTAAAAAGTCCAAAAAAATTTACAGATATGGGTGCAAGAATACCTAAAGGAGTATTGCTAGTTGGTCAACCTGGTACAGGTAAAACACTTTTAGCAAAAGCAGTTGCAGGAGAAGCAGGAGTACCATTTTTCTTTATAAGTGGTTCAGACTTCGTAGAAATGTTTGTTGGTGTTGGTGCATCACGTGTAAGAGACTTATTTGATGAAGCTAAGAAAAAAGCTCCATGTATTATATTTATAGACGAAATAGATGCAGTAGGTCGTCAAAGAGGAGCAGGACTTGGTGGAGGACATGACGAAAGAGAACAAACATTAAACCAATTACTTGTTGAAATGGACGGATTTACAGCAAACGAAGGCGTTATAGTACTTGCTGCAACAAACAGACCAGACGTATTAGATAAAGCATTACTAAGACCAGGAAGATTTGATAGACAAATAGTAGTATCAGCACCAGATGTAAAAGCAAGAGAGCAAATATTAGAAGTTCATAGTAGAAAGAAAAGACTATCACCAGATGTAGACTTAAAAACTATAGCAAAAAATACTTCAGGATTTTCAGGTGCAGACCTTGAAAACGTATTAAACGAAGCAGCTTTATTAGCAGCAAGAAGAAACTTAACACAAATAACAATGGCAGAAGTAGAAGATGCAATGGTTAAAGTTACAATGGGACCAGAAAAAAGAACAAGAGTTAGAAGTGACAAAGAACAAAAATTAGTAGCATATCATGAAGCAGGTCATGCTGTTGTAAGTAGATTTTTACCAACACAAGACCCAGTACACGAAATATCTATTATACCAAGAGGAATGGCTGGAGGTTATACTATGTATAGACCTACAGAAGACAAAAACTTTATGTCTAGAACAGAAATGTTAGAAACAATAATATCATTACTTGGTGGAAGATCATCAGAACAATTAATTTTAGACGATATCTCAACAGGTGCAAGTAACGATATTGAAAGAGCAACAAAAATTGCTAGAGACATGGTAACAAAATATGGTATGAGTGCAAGAATAGGAACAATTACATTAGGAGCAAATCAAGAAGAAGTATTTTTAGGAAGAGACTTTGGTCACGCTAAAGAATACTCAGAAGAAACAGCTGCAATAATAGACGAAGAAGTAAAAAATATTATAGACGCATGCTACAAAAAAGCTACAGAAATATTAAGTGCAAATGAAGACAAATTACACAAAGTAGCAGGAGTATTATTAGAAAAAGAAAAGATTACAGGAGATGAATTTGACGAAATTTTCCAAGAATCTGGAAATTAGGGACAGGTCCCAATTTCCCAAATCGGGAAAAAAGGGACAGATCAACTTCCAATTATAAGGAAAACCAGCAATAAATTTAGAAGAATTAATAAAATGCAAATTTGGTAAAGTTATTAAATTATAGATAATAAAGTCTATGTAAAATTATATAGGTTAATAAGAAATATATGTAGGTTATACATGATTATTAATTCATAAAATAAGTTTATTAATTTATAAGAAATATAAAATAAAAAGTCTAATATAATTAATTTTATATTAGGCTTTTTATTTTGCATACTTAGTTCATGCATTACTGCTCTTGCAATGTTACTGTAATTATGCTACCTTCTTCAACAGAAGTTCCGCTTATAGGGTCCTGCGTCAGTATTACGCCGGAAGAACCTTTTATATCTATATTAAGATTTTTCTCTTTTAACAATTGTTTTGCCTGTGAAATAGTTTTCATTTTTAAGTCAGGAACAGTTACAGATACTTTAGTCTCATCTTCTGAAGTATATAATTTTATTATAGAGTTTTCTATTAAACTTGTTCCTTTTCTTGGCATCTGCTCTGTTATAACATCTTCGTCAGAACCGTTTGTACTTACTGTAAAGCCAGCTTCTTCTAAAATTTTCTTAGCCTCTCCAACAGTTTTATTAGTAACGTCTGGAAGAGTTATCTTTTCTGTATTTGATGAGTAAGTACTATCTGTTGGAACTTGCATATAAGGAAGTACTTCGTTTAATATTTGTGCTGCAATTGGAGCAGCAACAGTGCTACCGTCGTTGTTGTCGCCTTGAGGTCCATAAATAGTAACTAAAACAACTAATTGAGGACTTTCTACAGGTGATATTGCTGCGAAAGAAGCGACATTACCTTGATCTTCTGCTCCAGGTGATGGCTCAGATGTACCTGTTTTTCCTGCTATTGAATAACCTTTTACTTGAGCATATTTACCAGTACCATCTGTAACAACAGATTCTAGCATATCAAGCATTTTTTCAGAAGTCTCTTTAGATATAACTTGTCTTACTGTAACAGGTTCAACAGTTTTAACAGCTCCAGTAGAAGTATCTTTAATTTCTTTTACAATTCTAGGTTGCATTAAATTTCCGCCATTTGCTACAGCAGATACAGCTGTTATCATTTGAATAGGTGTTATATTAAATCTTTGACCAAATGACATTGTGGCAAGCTCTATAGGTCCAACATCACTTAAGTTCCAGAAGTTGCTTGAAGCTTCTCCAACACTTGCAAAATTTGTTTTATCGAAGAAACCAAAAGCATCGTAATAACTATATAATGTTTTAGCACCGATTTTTTGACCTATTTGCATAAATGCAGCATTACATGATTTTTCTAAAGCTTGTCTTAGAGAAAGATTTCCATGTACTGCACCATGTGAACAACTAATATTAATACCGGAAACATTGTATACACCAGTGCATTTATAGGCATTTGCGGTGTCAGTAGTTGCCAAATCTTCTTCCAAAGCAACTGCAGATGTTATTATTTTAAATACAGAACCTGGTTCGTATGTGTCAGAAATTGCTCTATTTTTATAAAGTGAGTATAGTGTGTTGGTTTGGTCTTCGCTGCTCATTTTATTCCATTCTTTAGAATCTATATGTGTAGGAGTGTATGGGTTATTTAAGTTATAATCAGGATATGTAGCCATTGCTAAAATATCGCCTGTATTAGGATCTATAATTATTACATTTCCGCCTCTAGAAGCTTCATTTTCTATACATCCTTGTTTTAAATACTTTTCAGCAATAGATTGAATGTTTGCATCTATTGTAAGAGTTAAATCACTACCATTTTGTGGAGCAATGTAAGTTTGATTTTCATCTGGTATATAGTCTCTAAGTGCATCCTGCGAGGTAACAATTTTTCCGTCAGTACCAGTAAGAGTAGAATTCCAGTAATACTCTAAACCTTCGCTACCTTGATTATCGTCATTACAAAAACCTATTAAACTAGAAGCTAAATTATTATATGGATAATATCTTTTAGTGTCTTCATCTATAGAAATACCAGAATATACTTCTTCCTTTTCCATCCATTCTCTTAGTCTATCTATTTTGTCTTTCTCTACCTTTTTGGCAATTACAACAAAAGAACTATCAGTAGATATTTTGTTTAAGGTTTCTTCATAATCTAATTCGAAAATATCCGAAAAGCTTTTAGCAATTTTTTCTCTGTACGCTTTTGTTTTAAATTCATCTACATCGCCATCTTCATCGGTTTGGACAAATTTTCTAGGATCAACACTAACTGTATCTACTTGTGCACTAATGGCAAGTGTTTTACCTGTTGAGTCGTAAATAGTTCCTCTTTTAGGAGTAAGAATTTCGCTAGTTATTAATTGGTCGTACATCATCTCTTTTAAAGAGGCACCTTCGACAAATTGCAACCAGCCTATACGAAATATTATAATTAAAAATACAACAATAACAGCTATTAAAATTCCTCTTAATCTTTTATTAGGAGAAGCTGTTTTTACTTTTTTATTCTTTGGTTTGTACATTAAATCCTCCAGTTTAATTTAGTAATAATTAATTAACAATAAAATTTGAATTCATTATTTCGATTACTGCGAATCAAAATAAGTTATGAACTTATTTTTTTAAATATTATATATGATTTATTATTGAATTTCAATGGATTAGAGAAATTTTGACGCTAATTTGGAGAATGTAATTTATATTTAGATGTTTACGAATTAATTATTTTTTTAAGGTCACAACTTGTGACCTTAAATATGAAAATTCATCTTCAGTTAACTGAAAGCAAAATCTTTCTGGAAATCTATCTATATTTCTTTTAACTGCTTGATTTACTTTTTTAGTTTCATAATTATATAACATTAATACTTAACAACAAGAGCCATATATGGTATAATATTACTACGTTTGAGGGAGATTAAAGTATATAAAAAAGAAAGGACAATCTAAAAGTTAGATTGAAAATAAAAAATGAAAAATATTTATGAAGAAACAAAATTTTTAATGAAAAAATATAATCTAACGGCAAATAAAAAATTGGGACAGAATTTTTTAATAGATGACGAAGCTATAAACAAAATAGTAGATTCTGCAAACCTTACTAAAGAAGATTTGGTTATAGAAATAGGACCAGGACTTGGAACTTTAACATCAATGCTATTAGAAAAAGCAGGAAAAGTTATAGCAATAGAACTAGATGATAGAATGGTAAAAATTCTGCAAGATAGGTTTTTAGTATACAACAATTTTGAACTAATAAATGAAGATGTACTAAAGGTTAATTTGCCAGAACTTATAGAAGCAAACAAGCAGTTTAAAAGCGTAAAAGTAGTTGCAAATTTACCATACTATATTACAACACCAATTATAATGAAACTACTAGAAAATAGGTTAAATATTGAGAGTATAACTATAATGATACAAAAAGAAGTTGCAGAAAGAATAGTTGCAACTCCAGGCTCTAAACTATCTGGTGCAATTACATATAGTGTTCATTACTATGCAGAACCAGAAGAAGTAACTATAGTACCAAATACATCATTTATACCATCACCAGAGGTGGATTCAGAAGTTATAAAATTGGTTATAAGAAAAGAACCAACACTAGAATTAAAAGACGAAAAATTATTTTTTAATATAATAAAAGCTAGTTTTATGCAAAGGAGAAAAACATTAGCTAATGGATTGGTAAACGGAGGAATACTACAAAATAAGACAGAAGCAGTAGAAGTGCTAAAAAATATAGGATTAGAGGAAAATGTAAGAGGAGAAGAATTAAGCCTAGAGCAATTTGCTAAATTAAGTAATGAAATATATTTGAGAAAATAAAATATGGCAAAGATATAATTTCTCAATATGGAGTAGAAATTAAGAGTATTATAAAATAGGCATGACAACAATGTGCCAAAAGCATATATTTAATAAATTTTTCAAAATTTAATATATTATTAAGAAAAAATTTGTATTAAGTACTTCAAAAAAAATATTTGCTATGTTATAATATTATTGTATATGTATATTTATAAGAAGGGAGAAAATTATGAATCAAATACTTGTAACAGAAAAAGTTTATGTTACACCTGATTTGAAAAGAAAAAAGAGACTATATAAGATAGAATTCTGTCTATCTATTCTTTTAATATGCCTTTTATCTTCCTTTTATATTTATGGAGCATATGACAGAGACAAGTCAGAAGAGGTATCTCAAGAAATACTAGCAAGTATAGATAACACTATGAAGGTCCAAGAGGAAGATGATGTTATGGTACTTGTATTAGACGATACTGTTCAAGAAGTAGCAGACGAAAACTTACATGATGATGTAAACGCAAAAACATATACAGCAGCAAGTGGTAAAACATATACAACAGATGCAATATTATCAATACCAAAAATAGATGTACAATATCCGGTATTATCAGAAACATCAGAAGAATTACTAAAAGTATCTTTAAATAAATATTGGGGGCCAAATCCAAATGAGATAGGAAACTATTGTATAGTAGGACATAACTATAGAAATGATGCATTCTTTGGTAACTTACATAAACTAAATGGTGGAGATAAGGTATACATGAAAGACAACAATGGAAGAACAATAGAATATCAGGTATACGACAAATACATAGTAGAGCCAACAGATACAAGGTGTACATCACAACTTACAAATGGAAGAAAAGAGCTTACATTAATTACATGTGCAAATTATGGAACACAAAGATTAGTTGTAAAATGTAGAGAAGTAAAATAATCAACATGTTGTTAAAACAATGTGAAAATAGAAAACTAAAAATTGTAAAAAAAGTGGACAAAGCATAAAAATAATAATCTAAAATTTTATAAAATAATTTATATGCTAAGTTCACTTTATTTTTTTGCACACAATTTTAAATGTATCATATTATATAACATAAAAAGGAGAGATGAACACATGGCTAGAATTTTGGTATATAACAATGATACAAATAGAATGGAAACATATTACAGAGGTCTTTCAGAGGCAATGCCATATAATGCAAATAGAACACTTACGGTAAGAGAATTTAGAGGGTCTAGTAATAGCAATGTGCTATGGACGGAAAAGAGAGTAATGCAAACATGGAATAGCCAAAGATATGTTTTTGGAGCACCTATACCTGTAGGATTCGCATTTAAAAGACCATATGAAGGCGGACATGGAAACCAGAGTCAACATTATGCTGGTACTGCCTTTGATGTAGGGCAAAGACTATCTAATAGTGAAAGAAACAGGCTAAGAACGTCTGCAATAAATTCTGGAATATGGAGTTATGTTGAGCCAGCAGAACTGACACCAACATGGGTACATTTTGATAAACGAAGAGGAACACCAGCATGCAGTACAGGAGGGTATCCACTTATTAAACAAGGCTCAAGAGGAGCATATGTATGTATAGCACAAGATAACCTAAATACACTAGGATACAGAACAGGTGGATTAGACGGAGTGTTTGGAACACAAACAAGAAATGCCACAATACAATACCAAAAAAGAGTCGGGCTATCAGCAGATGGAATTATAGGATGTAATACATGGAGGTCATTACAAGAATCGGTAGTTGGCACAGGTAAAACAGCTACTACTATTAATGAATAAAAATTTAATAAATATAGGTTAAATTGAGGAATATGCAACTTCAATTTTTCATTAAACAAAAATAGCCTCGTTCTTCCATATTTCGACAAATTAATAAAACATTAAGAAAGTCTTGAAAAAATATTTATAAACTTATGCTACAATTAAAAAAAGAAAAAATAGAAAGAAAAGGGATATAAAATGAAAGAAAATACGAAAGAATATATAATAAAGCTATTTTGGATTTTTATAATTGTTAGCATAATAGGGTGCGCTGTAGAAACTATTGTATGTATTATACAAAAAGGGCATTTTGAAGTAAGACAAGGTGTAATATATGGTCCGTTTATACCAGTTTATGGAGCAGGAGCAGTTTTATTTTATATGTTAGTACCATTAATTACAGGTGCAACTCCAGAAAACGCTAAAGAAATTAGTAACATAAAAATATTCTTATATACAATGGTTTTAGGGGGAATAACAGAATACTTATTTTCATATGGACAAGAAAAATTATTTGGCACAATATCATGGGACTATAGTAATTTACCTTTCAATATAAATGGCAGAACAAGTTTACTACATTGCATTTACTGGGGAATAGGTGGAATAATTTTTATTAAATTTCTATATCCATATATTGAAAACTTAGCAAGTAAAATAAACCTAAAAAAGCTTACATTTGCGACAACTTGTTTAGCAGTATTTATGGTATATAACGTTTCTATATCAATGCTTGCAGGACAAAGACAAATGGAAAGAGTGCAAAATATTTCTGCTAGCTCAAGATTAGATACATATTTAGATGAAAAATATCCCGACCAATTTATGGATAAAATATTTTCAAATAAAAAGAACGTAGTAAAAACTGAAATATAGAAAATAAGAAAAATAACATATACAAAATGTGTAAATAAGGTATATGGAAATAACTGTAATAAAAAGAAAAAAAGGAAAACATCGCAAAATGAGAAAAAAAGGGGAAAATAAAAGTAAAAATAAGTAAAAAAAGAGAAAAAAATATTGAAAAAATAAAAAATAAGTGATAGTATAAAAATATGCGAACTAACAAAAGTACAAAATAAAAAACAAAGGAGAACGCAAAAATGACAAAGACTAGAACCGTTGGGGGAGTACACACACACACACACGAATAGTTTTAGAGAAATAAAAAAGGGCGAAAAAGCCTTTATTAATGATATAAAAAATAAGATAAATGACAGACTATAAAAAATAGCCTGTCATTTTTGCGTGCCAAAAAAGAGAGGGGTGAGAAAGTAAAAAATGGAAGAAAAGAAAAATAAGCAAATAAAAGAAGAAAAGGCGAAAGGAGGTGTAAGAAAAATGGAAAGAGTAAGAGGAAAAAGAGGAATAACGCTAATAGCACTAGTTGTTACAATAGTAGTACTATTAATACTAGCAGGAATAACAATAAGTCTAGTATTTAGTGAAAATGGAGTAGTAACAAAAGCAAAAGAGGCAAAAGAAGAAACAAGAGGGGCAGCAGTAGAAGAAGCAAGAGACATGTGGGAATTAGATAAATCATTAACAGAATATGTAGGAGGAAGTTCGCAAAGTTTAGATGAGCTATTAGATAGTTTAGAAAGTCAAAAACAAATAACAGCAGAAGAAAAAGCACAAATAAAAGAAACAGGAAGTGTAACAATAGGAAGCAGAACAATAACATTTAACACAGCAAGAACATTAGTAGAATTATATGATGCAGGAGAGTTAAAAATAGGAGACTATGTAAACTACCAAAATCCAACAAGTGGAAGCTACACAAGTTTGGGAAGTAAAACAGGGATGGAAGATTTAATAACAGATGGAGGAGACTCAGACCAAATATTTAATGTAGCAAATAACCAATTAACATGGAGGGTATTAGGAAAAGATGAAGCAACAGGAGGAATAAAACTAATAGCAGGAAGCCCAATGAAAAGGGAGTCAAATTCTTCATATCCAGAAGTTCCATATTATTTTTTAAATGGTGCTAAAGGATATATAAATGCAGAGACAGAATTAAACAACATATGTGCATTATATAAAAATGACTTGGCACAAACAGCAAGAAGCGTAACAATAGAAGACGTAAACCAAGTAGTAGGAGTTACAGTAGATGAAACAGGAAAACCAAGTTTAGACGAAAGTGGGCATTATGGACAGACTTATTCATATACAAACCAATATGCAAGTCCAGAAGACTACTTAGCAGGAACAAAGAGTAATTTTAGTAAAACAAGTGATTATTATGGATACATGGCTAATAACCCAGCTTTAACAACAGCTACAGACCAGAGATTATATAATTTACTTTTTGACAATGTTGAGTACAGAAGCGGAAAGGCGTACTGGCTCGCTTCACGCTGCGTGGTTGCTGGCTCGAGTTATGCTCACTTCTGTGTTCGCTTTGTGCATTCGGATGGCGGTGATACCGTTGTGCGCGGTTACGGCCAGTTCCTCTCGGACGGCGGCGAGTACAACTACGGCTTTGCGGTGCGCCCCGTAGTTATTCTAAAATCTAATGTCACAGAAGATAGTATACATAAAATAGATGACCAAACAGAAGAAGAATGGAACTATGAAGGCGGATTAGACTAATAATATAATACAAACTGCTTTACCAAGAAGGCCTTTGGTCTTCTTGGACATAAGCAAAATTTATAGCTGATAATTTATAGTTAATATAAAATAAAAAAATCGAAAATTTACAATAGCAACATAGTAGAGCAAAATACTTTAAAATGTATAATGAAATAAGGAAAAAAATAGTCGAATTATTAAGGAAAATAGTAGATTTTGCCATATTTTTCTCATAATAAAATAGCTATGTAAAAATTATTATATAGGAGAGTGTAAAATGGGAATAATTAATATGGTAAGAAATATAAAACAATTTCATTTAGAAGATATAATATAGAAACAAACTAGTGTCCTTTTGTTAGAAAAATAGCAATAAACCAAAAATAGATAGATTTTCTTGTTAGTAAATTAAGGAAAGATAAATTTTAGATTATATAAAAGTATTATATTTATGTATATTTACATATAAAACTTAATTGAAGGGGAGTAAATCTTAGAACTATTTTAAAATTAAAAAATTAGTAAAACCTTGTAATAAGCCTAGGCTGTAAGCATACAGTTTGGGCTTGTATTTTTACCATTCAACCCCACTCTCATCCATATAATTGCTATTGGTATCGCTTGACCTTTTTATTAGTTCATTTTTTAAATTTGGTATAGAAGAAATATATAAAGTCTCCATTATATTGTTATAATCTTCTTCTGATAATACAATAGCATTACCATTTTTTGTTGTTATATTAATAGGTTCATTATATTTAATAGTTTGTTCGAGCAAATTGTAAATATCTTTTCTAAAGCTTGTTATGTTAGTATGAGTCATATTTCCAATACTTAAACCATTTTCATTGCTATCTATTATAGAAAAAACAATATTTAAAGTGAAGTGCACCCCAAATGTTAGACAAAAAATCTAATGTTTGGAGGTGTATTTTTTATGAGCAAATATTCACATGAAT
>CALXVM010000021.1 GCA_944392105.1 uncultured Clostridia bacterium | reverse complement strand
CTTTTTTAAGTTCCACTTATTGGCTGGATTCACCAACTTTTTAGCTATTTTGTATAGCAATAATATTATATGCAATTTTTATAAATTTATTGCTTACTGTACTTTAAATATATCATATTTTTGTAGAATAATCAATATTTTTTGTGAATTTTATATAAAAACGCTCGATTATCAAAGTTTTGTGCAATAGGAGGTAGGAGAAAAATATAAAACAGCCATAAACCTATACTCTTACATATTCAAGGCTTTTAGCTGTTTTATACATACTAATATTCATTATTATTATAATCTTTATTCTTATGACTTATTAGCAATATCTTAATAAACAAGTTATATTAATTAAATTTAAAAACAGCTTAAAACTCATTTTAATGCATCAATATTTTAAAGTAATTTATTTAATATATTTAGTTGTAACTTAAATCAATATAATTTGAATTTATTAATTTAATTTTTAAAATTAAGTTTTAAAAATTAAATTAAATCTTAAATTATTTAAATATTTTTAAAATATTTTATTTTACTTTTACATATTTTTATTTCTAAATCTATTTTTTATATTACTTTTTATAATGCTCCCTACTCTACCGTTTTTTACTTAAAATAGAAAAGATAAGTATTTCTTTTAATAAGAAATACTTATCTTATGACATCATCCGTTTCTATTCTATATAAATAATATAAAGCAGAATATTATATACTCTGCTTTATTTAAATCTCCCTACTTGAGGCAAGGGGTTTCCTAATGTAAAGACATTCCTTTAAAGGTTAGAATATTTACCTAATGTAAAACTCCTCACTTAAGGCAGAGGTTTTCCTAATTTATTTTTATTATCATAAATAATATCTAATTTTCCGATAATACCTTTATCAATCTTGTATTTTTATATAATAGTTGTGGGGATAGTAATTATAAGTTCTAGCCATTAGCTTTGTTATTTTTTAATAAATAAATTGCTAAACAACTAATCCCTATTCCTAGCATAATAATAGCATTATTCATATCAATTTGTTTTAATATAGAAGTAACTACAATACAAATGCCCATCGCAAGGCTAACTCCAATTAAAGCAATGTTGATAATATCATCTACTTTGCTATTATCTTGTTTAGTTTGTGCGTTTAATAGTTCCTCCACAGAAACGCCCAAAATTTCGGCTAATTTCGGAATAGAATTAACATCAGGACAAGATAAATTTCTCTCCCATTTTGACACAGCCTTGTCAGTAACATTCATTTTTTCTGCCAAATCATTTTGTGTCATATTTTTTTCTTTTCTTAAAGAACTAATCATTTCTCCAAGAGTTTTGTTTGACATATAAAATCCCTCCTTTAATTTGTTAATTCTATTTTATTACTGATATTTTACAAACTCAACCGACAATTAGTTTACTTTGATAAACCATTAGTTTAGTTACAGTTTCTTTAAATATATCATATTTCGTTTTTCAAAATCAATTCTTTTTATTTTTTAAATATATATTACAAACTACATTTCTTTCCGCTATAGCGTGTATAAAAATTATAATATAAATATTAATACAAAAACACTTGATAAATACTCTTATAATGATATATTATATATATTGAAAGGAGATAAACAAATGATAGATTTAAACGAAAACCCTTCATTCTTAAATGAATTTCTAGAATACTTAACAGGTATTTTAAATAAATCTCCAAATACAGTTAAGGAATATAATTATGATTTATCTCATTTCTTAAAATTTATAATGCATCATTTCAATCTTGATAAAAATGATAATATTAAAGAAATAGATATTCATGATATGGATATTTCAATAGTAAAACGTATAACTTTAAATGACATCCATTCTTTTTTATATTACCTTACTGAAAATTTTCACAGCAAAGCGACTACAAGAGCTAGAAAAGCAGCAAGTATAAGAGTATTTTTTAGTTATCTTACTCAAAAAGCTAAACTATTAGAAACAAATCCTGCTCAAGGGTTAGAAACTCCTAAAATTGGTAAGAGACTTCCTAAATACTTAACATTAGAGCAAAGTAAAAAACTCCTAGAAACGGCAAATGATGCCTCAGATGAGTATAAAGAAAGAGATTATGCTATAATTACATTATTTTTAAATTGTGGTATGCGTTTGTCAGAACTAGTTGGAATAAATATAAAAGATATTAATTTTTCAGATAATAAACTAACAGTTATAGGTAAAGGAGATAAAGAAAGAACAATTTATTTAAACAATGCTTGTATAAATGCTATAAATGAATATTTAAAAGTAAGGCCACATGATGGCGTAAAATACAATTCAAGAGATGCTTTATTTTTAAGTAAACGTAAAGAACGCATTAGTAATAGAATGGTTCAAGAAATTGTAAAGCGAGAACTTGGCAAAGCTGGTTTAGATATGAATAAATATTCTGTTCACAAATTAAGGCATACAGCTGCAACATTAATGTATCAAAACGGTGTCGATATTAGAGCACTTCAAGTATTACTTGGACATGAGAGTATATCAACTACAGAAATTTATACTCATGTTGATAATAAACAAATTGAAGATGCTGTTGCTCAAAATCCTTTGGCTGACGAGAAAATAACTAATTAACACGTAAATTATCTAAGCTTAGCTATAAATACTGATATCCCATATTGCCTAGCGCTTAAATGTATAATTATAAAAAAATTAAAACAATAAATACACAAAGCTAGTTTTTAGTTTTAAATTTTAAAAAGAAGAATATAGGTTTAAAGTTTTAAAAGGAAGAATTTATTGACTATAAATAATAAAAATAGTAATAAATTCTTCTTTTTAATTATACTTTTTTAATTATATTTTCAATTAAATATATGAATAGAAAATATTATAATATTCCAGCTAGACCCACTCAAAAAACAATTAATTGTAAAATTTAATTTACGCCCTTTTTTGTTATAAAATAATTATAAACTATAAAAATAATTATAAAGCTATAACTTAATTCTTTTTAGTCTTAAAGCATTTAGTATTACTGTAAAACTACTTAAAACCATTGCTAAGCTTGCTATCATTGGATTAATAGCAATTCCAAATGGAGATAATACACCCATAGCAATAGGTATCATTAATGTATTATAGAAAAACGCCCAAAATAAATTCTGTTTAATGTTTTTAATTGTCTCTTTACTTATATTAATTAAATTTATAATACTTGATAAATCATTTTTAGTTAATATTACATCAGATGAATCTCTGGCTATGTCAGTACCACTATTTACACTAACGCCTATATCACTTAATGCTAGAGCTGGACTGTCATTAATTCCATCTCCACACATCATAACTATTTTTCCTTCTTCCTTTAGTTCTTTTATAATTTTAGTTTTTTCACTAGGCGTAACATTAGCTATAACATTTTTAATTTCTAAAATGTTTGCTATAGATTTAGCAGTTTTTTCATTATCTCCAGTAAGCATAATTACATCAATATTACTATGTTTTAATGTACTAATAATTTCTTTTGCATTTTCTCTTATTATATCGTTAACACCTATAATTCCAAGAATTTCACTGTTTTTTACAATGTATATTATACTATTTCCTTTTTCAGCTAACATACTCTCCTGCTCTTTATAGTTATTTTCAATGTTATTTCTATCAAGTAATTTAGAATTACCTACTAATATTGTATTATCATCTATAATTCCCGTAATTCCATAACCACTTATATCTTCAAACTTTTCTACATTTAATAAGTTTATCTTATTAGTTTCAA
Source organism: uncultured Clostridia bacterium (assembly GCA_944392105.1). GTDB lineage: Bacteria > Bacillota > Clostridia > TANB77 > CAG-508 > CAG-273. The sequence continues at coordinate 21,121 of CALXVM010000021.1, read as the reverse complement.
GATATTCTCTAAAAGCTTTGCTAATAGGATGAGTTGACTTTTCCTCCAGACTTCCTGCTAGTTGTATTAACTCATCATTACTTAAATTACTATAATTTAATATTTCTGCAATTTTTAATGTTCCATATGTTAAAGTTCCTGTCTTATCAAATACTATAGTATTTATTTTTGATGCATTTTCCAAAGTTTCGCTCTTTTTAACAAGAATTCCATTTGTTGCACAAACTCCTTCACTTATAACTATTGCAAGCGGTGTAGCTAGTCCTAAACTACAAGGGCAGGCTACTACTAAAATAGTTACAAAAGTATTTATTGCTGAAGCAAATCCAAGTCCAAGTGTTAAATATACTAAAAACGTAATAAACGCTATAATAATAACTACAGGTACAAAATAACCACTTACTTTATCTGCAATTTTAGCAATAGGAGCCTTTGTATTTGTTGCTTCTATTACAAGTTTTACAATTTCAGATATAGTAGAGTCTCTTCCTATTCTTTCTGCTTTATATTCTATATATCCGTCATAATTTATACTGCCAGCTATAACTTTATCTCCTATGGTCCTAACTATTGGCTTACTTTCCCCCGTAATAAAAGACTCGTCTAAATGAGTTTTGCCTACTATAATCTCTCCATCTACAGAAATTCTTTCTCCAGGTTTACTAATTACAATATCACCTTTATTTATTTCATCTATTGTAACTCTCTTTTCTTTGCCTTCTACTTTAATAGTAGCATCTTTTGGAGTAATTTGGACTAACTTTTGAATTGCTTCTTTTGTTTTATCTTTACTTACTCCGTCAATATATCTACCAAGTTTAATAAAAAATATTACAATTGCTGCAGATTCAAAGTATAAATGTTCAACATAACTACTGTCGCCTCTTATTAACATATACATATTATATATGCTATATAATAAACTACTTAAAACTCCTATGGCAACCAAAGTATCCATATTTGGAGCTTTATGTATTAAATTTTTAAATCCACTTTTAATAATATCAAAACCATAAATAATAAATGGGATTGTTAAAATTAAAAGAGCTAGAGCATAGCTTATTGGATGTGTATGCATATTTAAAAATTCAAAAGTAGGAAGGCCTACCATATGTCCCATAGAAACATACATTAATACAATTGCTAAAATTAAAAATATTATAAATAAAATCTTGTTGTTTTTAGCATTATTCTTTGTTTTTATATCTGTATATAAACCCAAACTCTTAAATCCTGCTTTTTTTACAAACTCTTCAATATTTTTCTGATTTAGTTTACTTTCGTCGTATTCTATTAAAGCATTGGACATTACTAAATTAACAGAAGCATTTATAATGCCATCTTGCTTTAATAAATATTTCTCCAGACCATTAGAGCAAGCACTACAAGTCATTCCGTCTATTGATAAAATAATTTTTTTCATAAAAATTCCTTTCTCTCTTAATTAATTTTAAATTATATCAAATGCTAAAATTAATAATAATATATAATTACTTTAAAAATAATTATAATAGCATAATATTATATTGTAATACTTTATAAGAGAGCAAACTAATAATTTGGATTATTTTCTTTTAATATCTTCTACTTCAAAGCCTAAATCTTCTATTGTATCTTCTAATGTTTTGTCATCTATTTTAGATTTAGCTCCAACAGTTACAATTCCTTTTTTATAATCTGCTTCTACTTCTTTTACTCCTTTTATATCTTCTAATGCATTTTTTATTCTTTTTTCACAACCTTCACAATGCATTCCTTTAACTTTAATATTTAATTCTTCCATTATACACACAACCTTTCTTATTTATTAAATTATTCTAATTCTATATCATTTTTGCTATACTTTTCAGGCTTTAATCCTACTCTTGTTTTCATATAATCCAATACTAATGTAAATAGCAATAAGAACACTAATCCTATTATCAATGTTGCAGATGCTATAGATACTCCATCTAACAATACTCCGGCTAAGAACAATGCTATAGACTCGATAATATTTGTTGTAAACTCGGTAGCAAATGAGATTCTTGACCTTGTCTTTGGTGTTGAAAAATTCTTAGAGTATCTTTCCGATAAAATAAAGTAGTTTGACATAGTTATATTTCTTACTGAAAGCAATACTAATATTACTGGTAACATATAACTAGCATTTCCAAATAATATAATACCTACTAAAACAATGCTTAATACAAAACTTAAAGATAGAAATGTAAATGTTTTATTCCTAAACTTTTTATGAAGCTTATCTTGGAACACTGACGATACAGCAGATATAAGTGAAAATACAGCATTTATAATAGAAAATGTTTCTGGACCTATTTGTAATTCAACTAATATATTTCCTTTATATGTACTCATTATACTTATTAATGCATTAAACAATCCCATAAAAATAAGTAAAGCTCGTAATCTTTTTGACTTAATTATATTTTTTATAGATATTTTAAAATCACTTTTATATTCTTTTATTTTATTAGAAATTTCGTTCTGTTCTAGTTTGTTTGTGTATATATCTTTAAAATTAATTGCAATAATCGTAGAAATTACTGTAATAACTAAACAACATATCATAGGTAAATATTGATTAATTACAAATAAATATCCTGCTGCTAAAGAAGCAATTCCATCCAAAATATAATAAGCGGTTGCTCCCTTTCCATTAATTTTTGGATATAGTCCTTCCCCACCTTTTGTAGCAGTCGAATCATACAATATATTAGTCTCTTGTATACCTTTTAGGCTGTAACCAAATGCATACACAATATTTGCTATAAAAATTCCCATAAATCCTGGCAAAATAATAAGTAGGAAAATATATAAAGCCATAATAAGATTTCCAAGGACTAAGCTTCTTTTTCTTCCCAATAAATCTGCACATATTGCAGCTGGCAATTGCATTATAATTATAAACAATGGATAAAAAGCTTCTACTTTTAATACTTCTCCTGGTGTTAGTCCCTTTGTTGTTGTATAAAACAAATACTGAGTTGAATAGAAAAATAATAAATCCCAAGAAAACATTTTATATATTGGAAACATTTTAGCATTATTTCGTTTTGCTTTTATTTCTTCTTTTTTTGTTTTATATTTTCGTATAGTTTTCATTTGTTTCTCCTATAAGTAAACTAATATACAATTGGCTTACTTAAATTATTATATCTTTACAAAATAATTTTGTAAAGATATAATCTCTATTCTTTTATATAAACCAAAATTATCTCTATATTTTTATTAAAAAATATATCTTTCTTAAACCTTTGTTTAGGTTAGAAAGTATCTAAAACACAACTATAATTTTATTATAACTGGATTTTAAATTTCTGTGTTAAATTTATTTATATTAATATTGGTTGAATTTGCCTATTTTCTAATGCTTCTTCCAAAGTAGGAATAGTATATTTAGCATCAAATACAAGTGACCTTGGTTTCGTTATAGGATTGTCTTGTCTAAATGGAACAAAATAATAATGCTTTCTATTTAATAATTTTCCTATATTTTCTGCACTTCCAGAAAGTCCATCATTAGTAGATATTGCAATAACTACGGGCTTTTCATTTCTTAAATGTGACTTAGTTGCCATTGTTGCAGGTGTATTTATTATAGAATTTGCAAGTTTAGCTACAGTATTACCTGAGCAAGGTTCAATAAGTATAATATCTGTTAAATTTTTTGGTCCTATTGGTTCTGCTCCCTGAATTGTATTTATAATTTTATTTTCTGTAATTTTTTCAATCTCATCTATAAAATCTTTAGTCTTGCCAAACTTACTATCTAATTTATATGCATTATATGACATTACAGGAATAATATTTGCACCTTCTCTTTTTATATTTTTTAGTTGTTCTATAGTAGTTTTAAACATGCAAAACGAGCCAGTAAAAATAAATCCAACGTTTTTATCTTTTAACTTCACAACATAATTCCTCCTTTTACAGTAATTGCTTATTTTATAAATCTGTTATAACATAATAAGTCATATATTATTATATGTAATTTTTTGTAGATTTGTGTTGTAAAAGCCATTTATAACATCAGCAACCGGCAGTTGCTGACAATAGCCATATAACTGCCGGTTTACTGGTTAAAAGTCTGACATGGTATTTACCATCTTTGTAACAATTTCGAGTTTTGTTTTCTCATTACAGTGTTTTGAGTCTGCCCAGTTGTCAACTACATCAAAGAGCTTCGCAATTTGGTATAGTTTTTTGGCTGAACTAACCATTTCTTCACTGTACCCTGAAGATTTTGGATCGTCTTCGTCAACATCTTCTTTGGGAGAAAATACTCTCCCAAAAATCACATCCATGAGGCCATACTCTGTGTACATCACATGTTTTTTTATTCTTTCACAACCAAAATCTTGGAGAATTTCCTGGATTCCAGTTATAATAGAATCACGGTCACACTTGTTCCACATACCTTCTAATGTGAACAACGAGCTGGGAAGAAACTTACTATATTCTTCCTTTACCTTCTGCCACGGTACATCTTGTACGGCAATGCGACCGAAGCACAAAAACATGTCTTTGTTTTCCAGCAGTTCCCTTGCTACATCATACATGGATGATTTTTGCACTTGTTCCCGAGTTATTCCTACAGAATCCTCATTCCGGGAAATTGCTACATTGTTGCCTTTCATATATATCAAACCTTTCATAAAAATATAACAATGCAAATGATTGCATCTATATAATTATAACATATTTTACATAATTTCTCAAACGTTAATTATATCCTTTATTACCTCTCCTGCTATAATTAAGCCAGCTACAGAAGGAACAAAAGAAATGCTGCCCGGTACATGACTATTTGAGATATAATTTTTCTTTTCGGCATATTTTTCCGCTTCCACCTCATTTTTATATAACTCTCTATCTTTCTCAAAATTGTCTCTATCCTTTATCTTTATAGGTTCTTCTTTAGAATAAACTACTTTTAACTTTTTTATTCCTCTATCTCTTAATTCTTTTCTCATTACTTTAGCAAGTGGACATACGCTAGTTTTATATATATCAGTTACTTCAAACTTAGTAGGGTCTAGCTTATTTCCAGTCCCCATACTTGATATTATTGGTATTTTTAATCTTTCCGCTTCTTCTATTAAATCTATTTTAGCTGTAACGGTGTCTATTGCATCAACTATATATGAAATATCATCTTCAAGCGGAACTCTATTATCTGGCATATAGAATTCTTTGTAAATAGTAACATTAGCATTTGGATTTATTTCTAAAATTCTATCTTTAGCAACTTCTACTTTAGGTTTTCCTATTGTTTTAGTAGTTGCTATTATTTGCCTATTTAAATTGCTTATTGATACATCATCACTATCTACTAATATAAAATTGCCTATCCCTGCTCTAGCTAGTCCTTCTACAACATAAGAACCAACTCCACCAATTCCAAATACAGCAACTTTAGAATTTTGGAGTTTTTCTATATTATTTTTTCCTATTAATAACTCTGTTCTTGAAAACATATCTTCCATAAATACTTTCATTCCTTACTTACCTTTGCAAAGGTTCTGCCTAAAGAAGTCACGAGTTCAACCTTATTTTATTACCCTATTTAAAAACAAATTCTAAATAATAAGCAATTTTATCTATAAAATACTATATTATTTTTCCCCCGCCTAGGACTATATCATCTATGTAAAATACAGCTGATTGTCCAGGTGTTATAGCTCTTTGTGGCTCTTCAAATACAACTTTTATTTTTACGCTTCTATCATTTTCTCTACATTTACTATCTATTTTTTCATTAGATTGTACATCATCTAATTTACTTTCTTCGTCTTCTGCTATAATTGTAGCTTTAGCAGATTTTGTTGAATAACGAGTTTTTACATCTACCTTAATTGGCTTGTCTATTTTATCTACTAATAGTAAATTAACATTATTTACATATATCTCTTTTTTATATAGCTCTTTTTCTTCTCCAACTATTACTTCATTTTTTGCCTTATTAAAGCCTAAAACAAATAATGGTACTTTATAAGCTATGCCTAAACCTTTTCTTTGACCTATAGTATAATTATATAATCCTGTGTGTTTTCCAAGTATTTCACCTTTAGAATTTACAATACTCCCTGCTTTAGGTTTAATAGATGAATTCTGTTCTAAAAAAGCTTTATAATTTCCATCTGGAACAAAGCAAATATCTTCACTATCAGGTTTGTTAGCTACCTCTAGACCCGCTTCTCTTGCGATTTGTCTTATCTGCTCTTTGTTTTCAAAATCTGATAAAGGAAATATAGTATGTTCTATAATTTCTTTTGGAATATTCCACAATACATATGTTTGGTCTTTATTTCCTGCATTAGATTTTTTTATTACCCATCTGTCATATTCTTTATTATATTCATTTTTAGCATAGTGACCTGTTGCAATATAATTACAACCTAATTCTTTTGCTTTCTCGTACATATATCCAAATTTAATATATCTATTACATTCTATACATGGGTTTGGAGTTTTACAGTTTGAATAACAAGTTATAAAATCATCTATTACATGCTCTTTAAATTCATTTTTACAACTAAATATGTAATGAGGTATGTTTAATTCATCACATACCTTTTTTGCATCTAAAGATACATTAGAATTATTCTCAAACATTTCTAATGTTATTCCTATTACATCATAACCTTGTTTTTTTAATAATAGAGCAGATACACTACTATCCACTCCGCCACTCATTCCTAATAATACTTTTTTATTTTCCATATCTTATTCCTTAAAACTATTAAATCTATAATACTAATAATAATCCATAAATACTAAAATAAAGTAAATAAAAATATTTAATAACTAAATTATATTTTTTTTTAACATTTTACATATATTATTTACTTTTCATTTTTATTTAATATATCCTCTATAGTATGCCAAGCAAGTAATGCGCATTTTACTCTTGCAGGCATATGAGATACATTTCTAAAAGCTATAGCATCTTCTAATTTTTTTAAGTCTTCTTCATCTGTAATCTCTCTTTTTATCATACCAATAAAAGTAGCAATAATTTCTTTTGCCTCTTTTACAGTTTTACCTCGTAAAGTATCTATCATTATAGATGTAGAAGCTTGTGAAATTGCACATCCATGACCTGTAAAAGATAAATCTTCTATTATATCTCCGTTTAGTTTTAATTCTAAAGTAATTTCATCTCCACAATTTGGATTGTGTCCAATTTCGCAAAAATCTGGATTGTTTAAATGTTTTTTATTATAAGAATTCATACTATGCTCCATAATTAAGTCATTATAAACATCTGCCAAGTCGTCCATTTTATCCTCCTTTCGGATAATATCCAATTATTGATTTTTTAAAGTAATTCTGATAAATAATAGCTAATTGTAAGTCTTCCTATTATAATTTTAATTATTCTTTTATATATTTTTTAAACATATTGTAAGCTTTATTTAAAGCATTTACTAGTCTATCTACATCTTCTTTGTCATTATAAAAGCTAAAACTTGCTCTACAAGTAGAATCTATGCCTAAAAACCTCATAAGTGGTTGTGCACAATGATTTCCAGAACGTACGCAAACACCCTCTGTATCTAATATGCTTGCTACATCATGTGGATGTACTCCTTTTATATTAAAAGAAATTACAGAAGAATGTTTATCTTCATGTGGAGTCATGTATAAAGATAGATAGTCTAATTTAGAAAGCTCTTTTCTTGCATATGCTACAACTTCTTTTTCTGCCTTTTCTATCTCTTCTATACCTATAGAATTAATATAGTCTATAGCAGCTCCAAGCCCGATAACACCTTCTACATTTTGCGTTCCTGCTTCGAATTTATTTGGAAGAGGTGCAAATGTAGTTTCTTGTTCGTATACATATTCTATCATATCTCCACCCATTATAAATGGATTCATATTTTCTAATAATTCTTTTTTTCCATATAAAACACCTATACCAAGTGGTGCTAACATTTTGTGTCCTGAAAATACTAAAAAGTCTGCATCTAATTCTTGCACATCTATTTTCATATGAGGAATACTTTGAGATGCGTCAACAATTACAACTGCTCCTTTTTTATGAGCATAGTCTATAATTTTTTTAACATTATTTATTGTTCCTAAAACATTTGAAACATGTGCTATTCCTACAATTTTTGTTTTGTCTGTAATTTTTGTTTCTATTTCTTCATTAGTTAGTTCAAAGTCATTATTTATATACATATATTTAAGTTTAGCACCTGTTACCTTAGAAATTTTTTGCCAAGGAACTAAGTTAGAATGATGTTCCATTATAGAAATAACAATTTCGTTATCTTTTTTTAGCTTATCAATCCCATATGAATATGCAAGCAAGTTTAAACTCTCTGTAGCATTTTTAGAAAAGATTATTTCTTCTCTATGCTTAGCATTAATAAATTTAGCAATTTTACTTCTTGTATCTTCATATAAATTTGTTGCTTCCATGCTTAATGAATATGCTCCTCTATGAGGATTAGCATTGTAATTTCTATAAAAATTATCAACTGCATTTATTACTTGAAGCGGTTTTTGACTAGTCGCTCCACTGTCTAAATATACTATATTATTGTTTTTTAAAATTGGAAAATCATTTTTATATTTATTCATTAATAAATTTTCTCCTTTTTTATGAATTTATTTCTCGTTAATTTATCTTTATTATAGCTAAAACTAGATGCTATAAAATAATTGTGCTTAATTTTACAAATACCTTCAATTAATTTATAATTATTTAACAGCTTTTTATTGTTAGTCTAATCTTGTATCTATTTCGTTTAATATTTCTTCTTTTAAATCTTCATTTTCTATATTTTCTAATATTTTATTAAATTTTGCTCTTACAATTAGTTTCATCGCTTCTTTTATATTAAAGCCTCTACTCATTATATAAAAAAGCTCTTTTTCTCCAACTTTTCCAGCTGCACTACTGTGGTTTCCCTCTACTTCCTCTTCTGAGCAAAGAAGCATTGGAAGAGCTATAGATTTTGCTTTGTCAGATAATAAAGTGCAAAACTCATTTTCATTTCCTGTTGCTTTTTTACAACCTTTTTTAAAGTCTATAGTACCTTTAAAATGTTTTTTTGCAGTATCTTTTAATGCTCCTTGTATTTCTATATCTATATTTGACTTTTTACCTCTTAGTTCAGCAATATAGTTTAAGTCAAAGAATTGGTCTTCTTTTCCTAAATAAATACCATTTATTATATTTTCTGAGTTATCTCCTACAAGATTAGAATAATAATTTGTAATGCTATTTTTTCCTCCAAAATCTACAATTGTATAATTTACTTTTGCGTTTTCTTCAAATAAATTTTCAAAGCTTATAAAGTTGTTTGAAACTGTGTTCATAAGATTAATTATTACTATGTTTAACTTAGAGTTTTTCTTAGCTAATATTCTTATTATTCCGTTATGGTAAGCTTGTATGTCTTTTTCTGATTTATATTTTATTACAATTGTTGAATTAGTATTTTCACTTGCTATTATTTCTATATTATCTACTAAATTTAAGTTTTGCTTGTCAAAATTAAAATTAATTTCCACATTTTGATTTATATTTTCTTCTACAACTACTTTTAAATTTTGATTTGCATTTTCTTGTACTTGCTTTATTAGTTCATTTCCAAGTCCATATGTTATATTACTACTACTAACATTATATGCTACTTTGCCAATTATGTTAACATTTTCAAAATTTCCTATAGTTTCTGGAATATTAATACCTTTTAATTTAGCATTATTTATATTAAAATTTCGTGAGGTTCTTACAGGTGTTTCATTAACTTTTAATTCTTTTAACATTATCCTATTGCTCCCTCCAATTCTAAATTTATTAAATTATTCATTTCAACTGCATACTCTACAGGAAGCTCTTTAGATATTGGGTAAGCAAATCCCCTTACTATCATTGCTTTAGCATCTTCTTCTGACAAACCTCTAGACATTAAATAAAAAATTGCTTTATCACTAATTTTTCCTATCTTAGCTTCATGTGAGAATTCTACCTCATCATTTCTTATATCGTTAACTGGTATTGTGTCTGAAACTGATATATCATCAAGCATAAGCGATTCACAAGATACAGAGCTTTTTGAATTTTTAGCATTTTCGTTTATTCTTACTAAAGATCTATAAGTACACTTACCGCCATTTTTAGAAATTGACTTAGAATTTACTACACTTGATGTATTTTGCGCATTATGTATTACTTTAAATCCTGTATCTAAGTTTTGTCCAGCTCCTGCAAATGAAATTCCTGTATATTCTGTTTTTGCGCCTTCTCCATTTAAAATACTCATTGGATATAGCATAGATATTTTTGAGCCAAATGACCCTGTTACCCAATCTATTTGAGCATTTCTTTCTACTATTGCTTTTTTAGTATTAAGATTTAACATGTTCTTTGACCAATTTTCTATTGTAGAATATCTTAAATATGCATTTTCTTTTACATATAATTCAACACAACCTGCATGTAAATTTACTTTATTATACTTTGGTGCAGAACATCCTTCTATAAAATGCAAGCTTGCTCCTTCATCTACAATTATTAAAGTATGTTCAAATTGTCCAGATTCTGGTGAATTTAGTCTAAAGTAAGATTGAAGCGGAATATCTACTTTAACACCCTTTGGTACATATACAAAAGAGCCTCCAGACCAAACAGCACCATGTAATGCAACAAACTTATGGTCTGTTACAGGTACACATTTCATAAAATGCTCTTTTACTAAGTCCGGATATTCTCTTACAGCTGTTTCCATATCTGTGTATACAACACCTTGTTTTATTAGCTCTTCCTTCATACTATGATAAACTACTTCTGAGTCATATTGTGCACCAACACCTGCAAGAGATGTCTTTTCTGCCTCCGGAATTCCAAGCTTATCAAACGTATTTTTTATATCTTCTGGAACATCATCCCATGAAGTATTTAATTTAGTCTTTGGCCTAACATATGTTGCTATTTCGTCCATATTAAGTTCCGAAATATCTGGTCCCCAAGTTGGAAGCTCTAATTTGTTATACACTTCTAGTGCCTTTAGTCTAAATTCTCTCATCCAATCTGGATCATTTTTTTGCTTAGATATTTCTTCAATTATTTCTGGAGTTAATCCTTTTTGTATTTTAAAGTCATATTCGTCTTTATTTTTTATATCATATATATTTCTATTAATATCATTTACTTTAGTTTTAGCCATTAATCGTAATCCTTAAAATAATATTTAGGTTTTTTAAGGTTTTACCTATAAACCGTTTAGTTTTCTCAGCTATTTATTACATATCATCTATTGTAATAACTTCACATTAATGTTTTTATTGATATTAAAAACAGCTAACTTCAAAATTTGAGTTCAAATAATAAGTTATGTTCACGCTTATATCATATTTTTATATTTAGCATATCCCTCTTCTTCAATCTCTGAAGCTAAGCTTTGATCACCTGTTTTTACTATCTTTCCATTTACTAATATATGAACATAATCTACTTTTAAGCTTTTTAGTATTTTTGTGTTATGTGTTATTATTAGAACTGCATTATTTTCATTTTTGAACATTTCTATTCCTTTTGAAACAGTTCTTATTGCATCTACATCTAATCCAGAATCTGTTTCATCAAGTATTGCAAGTTTTGGATTTAGTACAAGCATTTGAAGAATCTCGTTTTTCTTTTTTTCTCCACCTGAAAATCCAACATTTAAGCTACGCTCAGCATATTCTGGTTTTATTTTTAGTTCTTCCATATATTTTTTTAGCTCATCTTTAAATTGAAATACTTTTACTGGTTTTCCTGTTACTTTTCCTTTTGCAGTTTTTAAAAAATTTGCAACAGAAATTCCTGGTATTTCCTCTGGTAATTGAAATGACATAAATACGCCTTTTCTTGCTATTTCATCTGTTTTTAAATTGGTTATATCTTCACCATCAAAGTTTATTGTTCCCTCTACTTTATTATATAAAGGATTATTTAATATAGCGTTAGCTGTAGTAGTTTTTCCAGAACCATTAGGTCCCATTATAACGTGAATTTCTCCTTTATTTATAGTTAAATCTATTCCTTTTAATATCTCTTTATCTTGTGCATTTACATGTAAGTCCTTAATTTCCAATAATTTATTACTCATACTAGTTAACTCTCCTTCTTACGCAACTTCTACATCTTTCATTATTAATATCATAGTCACAATCCAAATTACTTAAATCCAATGTTTTATGTACATATTTTGCAAGTTTATTTAAAGTATTATCAGATATAGACGATTTTATATTTTCTGCCTCTTGTTCTGCATCTTGCTCATCTAAATTTAATACATCTTTTAAAAACAAATAAACAATGTCATATGCCTCTATTACTTTTTTCGCTACATCTTCTCCTTGCTTAGTTAGATTAATTGTTCCATATGCTTCGTAACTAACTAAATTATTAGCTTTTAAGTTTCTTAAGGCCTTATTAACACTTGGTTTAGTGCAATTCATCTTATTTGCTACGTCTGTAACTCTAATATTTCCAGTCTGCTTTTTTAATATGTACATTGTCTTTAAATATTCTTCTAAAGCTTTTGATATCATACAATTCTCCTTTTTGTTAATCACGGTTAACATTATATAATATATAGAAATGTTTGTCAAGGTTAACATTTGGATTTATATAAAAATAGGATATAAATTATATACTTATATCCTATTTAGGTTAACTTTTTAATTCAGTATTTATTCACTACTTAAGAAATTCATTATTAAATCTATTATTATCTCCTTCTCTTTTGGGTTAGACTCTGCAATAAGCAATGTTAATGCAGCTAATGTATTATTATCAATTATTTGCATATTATTTTTATATAATATATCATAAAAGTTCAAAAAGTATATAAATAGTGTCGCAGCAATTCTTTTATTGCCATCTATAAAGACATGATTTTTAACTATTAAATATAGAAAATTTGCTGCTTTTTCTTCAATACTTTTATAAATATCTTGATTATTAAAGCTTTGATAGATGTTATTAATTATAGACTCTAATCCTTTATCTCTTTCTACACCAAAAATTTCACTTTTTTCATTAAATTTCAAATTATGTATAATATTCATGCAATCTTGATATTTAATAATTCTACTATCTGTAGTTCCTTTAATTTTTTTCAAAGTCCTATGGTCATAGTCATCTAATAAGTCTAATGCTTTTGTATAGTCTCCAATTACCTTTAATATTTCTTTTGCATCATTTCCTTCTAGTCTTTCATCCATGCGATTTGCTATATCTATTAACTTTACAGTTTTTTCTAAATATTCCAGTCTTTTTTGATTTATAGCATAACCTTTTATCATATAATCTTTTAGAACTTTAGTTGCCCATTTTCTAAATAAAATACCTCTCTTGCTATTTACTCTATATCCAACGGAAATAATCATATCAAGATTATAATATTGAACTTTATAATTTTTTCCATCTTCAGCAGTATGCTCAAAAAATGAGCATACTGCATTTTCATTTAATTCCTCATCTTTATAAATATTTTGAATATGTCTCGTAATCGTTCTTCTATCTTTGTCAAACAATTCTGCCATTTGTTTTTGCGTAAGCCATACTGTTTCGTCCTTTAAATTTACTTCTAGTTTTACACCTTGGTTTTCAAATAAAATAATTTCGTTCTTTTTTTCTTCCATAATAATACACATCCTTTATATAATATTTAAGTTTTACTGTAATGATTTTTTCCTTATATTATTACGTTTATTATTGTGTATTTTAATTCTTATATTTCTGCAATTTTATAATTCATTATCCATTACGATAATCTTTTTTACTTTTGTTAATCCTACTGGATATCTTTCTAAAACTTCTCCTGTTGAAGTAATTGAAATTATTTGACCTTCTTTTAAATCTGATGCCTCTATTTTTGTATCTTTCCATAGTAATTCTGTATCATTGTCAATAGAAAAGTCAAATTCTCCCCTATGGTTTATATCATTATCCTCAAGTCCTTCTACTAAAACTGTTGTTATTCCATTAGAATCTCTTATTTCTTTTATTTTAGCATTAAATGTATCTCCTTCTGTACTATCTTGATTTGCCTGTAGCTGTTCTCTAAATCTGTTTGCATATTCTTTTATTTCTTCATCAAAGTCATTATAGTTCATAAACCACGTACCAATTTTAATATCATCAAATCCTGCTAATGTATTAAAGTCTATAACTTTATATCCAAGACTAAAATATTCTACTGTGCCACCATCTAGATATGTTCCTGCTTTTATACAAAATATAGGCTTTTCTTGTTTTTGTACTCTGTTATAGTCTATTACAAAGAATACTATTCCTAAAAGAACTATAACTCCTAGAATAATAAAAAATATTTTCAATCCCTTTTTCATAAAAACACCATTTTCCCTTTATCTTTCAAAATCTTTCTCTATTCCAGATATTAGTTCACTCGAAATATCTTCAACCGAATCAACTACCGTTCCTATGCTTGGATTTGTTTCTATTCTCTTGCTATTTACGAAAATAGTAGATAACCCTTCTTCTTTTGCTCTTTTAATGTCTAAATATAAATCATCACCTATCATTATACACTCTTCAGCTTTATTATTAGCGCAAGCATCTAAATATGCTTGCTTATTTGGTTTTATGCAATGCTCACCGTAACATTCTTCAAAAAATCCACCAATTTCCATATTATCTAATCTATTTAACTGAGATACTGCGAAATAATTTGTTAATAAAACCAATTCATATCTTTGAGATAGTTTGGATATTGCATCTATTAACCTATCATTTTTTGGAGGTACAGCACTTCTTAATTCTTTCCAAAAAGCAAAAACAAAATTTTCTGGTAGTCTATTGTTTAGTACATGTTCAAAATGTTCAGTATAACTTTTAATATTGTAGTTGTCGTGTAATTGCTCATATGTTTTAATTCCTTCTAAAAATAATTTAACATGATCTTCTGAATATATACCCAGTTTATTTAAGGTTCTTCTAATACTATCAATAAAATTTACTCCTGTTATAAGTGTTCCGTCTACATCAAAAATTAGTCTCTTTATCATTAAAATTATCTCCTTATATGTTATACAATTAGATTTGTAATTTTTTAGCATAGTTTTTTACTCTTATATTTTCTGTAAAATGCCCTTTTATTATTCAAACATAGCCTTTACTTTAGGTAATAAATAATGGCTACCTCCTCTATCTTTTACATCTTCTATCATATTTACTATTAATAATTGGTCATTTGGATTATCACTAACTTTAAACGCATTGAACCAGCCAAGTTCTGTACCACTGTCGTCATCTTGAGATGCTTTTATCTCTGCTGTTCCTGTTTTTCCAGCTAAGGTCACTCCATCTATTTTAGCTTCATGACCTGTTCCATTAGCATTTTCTATTGTTTGTATCATATCATCTCTTACTGTTTCTGCAGCTTCTTTAGAAAATGCACCTTCAATCCAATATTCCGCTGTAGCGTTCTCGTTGTATTCTATATAGGGTTTTACTATATTCCCCTCATTTACAAATGCCGAATAAATTGCTGCAACATGTAAAGGATTTACCAAAAGTTTACCTTGTCCATAACCGGTGTCTGCAAGCTGTACTTCTGATGCAAAAGTATTATTTTCAGCAAATTGTGATTTGTCCATGTTTATTGCAAATGGCATTTCTGTATCAAATCCAATTTTTAATAATTGCTGTGCAAATGTGTCTGCTCCAATTTTTAATGCTGATTTTGCAAAATATATGTTGTCTGAATAAATTAAGGCATTTCTTAGATTTGCAGGTCCGCTATAGGTTTGTAATGTAGTAACTCTGTAATTTCCCCAACTAGAATTATTTTGCCAGCTTAGTCCACTTGGTCCATAATCTTCATCTGCGCTCATCTTACCAGTAGTTAGTCCAATTGCTGCTGTAATAGGTTTAAAAGAAGATCCTGGTACATAAGTATTTTGGTACCTTACAAGCATTGGATTATTCGTATCACTATTTAATTTGTTCCATTCTTCATCTGAAAATCCTTTTATAAAATCATTTGAATTATATGTTGGAGTACTAACTAAAGCTAAAACTTCCCCTGTTTTTGGATTAATTGCAACGGATAACCCATTGTCTCCATCTAATTGTTTATAAATTTTGTCCTGCAATCTTATATCTATTGTAGTAGTTATATCTTCTCCATCTGTAGCTTCCGTTTTAGCTAAAGTTTCTATTTTATTTCCAGAGCTATTTGTAATATATATTTCGCAACCTGTTCCAGGTCTTAATCTATCTTCATATACCTTTTC
The DNA here is from genome assembly GCA_944392105.1 of uncultured Clostridia bacterium. Taxonomy (GTDB): domain Bacteria; phylum Bacillota; class Clostridia; order TANB77; family CAG-508; genus CAG-273. Next base: position 4,849 of record CALXVM010000021.1, on the reverse strand, counting down.
TAATCCGGTCTTTCCTATTATGCTTGACTCTGTATAGCCTTTTCCTGCATTTGCCTCTAATTCTTCTGCACTAATGCTTCTTACATAACCCAATAAATGTGATGTTGCTTTTCCATAAGGATATTGTCTTGTTCCATCATCTCCAGTAATGGCAAGTGCAGTTCCGTCTCTTGCTAAGATTGAGCCTCTCTTACCTTGAGTTGTTGACACTCTTACTTTATAATCAGATTGTAAGTCTGGAAATATTAATTGAGAATACCAATTTAAATAATATTTATTATCATCTTGCCTATCAAAAGTAGCTTTATTAGTAAAAGTAATATTGCCAGCCATGGTGTTCATAGACATTGTATAAAATAATTGTTTATTCTCTTTGTCATAACTTAAATCTGAAATTGTAACATTTGTTGCTTCTATGCCATTATAAATATTGCTGTTTCTATCTAAATAAGTTTGTTTTTCTACTCTTGCTTTAGTACTATCAGATAAAAGTGTGTACATTGACTCAAAATCTTTTTCATTAATATATGACACATATTGCGTTAAAACCTCTTCTGGACTATTTTTATCTGCATTTAACACAAATATATACCAATATACTCCTCCACCAATAAGTGCTAATAATAAAACTATAGATATAACAATTATTACAATGGTTTTAGTAGAAATTCTTTTTTTCTCCATTCTATTTTCTCCTCTTTTAATTTTTAGTTGACCTGTCCTCAATTTCCCGAATTGGGAAGTTGGGACCTGTCCCTAATTTCCAAAATAACCTGAAATGACTTTTGTAAGAACACTTCAGGCTATTTTAAAATTAATTACATGTTATAGTTTATAATTAATTTTTATATTTATTTTAGGTTTTATAGATTACTATTTTACTAGGTTCATAGTATCTCTAGCTATCATAAGTTCTTCATCTGTTGGAACAATGTAAACTTTAACTTTTGAGTCTGGCGTAGAAATTTCACATTCTTTTCCTCTTACTTTATTCTTTTCTTCATCTATTTTTACACCTAAAAACTCTAATGAATTACATATTTTGCTTCTTACTTCTGGTCCATTTTCTCCAACTCCACCAGCAAATGTAATAACATCTACACCATTCATTTGTGCAGCATATCTACCAATGAATCCTAATACTTGATATGCAAATGTATCTATAGCAAGTTTTGCTCTTTGGTTACCTTCTGCAGCAGCTTTTTCTATATCTCTATCATCAAAACTTACTCCAGAAATTCCTAATTTTCCAGATTTTTTATTTAAGATTGTATCCATTTCATCTGGTGTTAAGTTTTCTTGTTTCATTAAAAATGTTACTATTGATGGATCTATATCACCACATCTTGTTCCCATAGGAATACCCGCAAGTGGTGTTAATCCCATTGATGTATCTACAGATTTTCCGCCTTTAACAGCACATAAACTTCCACCTTGTCCTAAGTGGCACGTAATTATTTTTAAGTCTTCAACTGGTTTTCCCATAAGCTCTGCTACTCTTCTAGAAACAAATTTATGAGATGTACCATGGAAACCATATTTACGAATTCTATATTTCTCATAATATTCATATGGAATTGCATAAATATATGCTTCTTTTGGTATTGTTTGATGGAATGCTGTATCAAATACTCCTACCATTGGAACATTTGGTAAAACTTTTTTACAAGCTTCTATTCCTGTAATTCCTGCTGGGTTATGTAAAGGTGCTAAAGGTATACATTCTTTCATAGCATCTATTACTTCATCTGTAATTATTACAGAATCGCTAAATTTTTCTCCTCCGTGAACTACTCTGTGTCCTACTGCATCTATTTCTTTTAAGTCTTTTATAACGCCATAATTTTCGTCTAATAATTGGTCTAAAACTAATTTAATACCTTCTTCATGGTTTGTAATTACCTTTTCAATTCTGTATTTTTCTCCATTTACTTTGTGTGTTAAAAACGAATCTGGTAATCCTATTTTTTCTAAGTATCCTTTTGCCATTACCTCTTCATTTTCCATATTAATTAATTGATATTTAATTGATGAACTTCCACAGTTTACTACTAAAACTTTCATTTTTCTACTTCCTTTAAATTTATTTAGGTTTTTTAAGGATATACCTATAAACCAAATTAACTTTACATTTTTTTATCAAAGTACTTTCATTATGTTCTGGTTGCTTATTTTTAATTATTCTTGCTCTTACTTATTGTCTTTTTCCATGTCTTGTGCTTGAACAGATGTAATTGCTACAACCCCAACTATGTCGTCACTACTACAACCTCTTGATAAGTCATTTACTGCTTTTGCAATACCTTGGCATAAAGGTCCATAAGCTTCTGCTCTACCAAATCTTTGTACTAATTTATATCCTATGTTTCCAGCGTCTAAGTCTGGGAATATTAATACATTTGCTCTTCCTGCTACTGGACTACCTGGTGCTTTTCTTTCTGCAACTTCTGGTATAATTGCAGCATCTAATTGTAATTCTCCATCACAAATTAAGTCTGGTGCTTTTTCTTTTAATATTCTTGTTGCTTCAATAACTTTTTCTGTTAATGGTGAGCTTGCACTTCCATATGTAGAATAAGATAACATTGCAACTCTAGGCTCTGTCCCAACTAATTGTTTAAAGCTTTTAGCAGAAGAAATTGCTATTTCTGATAATCCGTCTGCATCTGGATATTCGTTCATACCACTATCTGCAAAAATTAATACTCCATCTTCTCCATACTCTGGACATTTAGTTACCATTAAGAAAAATGCTGATGCAAGTTTTGTTCCAGGAGCTGTTTTAAGTATTTGAAGTGCTGGTCTTAATGTATGTGCTGTTGGATGACATGCACCAGAAACTATACCATCTGCATCTCCTACTTTTACCATCATTGTACCAAAATAAATTGGTTCTTTCATTGTTTCTTTAGCTTTTTCAGAAGTCATTCCTTTAGCTTTTCTTAGCTCATAAAATTTGTTTGAATACTCTTCAAATTTTTCACTTTTTAAAGGGTCTATTATTGTTACTTTTGATACATCTATATTATTATCTAAAGCTAACTTCTTTACATTTTCTTCATTTCCAATTAATACAGCTTTAGCAAATCCTTCTTTTTCAACATCTGCTGCAGCTTGTATAACACGTATATCTTCGCTTTCTGGTAATAATATTGTTTTAATATTTTGTCTTGCTTTTTCTTTCATTGTTTCAACAAAAGACATCTCTATTTCCTCCCTATTATTATTTTACGATAATATTATATAAATTTTTGAGCAAAAGTACAATACTTTTTACAAGAAATGTGATAAAATATGGTAAATTATAGTTATTTTCAAGTTATTTTGAAGCTATTTTTAAAGTTATTTTTCATTTAAATATTAATTATACAGCTTTATAATATATATTAGGTAATATTAAAAAAATAATTAAGCAATAAAATTCTTATAAGTTAAAATTTAATAAAGGATTAAAATATGGAAATTATTTATACAGTAAAAGAAAGTAATAAAACTATAAAGCAAATTTTAAAAGAAAATTTGTTTATTTCTGATAGATTACTAATCTTTTTAAGAAAAAATAAATTAATATATTACAATAATGATAAATTAATTAACTTAAATATTACTGCTAAGCTGAATAATACAATAAAAATTGACCTAAATTTTGAGGAAGACAATAGTAATATCATTCCTGTAAAAATGGACTTAAATATTGTATATGAAGATGAAGCTTTACTTATTTTAAACAAACCTGCTGGAATACCAGTTCATCCTTCCATTTTACATTATACAAATAGTTTGTCAAATGGAGTAAAATATTACTTTGACTCCATCAATTTAAAGAAAAAAATAAGACCTGTAAATAGATTAGATAGAAACACATCAGGTATTGTTATTTTCGCTAAAAACCAATATGTACAAGAATGTTTAATACATCAAATGCAGACTAAAGAATTTAAAAAATTTTATTTAGCTGTTGTTGAAGGCCACTTAGAAAAATTGGAAGGTACAATTGATGCTCCAATTAATAGAAAGGAAAATAGTATTATAGAAAGATGTGTAGACGAAAATGGAGAAAGAGCAGTTACACATTACAAAATATTAAAACAAAATTTTTATAGAAATTACGACTTAGTAAAATGCCTATTAGAAACAGGAAGAACACATCAAATAAGAGTACATTTCTCATATATAGGTCATCCTTTAATTGGAGATACTCTATATGGAAATGCCTCTAAGTATATTAGTAGACAAGCTTTGCATGCTTATAAGGTAGAATTTGTACATCCCATAAGTAAAAAATTAATGCAGTTTACAGCTGACGTGCCTAAAGATTTTTCTTTGCTATAATTTATTAATTTTATCAAATGTCAAATTAAATATTTAAAATAAGTTATGTTAAAAATGTTGTAAAGTTTATGTACTTTGAAAATAATAGAAAGTTTGAATTAATTTTAAATTTTTTAGTATATTTGTATTATATATAAGGATATTTAAAAGAGATAGCTAAAAGCTATCTCTTTTCTGCTAAAGTAAATCTATAAGCCGGGTTCTGTCTAGGACAGTCATTTATCTAGTACATATATTGCTATATGTCTCATGCCACCAAATTAAGAAGACGACGAGCAGTCTTAACCTTCTTGTCTCGGTGTTGCTCCAGATGGGGTTTACACAGACCCAGTATGTCACCATACCAGCGGTAGGCTCTTACCCTGCCTTTTCATCCTTACCTAATATATCATTTATAAATAGAATTTTAAGAAAAATTCATCTATAATAGGCGGTTATTTTCTGTTGCACTTTCCTTAAGGTTTCCCTCACTGGACGTTATCCAGCATCATTGCTCTATGGAGCCCGGACTTTCCTC
>CALXVM010000020.1 GCA_944392105.1 uncultured Clostridia bacterium | reverse complement strand
TCTTTAGCTCAGTTGGTAGAGCGCTCGGCTGTTAACCGATAGGTCGTTGGTTCGAGTCCAACAAGAGGAGCCATAAAGAAGATTAGAAGCAGAAATGTTTCTAATCTTTTTTATAAACAAAAAGATAAGTTAAATTAGACTTGTCTTTTTTTGTCGATAATGGTATTATTATATATACAGTATAAAAAGGAGAAAAGAAAATGAAACAGCTAAACAAGCTAAAAGTTGCAATAACAATTGGAATTGCGTTACTTATAATAATTGCAATAGTTGCAGTTGTTTTGAAATTTAATAATAATACTTATATTTCTAAAGAAACTAGCGCAAATACTATTGCTACAAATTATGAGCACAATAATAACGGGGAAAAAAGCAATATAGAAAACAATAGTGAAAAAGAGATTATTGTAATAGATGACATTAATAACGAAAAGGCTGATGAAAATAAAAATGTTACAGATAAAGGAAATAAAGTAGAAAATAACAATAACAGTCAAGTTAAAGAAAATGAAGAATTTACACAAGTAAATGAAACTGTATATGCCATTGCGACTGTAAATGTTAGAGACAGAGATACCAAGTATGCAAATAAAATCGGTTCATTAAATTATGGCGATGGTGTAAATCGTATAGGAATAGGAAAACATGGTTGGAGCAAAATTAAGTATAACAAGAATATTGCATATGTAAGTTCTGAGTATTTAAGTAAAGATAAGCCTAAACCAATAGAACATCATGATGTGGATATTGAAGTAAGCAAAAACAGAAAAATAGATCCAAACAAACCAATGGTAGCATTGACATTTGATGATGGACCTAACCCTGTTGCAACACCTAGAATTTTGGATACACTAGAAAAGCATAAAGTGGTGGCTACATTTTTTGATTTAGGTACTTGTATGAGATCTTATCCTAATATAACTAAAAGAGAGAAGGCTATAGGATGTGAAGTTGGATCACATACATATTCTCATAAGAATTTAAATAATTTAACAGAAAAGGAAATACAAGATGATATAAATGCTGCTCTGTCTATATATAAAAATACATTAGGAGAAGATTTAAAATTAGTAAGACCACCTTATGGAAACGCTAATAATAAAGTAAAAGCAACATTAGATGACTATGCACTAATTAATTGGGATGTAGATACTTTAGATTGGCAAAACAAAAATGCTGACAGTATATTAAAAGAGATACGAAACTATAAAAGCTTAGATGGAAGAATAATATTAATGCATTCTATTTATGGAACTACTGCAGATGCTGTTGAAATTTTAGTGCCAGAATTAATAAATAAAGGTTATCAGTTAGTAACAGTATCTGAAATGGCAAAATACAAGGGATACAAATTACAAACCGGAACAATTTATTATGACTTTAGATAAAATATAAATATGGCAAATTATTATATATTTTAATAGTTTGCCATATTTTTGTTGTAATATATTTAATTGTTATTTCAACATTGTTATTCCAACTAAAACCAAAGCTGGCCTCGATATATTCTAAAAGTTCAATAATATTTCACTTTATTTGTTATTCCAAATAAAGCTAATAGTCAATAGTATAATAAATATATACCAATATTTACCTAAAAAACGAATTAATTTAGGGATGTATTCAAACTTATTCTTAAATATTTCTATTATCATAATAATTATTGAAAAAATAATAAATAAAAATAAAGGGATGCTTAAAACATTTAAGAAGAAGGCATCAACAAAATTAAAATGTAATATAGATAAAAAAGCTCTTGTCATACCACAAGAAGGACAAGAAATACCAGTAACAGATTTAAAAATACATGTTACTGGTATATTTAATACAAATAATAAAAATGCAATTAAAATAAATAAAATTAAAATGTTTTTTGCTCTATTTTTCATACTTAACCTAGTTTATAAAGATAGAATAAAAATAATATGTATAACTAATAATTACGAATTAATAGTTATTACTAATCTTTCAAAGGAACTCCATTACCATCAACATTGATGCTTCCTGTAAGAATTAATATACCTTCAATTAATCCCCAAATACTAGAAACAAATGCACCAAAACCACATGTTAATAATGTAATTAATAATTGTGCAATAGCTTTTCCAGTATATCCTAAATAGAAGTTATGAACACCAAAACCTCCTAAAAAGATACCTAATAATCCAGCAGCAATTTTTGATTTTTGTGTACTATTTTGACCATTATTATAATTTGGATTGTAGTTTGGATTATAATTTTGATTATTATTGTAATTTTGGTTAAAATTTTGATTCATGTTGCCTTGATTCATATTGTCTTGTGCGTTGCTTTGTTGAAAATTATTTTGATTCATATCTTGATTATTTCCCATTTTAGCTTTGCAATCTTCGCAAAGTTCTTGACCATCATCTATTGGTCTTCCACATTGTTTACAGAACATAAAAAATCCTCCTTCAAATTCATATACTATAATTATACAATATTCTACATTTTTTGCAAGCTTTTTAGCTAATATTTTGCTTACATCTTGTAATATTTATTCAAAAATGATAAAATTTATTAATGTAAAAGCAAATATTTAATATAATTTTAGTAGGAGGTAAATGTATGAACCAAAAAGAAATTGAAAAAGTTTTAAAAGAAAAATTACCATCTGCTAATATAAAACTTAATGAACCAATGAAATTACATACTTCTTTTAAAATAGGAGGACCAGCAGATTTTTTTATTACAGCAAATAATATACAAGAAATAAGAGAAGTAGTTAATATTGCTAAAGAAAATAATCTACCATTAAAAGTTGTTGGAAACGGTACAAATTTGCTTGTTAAAGATAATGGTTTTAGAGGGATAATATTAAAAACAAATTTACAAGAGATAAAAATTACTAAAACAAAAAATAAAGATGAAATAAACACAAAATATAAAATAAACGAAATGGAAAGTAGCATTAATTGTAAAGAGGAGTATATTGTAAATGTACAGTCAGGTATGGCACTTGGAAAATTAGCTCAAATACTTTTAAAAAATGAAATTGGCGGATTTGAGTTTGCATCGGGAATTCCTGGAACAATAGGCGGAGCAATAAAAATGAATGCAGGAGCATATGGTGGAGAGTTTAAAGATATTGTTCAAGATGTAACATATTTAAACGAGCAAAATGATATTGTTGTAATACAAAATATGCAATGTGACTTCTCATATAGACATAGCTTGTTTTCAAATAAAGATTATATAATTTTAGGTTGTAATTTAAAATTATATAAAGATACAAAAGAAAATATAAAAAATAAACTTGACGAAAATTTACAAAGTAGAAGAGAAAAACAACCAATAGAATATCCAAGTGCAGGAAGTACTTTTAAAAGAGGAGAAGACTTTATTACAGCAAAGTTAATAGACGAATGTGGATTAAAAGGATATACAATAGGAGGAGCTCAAGTTTCTGAAAAGCATGCAGGATTTATTATAAATAAAAACAATGCAACTGCTGAAGATGTTATAAATTTAATAAAACATGTTACAGAAATTGTGTATGAAAAAACAGGTAAAAAAATAAATTTAGAAATAGAAATAATAGGAAAGTAAAAAACACTAGATAAGATATATGTATAAGCGCAATAAGAGTTGCAGAAGTACAATGGTAAAATGTAAAAATATGAAAGTATAATAAATTTGGAAATATAAAAATAATGGATAAATTATATAATGTAAGAGAGGAATAAAAATGAAGGGATTTTTTAGATGGTTTAAATCTAGTACAAAAATGAAAAGATGGATACTTTTATTAGTAGTTGGCATAATATTAGCTTGTTATGGAATGGCTAGAATATTAGTTGCAAAAACATTTGATTTTAAAGAAATTGCTATAATAATAGGAATATTTGTTATAGGCTTTGTATTTGTAATTTTAGGAATAATCCACATGCAAAAGAGAACATTAGAATTGTTAGTTCAAGAATCAGATAGTAGAGAACTAGACAAAAAAGCTAAAGTAAGTTCATTAATATTTAATAAAAAAGTATATAATCAAGGTCCAAAGATTGTTGCTATAGGTGGAGGAAGCGGATTAAATTCAGTTTTAAAAGGATTAAAAAATTACACAGACAATATAACTGCAATAGTTACAATATCAGACTATGGAGAAAAGAAAACAGACTCAAGAAGAGAGCTAGACACTTTACCTTTAAATGACATAAAAGAAAGTTTAGTAGCTTTAGCAGAAAATGAAGAAGATATGGAAAAACTATTAAACTTACAATTTACGGAACAAAGATTAAATTCTCTAAATTTTGGGGATATATACCTAAAAGCTATGAAAGATATTTATGGAGATTTTACACAATCAATAGAAAAAACAAATAAAATTTTACATATGACAGGAAAAGTTTTGCCTGTAACATTAGAGCCTATTACAATTTGTGCAGAATTAGAAGATGGAACAGTAATAGAGAGTAAAGAAAAAATACCAGATATGGTAAATGAAAAAGTTAGCAAAATAAATAGAATTTTTATAAGCCCAACAAATTGCAAGCCAGCTCCGGGGGTATTAGAAGCAATTGCAGAAGCTGATGCAATAGTTATAGGACCTGGAAGCTTATACACAAATGTTATTCCAAACTTATTAGTAAAAGGCGTTTCTAAGGCAATAAAAGAAAGCAAAGCTTTTAAAATATATGTAAGCAATATAATGACAGAACAAGGACAAACAGATAACTACACTTTATCAGACCATATAAAAATTATCAACGAACATGCAGGAAAAGGTGTAATAGATTATTGTATTTATGACTCAGGAGAACTTACTCCAGAATTTATACGTAAATACAATATGAGGGGGCAAGACTTAGTAGAAATAGATGCATCAAAAGCAAAAGCAGAAGGTGTAAACTTAATGCAAAGAGAAATATCATATGTTAATGGGGAATTTATAAGGCATAATCCAGATGCAATTGCAGCTTCAATAATACAATTAATTTGTGATGACTTAAAATTTAAAGATATGCAAAATGATGCTAAATATATGTTATTAAATGATAGACTTAAAGATGCTAAAAAGTCTTTGAAAGATACTAAAAAGAAAAAACAAAAAGAAAACAAGAAAAGTAAAAATAAAAAGAAACAATCTAAAAAAGACGAAAGTAAATTCTTTAAAAAATATAAAGATAGAATTGAGTCTATACAAGAATCTGAAAAGAAATTACAAGAAAAAGAAAATAAAAAAACTGGAAAAAGAGAAAATAGCAAAGATGAAATAAAAAACGATACAAATACTAAAACTTCAGATAAAACACCAACAAAGAAAAAATAATTTATAAATTCATAAAATTTATTGAAAACTGAAAAATATCTATATCATATTAATTAGATAAATATATAGAAAAGTTTAAACAAAATTTAATATTTATAAATTACGAGGAGGAAATAATAGTGAAATACACAAAAGATCAAATTAATTTTGAAGATGGATTAAAAAAAGAGTGGCTTATAACAAATGGAATAGGAGGATATGCAAGTTCTTCTATATTAGGAATAAATACAAGAAAATATCATGGACTTTTAGTTGCTGCACTAACACCACCAGCTAGAAGAAGTGTAATATTATCTAAAGTAGATGAGGCTATAAGAATAAATGGAAAAGAAATACCAATATACTCTAACATGGGAAAAGACTATATTAGTAAAGGATATAAGTATTTAGAAAGTTTTGAGAAAAAGTATATCCCAATATTTACATATAAAGTAAAGGGAATATTAATAAAGAAAATGATTTGTATGGAATATGGTAAAAATACAGTAACTATACTTTACATTGTAGAAAATATTGGATATCCAACAACTTTAGTTTTAACTCCAATAATGAATTTTAGAGATTTTCATACAACAACATTTGATAAAACATTTGATTTACAAGAGCAAATTGACGAAAACCAAGTAAAAGTTATAATAGATAGAAAATCAGAAACACCAGTGTATCTACACTGTTCAGCTGGTAAATACATAAAACATGACAATGACACTTTTAGAAATATGTATTATATAGAAGAAGAAAAAAGAGGCTTAGATTCAATAGAAAATCTTGCTGTTCCAGGTAGATATGAAATTAATTTAGAGCCTAATGAACAAAAATGTATTACTTTTACATGTTCATTAGAAGCAAATATAGAAGAAATTGATGCTAAAGATGTAATAAATAAGGAAATAAGCAGAATATCAGGCATTTTATATGAATCTAATTTACTAGAAAATAAAAATATGAAGGGAAAAGAAGAATTAGTAAGGGATTACATTATTGCATCAGATAACTTTGTAGCATATAGACCAAGCTTTGCATTATATACAATAATTGCTGGCTATCCTTGGTTTTTAGACTGGGGAAGAGATACATTAATATCTTTTGAAGGAATTTTGTTAATGTCAAAAAGGTTTAAAGAGGCAAGAGAAGTACTATTAACATGCATTAGAGATACAAAATATGGATTAGTTCCAAATGGATATTCTGGGTATGATAATAGGCCATTATATAACAGCGTAGATGCGTCATTGCTACTTTTTGAACAAGTAAAAAAATACTTAAAATATACAAATGATTATGAATTTGTTAAAGAGAGAATGTATAAAGTACTAATAAAAATTATTGAAGCATATATAACAGGTATTGACGTAGACGGAAATAATATTCATTTAGATAGTGATTATTTAATATCATCTGGAACGCCAAACATACAAAATACATGGATGGATGCAAAAGTAGGAGACCTTGTTGTAACACCAAGAAATGGAAAGGCAGTAGAAGTAAATAGCTTATGGTACAATGCTTTAATGATAATGGCTAGTTTAACAGACCTTTATAATGATAAAGATTTGTCTAAAAAATATAGCGAATATGCAGAAAAGTGCAAAGAAAGCTTTAATAATAAGTTTTATAATAAAAAGAAAAAATCTTTATATGATGTTTTAGGTGATGATAAAGTAAGACCAAATCAATTATTTGCATTAAGTTTAACATATCCAATAATAGACCCTGCATCAGACTTGGCAAATGAAATATTTAATACAATAACTAAAAAACTTTTGTTACCAAAAGGATTAAGAACATTAGCTCCAGATGAAGAAAACTACGTGGGTATATACAAAGGTGGAGTATATGAAAGAGATACAAGCTATCATCAAGGAATAACATGGCCATGGTTATTAGGATTATATTTTGACTCATTTGTTAATATTGTAAATGCAGAAAAAGACGAAAAGAAAAAAGCAAGACTAAAAAAGGCATATAACAAATTTGTAGATGAAGTAGAAGAAATATTTGAAAATGAGTTTTACTATAGCGATTGTGTTGTAGGTAGTATAAGCGAATTATATGATTCAGAAGAACCATATATTGCAAAAGGTTCGCCTGCACAAGCTTGGAGCGTAGCAGAAGTATTTAGAATAATTTTTCAGGGAAAAGATAAATTAAAATAGCTAATAAAAGTATATTACAAAAATTAGAGTACAAAGTTATAATAAAGATATCTATTAATTAATAGATTTATAATAAAAATATATAATCATTATTTTGTATATTTATAATAAAAAATTTTATTTAACATATGTGTTTAAACTATTGCAATAATTAAAAATTTTAATAACTTGTTAATTAAATAAAACCGAAAAGAGGAATTTATGTCAGTCTATTTATTTTACGGAGAAGAGGAATACTTCTTAGAAAATAAGGTAAAAAAAATAAAAAAAGAATCTGGAGAATTAATAAAAGGAATAAATTACATTTCTTTAGATGAGACGAATATTAATTCTCTTATTTCCAATTTAGAAACACCAGCATTCGGATATGATAAAAAGCTTATTGTAGCGAAAGATACAGGACTTTTTAAAAAAGAAAAAAGAGCAAGTAAAAAAACGGCCAGTGCTAAGACAGAAGATGAAAGTAGCACTAATAAAAAGAAGAGTAAGAAGCGGTACAAGTGATGCTAGTAAAACATTAGTAGAAAAAATAGAAGATTATATAAAAGATAATATAGATTATATAAATAATTCTGCAGAACTAATATTTATAGAAAAAGAACCTGAAAAAAATTCATTATATGAAACTATAAATAAATTAGGAGAAGTAACAAATTTTGAGCTTTTAAAATTACCACAACTTGTTAGTAATATTCAAAAGCTTTCAAAGGCATATAAAGTAGAAATAGACGAAAATACAGCAAGGTACTTAGTAGAGTGCTGTGGAAGCGGAATGCAAGAGCTAATAAATGAATTAAGGAAAGTTATAGAATATGCAGGACCAGGTGGAACCATAACAAAAGAAAGCATAGACAAATTATGCATAAAACAAATACAAGCTATTATATTTGATTTAACAGATTGTTTAGGTGCAAAAAATGTTGGTAAAGCTTTAGAAATATTAAAAAAATTAGAATACAATAAAGAACCTGTACAAAAGATTTTAATAACACTTTACAATCATTTTAAGAAGTTATATATAGTAAAAATATCAAATGAATACAAAACAAATTTAGCAGAAAGCATGAATTTAAAACCAAATCAAATGTTTTTAACTAGGAAATATTCAGAGCAAGCCAGGTTTTTTACAAAAGAAGAATTAAGAAAAATTATAGATGAACTAATAAACTTAGACGCAGGATATAAGCAAGGCTTAATAGATTTAGACATTGGGCTAGACTCAATACTTTGCAGATATTGTTCAAAATAAGAAATTGGGACCAGATCTAAATTTCCACTTTTGGGAAAAAAGGACCTGGTCCCAATTTCCTAAAATGGGAAATTAGGGACAGATCTATAAATAAAAAAATAAAGTTCAAAATAAAAATTTTAGAATAAAAAATAAAGTAATTTCAAATAATATAAAAATATAAAAGTACATACATAATTTTTTAGGAGGAAATTTTTATGATGAATTTTAGAACTGATATGGCAGTAGAAAGAAGAGACTTATATAAAAAGGCAAATGACATAGAAAATGAAATAGACGGAATAGAAACAGAAGAAGAAACAGTAGATAATAATATAAAAGTATCAAGAGTAAATGTTACTAATGAAAATGGTGAGCAGGCAATAGGTAAGAAAAAGGGAACTTATATAACAATAGATATAAAGAATTTAAAAATTGCATCAGAACCGGATATTCAAAAAGCATCAGAAGTATTAACTAAAGAATTAAGAAATTTAGTATCTAAACATGCAGGACCACAAGACCCATTATTAGTAGTTGGATTAGGAAATATATATGTAACTCCAGATTCATTAGGTCCAAAGGTTGTACAAGATATTGATATTACAAGACATATTATGGAATATGTACCACATGCAATAGATAAAGATGCTAGACCTGTAAGTGCAATATCTCCAGGAGTTTTAGGTACAACAGGAATAGAAACTTTAGAAATTTTAAAAGGTATAGTAGATAATATTAAGCCAAAATTAATTATAATAATAGATGCATTAGCATCAAGAAGCATGGAAAGAATAAGCAGTTCAGTTCAATTGGCAGATACAGGAATAGTTCCAGGGGCAGGAGTAGGAAATAAAAGAAAAGAAATTACAATAGAAACATTAGGAGTTCCTGTAATAGCAATAGGAATCCCTACAGTAGTAGAAGCTGCCACTATTGCAGCAGACAGTTTAGATTTATTTATAAAAAAATTACAAGAAGAAGCAAAATCAAATGAATATTTAAATAAAATACAAGAAGAAGATAAATACGAAATGATAAAAGAAGTTCTTACACCAAGTGATTATAACTTTATCGTCACACCTAAAGAAATAGATGAACTAATAGAAAATATGTCAAGTATAGTTGCAAGAGGTATAAATTTTGCAGTTCAGAAAGAAAATAATTAATAGTGAATAGATAAATAACTAGCTAATAGAAAAAATCACAATTATATTAATTTATAATCGTGATTTTTTGAATATAATTTGAATATAAAAAGCACAAAGTACAATAAAATTTAAATAGTGTAAGTAAAATATTAGCTTTTAAGCGACAAAAACGAAGTTAAATAGCAAATATAAAATTAACAAATGAGCAGGGTAGAAAATATATAATAAATATTTTATCTTCTTGCCTTGTTTTCCATTATATAAGTTAATAAGAAAAATAGGTAAAATATTAAATGCGAAAAGCCAGATATATACGGTGTTAAATCCTGTTTGAATAATGTCAATTCCATAATTAATTATGCACATAGTTATAAAAGCTATATTCATTGCAAGTTTATTATTTTTAAAGTAATAAAATATAAAGACTAATAAAATGCCCCACCAACCGTAATCAACATGTGCTAATTCACCAATTATACAAATTGCAATAACAGGGATGAATTCTACTACTAGTTTAAAAAATGTATTTGGAGCAGAGTTTATTATTTTAATATCTATTTGTGTAGATATATCTTTATGCACATAGTCATGTAGCCAAATTGCTATTAATCCTAGAGTAAGTGTAAAAAATATGTTTAATTTTATTTCATTTGAAAAAAGTGATATAAATAGTATATATGGTATTTGAGAGATAAGGGCAAAAGCCATTAATCTTATAAAATACCTTTTTAAATTCTTTGTATGCAAAAATCCCTCGGAAATTTGAAATGCAAATATAGGAAAAGCTATTCTACCAATATAGTTAAAAGGAGAGATAGACCTATATATAGCATCACCTAAATGGTCACAAAACATTGTAATCATTGCAATAATTTTTAAAACAAAACTTGTCATAATATTTGCAATCCTCTCAAATTAATATCTTATATTATTCTCTTATTTTATTTATAGCGTCTGGAATATGTTTTACAGTATCAGAAGCTATCATACTAACATCATTTATTTCTTTTTGGGCCAATTCGCCAGCTAGACCAGCAATGTAAGCACCTGCAGCTATTGTTAAAACAGAAGGGGCATTATATCCAAGAAGCCCTACCAAAATTCCAGACAAAACATCTCCACTTCCAGCAGTGGACATCCCAGGACAACCACGATTAACTTCTATTATTTCTCTTCCGTCTGTAACTGTAGTTATAGAACCTTTTAAAAGTAAAATAATATTGTGTTTTTTAGCAAAATCTTTAGCTATATTATTTTTATTTTTTTCAATTTCGCCTATAGAGATTCCAGATAATCTTTCGAATTCTTTTAAATGAGGTGTTAAAATAATATTACATTTAGTAGTATTTAAAATATTTTTATTCATTTTAGCTAAAATATTTAATCCATCTGCGTCAATAACTACAGGTATTTCATAGTTTTCTAAAATATATTTTAATATTTTTTCATTATCTTGACCATTACCCCAACCCATACCTATTGCTAAAGCCTTGACTTTACTTAAAGCATAATCTATTTGATGTTGGTTGAAAACCATATTAGAATCTATGTCATCTATCAAAAATAGTGTTTGCTCTAATAAATATGGAGCAACTATATTAGATAGAGATTTGGCAACTATTAGTTTAGAAACTCCACAACCGGCTCTTAAAGCAGAAAGACTCATATTTGCAAGTTTTACTGCACCTGAATAATTTATACATCCTCCCATTATAGCAACATAACCATAATCTCCTTTATTTGTATTGCTTTTTCTAATAGGAAAAATGTTTTTTATGTCTTTAGATTGTAACATATTATCACCTTTTCTATAAATGTAAATTTATTATATCATTACATTAGTTTTTTTCAATAAATACATATAAAAAACTCATATTGAATTTTTTACTTCAATATGAGTTCGCAGTATTGGAAATAAAAAAAGAACACCATATCGAAAATTCCTTATTTCAATATGGGTTCGCGGTCTTGGAGCAGGTAGCGGGAATCGAACCCGCATAGCCAGCTTGGAAGGCTGGAATTCTACCATTGAACTACACCTGCATTTGCTCTATCAAGGACATTTTTTATTTTACTATATATTTATTTTTTTGTCAATACAATTTTAAAAAAAATTTGATTATATAAAAAAAATTAACATCAATTTTATGATGTTGATTTTTTTTTATATTTAAGTTAAAATATATTATAGACGCGGGTATAATTTAGTGGTAGAATGCCATGCTTCCGACCTGGTCGCGCGAGTTCGATTCTCGCTACCCGCTCCATTTGAAAAATATAGAACCTGCCAAGAATTAGTAAGTACTTTTTCTTAGCAGGTTTTCTTTATTTATTTTTTAAATTTATTACGTTTTTTAATTTTTTTATTAGAGTCTGTTTTGGTTTTAGGTTGTGCTTCAATATCTTCTTTTTCGTTTAGATTAGAAGAAACTGTCTTAGATTCTTCTATATTTTCAGGTAATTCTTTAATTTCTTCAGTTTTATCTTTTTTCTTCATTTTACTACGGTAAAACCAAAATACGAATACAACAAAAGTAATAATAAGCAAGATAAGAACAATATGTGAATAATTATCTAATATGCCAAGAATATTTGTCCAATTTTCACCAACTATACTACCAACTACAATTAAAACTGTATTCCAAATAGCAGAACCTGTTATTGTATAAAGTAAAAATTTCCCCATAGGCATTTCACTCATACCAGCAGGAATAGAAATTAAACTTCTAACTATAGGAATAAACCTACAGAAAAATACTGTTTTATTTCCTTTAGTATCAAACCACTCATCTGCTTTGTCAATATCTTCATATTTTATTCTTAGAACTTTGCCTATTTTCCCAGAAACAATTTTTTTAAGACGCTCTTTGTTCAAAATTTTACCTATGTAATATAAAACTATAGCACCAAGTAAAGAACCTAAAGTAGCAGCTATAACCATAAGCGGAATACTAAGGTTTGTATATGTAGTCATAAATCCACCAAATAGTAAAATAACTTCTGATGGTATTGGTGGAAAAATATTTTCAACTGCGATTAAAAGAAATACACCTAAATAACCAAACTGTTCCATTATTGTTAAAATAAACTCTTGCATTTTAATTCTCCTTTAATTTCTATAGTAACGACAGCATTATAACATGAAAAATGATAATAATCTATATTTTAAAGAAAATATTAATAGATTTAACTGAATTTAAGGTATAATTAATGTTATAATCCAATCAAGGGGAGAGAAATATGCCAGGATTTCAAATAAACATAGCTATAGGAAAAAGATATATAAAATAAATAAAATGTTAAAATTTTACTTGAAATAAAATATATTGAGTGTTAAAATATTTAATGTTAAAAAAGGGAGTAGCTTTCAAACTACTAATCAACAATCTCGTAAAAACTGGTTAGTAACCCATGTGGTAAGCAAGACTTTTAAAGATTTTTCTTTAAAAGTCTTTTTTGATATTGTTATATTATATGTTATAAAGTATAATAGTTTAAATAAAAACATGGGAGAGACGATATAGTTTAACTTAACTGCATAAACTAACCGAATAATTTTTACGAAAAATAACAAAATAAAAGAAAAGGAGAGATACGTTTTGGAACAAAAACAGAATTTATGGTTTCATAAATCAGTAGAAGAAACCAAAGAATATTTTAAAGTAGACGAAAATGGTCTTACAAGTGAAAAAGTAAGCGAAAACAGAGCAAAATATGGTACAAATGAGTTACAAGCCAAAAAGAAAAAAAGTACATTTGTAAAATTTTTAGAGCAGTTTAAAGATTTTATGATTATTGTATTAATTATTGCAGCAATTATTTCAGGAGTTGTTGGATACATTGAAGGAGAAGGAATTACAGATTCCATAATAATTCTTATAGTTGTTGTTTTAAATGCTGTAATAGGTGTAATACAAGAAAACAAAGCAGAAAAATCATTAGAGGCTTTACAAAAATTAAGTGCACATGTAAGTAAAGTTATTAGAAATGGTAAAATGGAAGTAATTCCAGCAAAAGAATTAGTGCCAGGAGATATTGTAGTATTAGACACTGGAGATTATGTACCAGCAGATTTAAGAATAATAGAAGCTGTAAACTTAAAATCACAAGAAGCATCTTTAACAGGGGAGTCTGTTCCAGTAGACAAAAAAACAGAAAAAATAGAAAATACAGAAGTAGACTTAGGAGACAGAGATAATATGTTATTTTCTTCTAGCTTAATTACATATGGTAGAGGAAAAGGTATTGTTGTTGAAACTGGAATGAATACAGAAGTAGGAAAGATAGCTGGAATAATTAATAGTGCAGAAGAAACACAAACACCTCTTCAAGCAAAATTAAATAAACTAGGAAAAACTTTAGGTATTGCAGCATTAGTAATTTGTGCAATAATATTTGTAATAGGTTTATTATATGGAAAAGACCCAATAGAGATGTTTATGACAGCTGTAAGTTTAGCTGTTGCAGTAATTCCAGAAGGTTTAGCCGCAGTTTCTACAATTGTATTAGCAATTGGTGTACAAAGGATGGTAAAAAGACATGCAATTGTTAAAAAGCTTCCAGCAGTAGAAACATTAGGAAGTACAACAGTTATATGCTCAGATAAAACAGGAACATTAACTCAAAATAAAATGACTGTAGAGAAAATTTTTTATAATGGAAATACCATAAATACAGAAAGTGCAAAGCAAAATATAGACAAAGATTTAGAAAAATTGGTATATATTAGCATGCTATGTAATGACACAAAAATATCTACAGAAGGAAAGTTAAATGGAGATCCAACAGAAACAGCTTTAGTAGATATGGGATTTAACTTAGATTTTGATGGTGCTATATATGATGAGTATCCTAGAATTAAAGAAATACCATTTGATTCAGACAGAAAATTAATGACAACAGTTAATAAAATAAATGATAAATATTTAGTTTCAACAAAAGGTGGAGTAGATGAACTTTTAGCTAGATGTAATAAATACTTATATAATGGAGAAATAAAAGAAGATTTAGAAAATTATAAAAAAGTTATAGCAGAAAACAACGAAAATATGGCAAAAGATGCTTTAAGAGTACTAGCAATGGCGTATAAAGAAATAGACCACGAACCTACAGACGAAGAAATGGAAAATATGGAACAAGGCTTAATTTATGTAGGTATGGTAGGAATGATAGATCCACCAAGATTGGAAGTAAAAGATGCAGTAGATAAATGTAAAAAAGCAGGAATAAAAACTGTAATGATTACAGGTGACCACAAAATTACAGCAATTGCAATTGCAAAAAGTCTAGGAATACTAGAAAACGAAGAAGAAGCATTAACAGGTGCCGAACTTGAAAAAATGTCAGATGAGGATTTAACTAAAAACATAAGAAAATATAGTGTATATGCAAGAGTTTCTCCAGAACATAAAGTAAGAATAGTAAAAGCATGGCAGGCAAATGGTGAAATAGTAGCAATGACAGGAGATGGAGTAAATGATGCACCAGCTTTAAAAACAGCAGATATTGGCTGTGCAATGGGAATTGTAGGTACAGATGTATCTAAAGAAGCGGCAGACGTAATACTTACAGATGATAACTTTGCAACAATTGTATCATCTGTAGAAGAGGGAAGAAGAATTTATGACAATATATTAAAAGCAATTCAATTCTTGCTTTCAAGTAACGTAGGAGAAGTTATAACACTATTTGTTGCAATTTTAATAACACCACTATTAGGAAACTTATTTGGAATAGATATTAACTTAATTGTTCCATTACTTCCAATACACATATTGTGGATAAACTTAGTTACAGACTCTCTTCCAGCCTTAGCATTGGCAGTTGACCCAGCACAAAAAGATGTAATGGATAGAAAACCAAATAAAAATAAAAGTGTATTTACCAAAGGTATGGTATGGAGAATTGCTTACCAAGGAATATTAATAGGGTTAATTACAATTATAGCATTTATAGTAGGATTAGCTACTCCAGACGAAAACCTACCGGTAATAGAAGGACTTACAAACGAAGAAATAAAAGTAGAAATCGGTCAAACAATGGCATTTTGTGTATTAGCATTTTCACAACTTGTGCATGTATTTAATGTTAGAGATAATAAAACATCTATATTTAAAACAGGAATATTTAGCAATAAACAATTAATTTTAGCTGTACTTGCATCTGCAGCACTAATGTTTATAATATTATTAATTCCAGCTTTAAGACACATATTTAGTATTCCAGTATTGCCTGTTGGAAATGTATTAGAAATTGTAATATTATCACTAATGCCGTTAATAGTAGTAGAATTATTTAAATTAATAAAAATAAATACAAGTAAGTCAGAGAATTTATAGATTATTATAAATAGACAATAAGAAAACGCTAAAATAAAAATTATTTATAGTTATTATATTTATAAAATAAACATATCAAAATATATAAATTAACTTATATTTTATTAAGATGATTTATAGAAAAAAAGTAACAGTATATAGTTATTGCTGTTACTTTTTTATATTTTTGCTTGACATAAGGGGATAAACAAACTAGAATATAAATAATTGGCAAAGAGTCAATTAAAATAATTAGCGTTTCCAAATCTTTAATTAAAGGAGGAATAGAAAATGCTTTGTACTCCAGAGCAATTTAAAGGCAGAATAGGCTACTTTATCTTTGTAGACCGGTTTTGCCGTGGAAACGAATTGCCTCCTAATCCTATAGAAGGAAGAATTCTAAAGGATTGGAACGATTCGGCACCTAACTGGTGGCCAAACCAACATGGAGAATATCCCAACAATTATTTCTATGGAGGTGACTTACAAGGAATTACCCAGAAACTGTCTTATCTGAAAATGATTTTCGGAGTAGATCTTCTCTACATAAGTCCAGTTTCCAAGACTCCGTCCTCTCATCACTATGATGTAGAAGACCAACGGATTATTGATCCGTGGATTGGAACGTGGGAAGACTATAGAACAATGTGCCAGAAAGCACACAAACTGGGAATGCTTGTATGCCAAGATTTGGTATTTAACCATATGGGAGCATACAGCAACATTTTTAAGGAAGCGTTGCATAATCCTGAATCTCACTATCACAATTGGTTTGAGTGGGGAAAAAATGGCGAACCCATTTTCTGGTATGGTATTAAGGAAATGCCACAATGCAACAAGCTAAACCCTGAATACCAAGAGTATGTTTTAAGTGTAGTGGAAACGTACATTAAAGCAGGCGTTGACGGTATAAGACTGGATTTAGGAGAGCATCTTCCAAGAGAACTTATGTACAAAATTATGGATAAGGCAAAATCCCTTAACCCAGATGTGCTCATTGTTAGTGAGATGTGGGATTTAGCTACCGAAAATGGCAATCGCCAGATTTTCGATGGAGAAGCACATAGTGTAATGAACTATCCATTAGGAGATGCTATTTGCAGGTGGCTTAGGTATGGCAATTGGATGCATTTTGAACATACCGTAAAGGAACTTGCAAAATATCCAAAAGAAGTACAAGATGTTCTCTGGAATTTCTTGGATAGTCATGATAATCCGCGTTTGGCAAATTTACTTGCAGCACCAGGTATGCAACAAGACCCGTTTAGAGGAAGACTCTGGCGGATGGAAGACAGGTTTATGCTTCCAAATGGTCAATGCGACACATATGCATTTAGAAAGTTTGAAGCCGAAAACGATGGAAAATTTGACCTAAATAAGGCTTATGAGCTGTCAAAAATGGCTTCGTTAATGCAATATGTGATGCCAGGAAATCCGATTATTTACTACGGTACGGAGGTTGGACTTACTGGCTACAAGGATCCATGGAACCGGAAACCATATCCATGGGATAATGTAAACGAGGACATGTTGGAGCATTATTCAAGACTGGGAAGACTCAGAAAGAGCAATGAACACATTTTGAAGGATGGATCTTTAAGCTTTTTTGTGGATAACGAGAAAGCAGTTATCTGGCGCGAAAAAGACGGAGAAGAACTTGAGATTAGTGTTTGTCGCCAAGACTTATCTAAATGTAAAGCTTCTAAGTCGGTAGAAATTAAAATTGTATAAGGAGGAAAAGCTTTAAATTGTAATCTGTTGTTACTACTTAAGATTACAAAAAATGTGGGAGGAAAAACACCTCCCACATTTTTTTTACAAAATAGTATTCATTTATAAAAAATTATGTTATAATTTAAGTATGTTTACAGTGTACGCATACTTAAAAACAAAGAAATAGTGTAAATAGTTTGTATAATTATAATATAATCGCTATTTTAAAGCTAAATAAAATAAGAGGAGGAATTACTAATGAAAAATCTTTCAAGTTGGTTAATTGCATTTTTTGCACTTATGTATTGGGCATTTAGAATAATTGTTACTTTTACATATTCTATGGGAATGGACTTTGTAACTCAGCCAATAGACATGACTATGGAAATAGTGCTTTTATTTGTAACGTTTATATGCATTTGTTTTATATTTAAAAGAAATTTATTAACAACATTAATATACTTTTTAGCACATCTATTATATTTCGGTTCAGATGTATTAACTGGAGTAGGAGCTATAATGGATGGACAAGGAGCTATAGAAATTTATACAAATTTATTCTTTGATGCAATAGGAATATTAATACCGCTTGTTGCTTTAATAGATGTATTATTAGACAAAAATAGAAAGCTAAACCCAACAGATAAGAAAACAGACTGGTTTTATAAAAACAAAGACTATGATAGAAAGCTTGACGAGAGAGCAGATAAAAACAACTATAGAACTGGACTATAAAATATATAAAACTGTATTGTAAATTGTGCAATACAGTTATAATTATTTTAAGATGATATGTTAAACTTATGGATAGAAAGAAATGGTAAAATTTGAGTATGGAGATGAGGAAAATGTCGAATAATACAAATATAAACTGGTACCCTCGGACATATGGCAAAAACTAAAAGGCAAATAATAGAGGACTTAAAATTAATAGATGTTGTAGTAGAAATTTTAGATGCAAGAATACCCGTATCTAGCCAAAATCCAGATATACAAGAATATATAAAAAATAAGCCAACTATAATATTATTAAACAAGTCTGACTTGTCAAACGAAGAAGAAAACAAAAAATGGGTGACTAAAATACAAAAAGAAGGAAAGTCGGCAGTACTTGTAAACTGTAATTCTGGAGATGGCATAAAAAACGCTATAGCGGAAATAAAGAGAGTATATAATAATATAAAAGAGCAATATCAAAATAAAGGAAGAATCGGGAAAGCTATACGTGTTATGGTACTTGGAATACCAAATGTAGGAAAATCTTCTTTTATTAATAGAGCAGCTAAAAAGGTTACTGCACAAGTTGGAAATAAGCCAGGTGTTACAAGACAAAAACAATGGATAAGACTAGAAGAAGGGATAGAGTTATTAGACACTCCTGGTGTATTGTGGCCAAAATTAGGAGATGAAGAAGTAGCATTAAACTTAGCATATACAGGAACAATAAAAGATGATGTACTTGAAACAATTGAAGTAGGATTTAGCTTGCTAAAATACCTATTAGAAAATAATTTAAATGAATTAGCAGAAAGGTATAAATTAGATTTAGAAGAGGTTAATCAAATTTTAGCAAATAGTGATTTAGAAGAAAACGAAAAAGCATTAGATATATTACATCTAATAGGAAGAAAAAGAGGAGCTGTAATCTCAGGTGGAAACATAGATGAAGAAAAAACAGCCAAAATTATTTTAGACGATTTTAGAAGCGGAAAAATAGGAAGAATAACATTAGAAAAAGCATAAGAATAATATTCAATAGAAGTTTGAATAAAGAAATATTAAATAACATAATAAAAAGAGTATAATAATAAAAAGCAATAACAGTAAAATATAAGATTTTGGAAAAGAGGAGAAATATTGGAAATATTTAATAGAGAAAAAGACGAGGCAGAAGTAAACATGATGTCACCATTAACATGGGCATATGTAGGAGATGCAGTATACGAATTATATGTACGCACTCATTTAGTTAATATAACTAGGCTTAAACCACATAAATTACATATAGAATCAATTAAATATGTCAAAGCAAAAGCTCAAGCAGAAATGCTAGAAAAATTGGATAGCATTTTAACCGAAAAAGAAAGAGAAATAGCTAAAAGAGGTAGAAACACAGAAAATCATCATGTTGCAAAAAACGCAACAGTACAAGAATATATGTATTCAACAGCTTTTGAAGCTTTAATTGGGTATTTATATTTAACGAAACAAGATGAAAGATTAAAAGAAATATTAGAAAAATGCATAAGTTTAAACTAAAAAATAACACAATATTGTGGTATGTTAAATTACCATTATATTGTGTTATTTTTGTGTATTTACATTAATCTTCTATTTGCTCTATTTCAGAGTAAATAATATCAATAACATTTTGCAAGATATCTTTGGGTAAATCTTCTATTACTTGATATGTTCTACTATTTAAATCTAATGCTTTTATATGCTCGCATAATATTACACCTGTTGTTTTTGTTCTAGCATCTAAAGGTATATGTAAGGGAAATTTATTATTTGTGTTTGTAATAGGACAAACAATCGATAATTTAGCTTTTTCATTAAATATATTGTTACTTATTACAACCGCAGGTCGATAGCCAGCTTGCTCATGACCTGATTGTGGATTAAAATTAATTTTTATAATTGTCCCTTGCTTTACCATATTTCGTCTCCTTCTGGTTTTCCCCAATCTATTTCTACAGGGGTATAATCTTCTTTATAATCTTTAAACAATTCTTTTATGTTTTTTCTTTTATGTTCTTCTTTGGCTTTCTCTATAACTAATTTCCCATTATCTACAATAATTACTATTTTCTCATTTTCAGACCAATTAACACTATCTAAAATTACTTTAGGTATTCTAACGCCCTGACTATTTCCCCATTTTTGAATCATAGTAGTCATTTTTATTACCTCCTTTATAGTATATACATAGTATATACTATAATATTCAAAATGTCAATGCTATTTAATTATATTTTGAATAAAAAAAGTAATACTATTCTTAAAAATAGAGAAATGTAAATTTGATTGTTTATATAAAAAATAGATTTTATATAATAGCAAAGTTTTTTATTTTAAAATATTTAATAAATGTTGTTGCTGGAAAATATAAGAATAAATTTATGATTGATATTGATATAGTTTTAAAAATTGAAAAGAATAAAATTAAATTATTTGGTGACCCCTACGGGAATCGAACCCATGATTCAGCCTTGAGAGGGCTGCGTCTTAACCGCTTGACCAAGGGGCCACATAAATATTACTATAATAATATACCATAATTATACTTAGTAAGTCAAGAGAAGGACGAAGATTTTTTGCCAAGGGGTTGTCAATGGGGACGGAGAAAATTGACATATCTTATTTCTCTTAAAGTTGTCAAAAATCTCCGTCCCCTTTGACAGCTTTCTTCACGCTTGTTTTCGCTTTTAAATCTTTCTGGAACGTCTATTTCCATTGGAACTAAAGTGCCATTTCCCATAACATTAACTTCTACGCCAAAGTGTCTTAAACCATCTCTAGAAAGTTTTGCATGTTGCAACCATAGTGGAAAAATTACGTTATCACGTACATCTCTAAATAAATTAATGCCCATACCATGAAAAGTATTTGGCATAGTAGATAATATTTCATCTTTCTTATCTGGAAAAGCTTTAATTAGAAAAGCTAATCTTTCTTTAGCAGTATCAATATATTCTTTTTGACCTATAGTACCAACTTTATATTTTCTAATAGAATTATCGTCCATAAAAGGTACATCTTCCCAAGGAATATTCCATGACTCGTGAGCTGCTTTTCCTGTACATAATTCTCTACAGTCAAAACTAGGACCTACATATTCCATTAAAACATAGTCTCCTATTTGTATATCTAAATTAATTCCACCTTGAGTATGAATTCTTTCATTTGTACCAGGTTTCATATCCTCTAAAATTAATACTGCATCTGGAACAGCAGTTTTTACTTCGTTTATATAGCCAGGAACTCTATTTCTATCAAAAGTTTGACCACTTGGGAGCATACAATTAACACCCTTAGGAGAGTCACATCTAATTGTCATCATATGCTCTGGAAACTCATTTTCTACTTGTTTCCAATCTTCCATAGAATTAATAACATACATTTTATTTAATGGACTTAAATTGGGTAAATATTTATTTACTAAAGAAATTCCTTTACACTTTTTATACATGTTTATTAATGGAATATGATTTTTATTATTTAGGTCTAATATCATAAAATTGCTCCTTTCAAAAGCTACTATACATAATATCACGAAGGCAATACAAAAGCAAGAAAAAAGTTGTCAAAGGGGACGGAGATTTTGACAACTTTAAGAAAAATAAAATTTTAAAATTCAATATGCAATTAAAAATTATTTCGAAGATGCAATCAAATTGTAATGCAAATGTAATACAAAAGAAATATGCAATCTCATAATGAGATGATATAATTATTCTGCAAAATGAGATTTAAAAAAATAAATTATTCTACATTGAATTTAAAATTAGTAAAGATAAACAAATAATTTTAACCAAAATAAGAAAAAATGACTAATAAAAGATAAAATGGGGAATAATAACAAAAGAATAAAAATTTGGGAGGAAAAATATGAAAGAAAATTTAAAATTACAAAAAAATGCAAAAAATGAGCGGTATAACTTTAATAGCATTAGTTGTTACGATTGTTGTTCTTTTAATATTAGCAGGAATAACAATAAGTTTGGTGTTTAGTGAAAATGGAATAATAGCAAAAGCAAGGGATGCAGCAGAAAAAACAAATCAAGCAGTAATAAATGAACAAGCACAAATGAACGACGTAACAGCTGCGATGGAGAATATGTTAAATGGAATAGGTGGAGGAAATGCTCCAGAAGAGCCAGAAGGATGTCCAGCGGAGGAATTTGAAAAATGGAATGGAGAAAGTGATGATAAGGTAAATGCTGTTCAAAGTACAGATACAACGCCTGTAACTGTGCCGGTGCCAAAGGGATATACAGCATCAAAGGTAACAGAAGAAACAACAGTGGAAGATGGTTTTGTAATATATGAAGGAGAAGAAGAGGTAAATGATACAAATAAAGATACTGCACAAACAACAAGAAATCAGTTTGTGTGGGTGCCAGTAGAAAATCCAAGTGAAATGTATGGAAGAGACGAAAATTGTAAAAAATGGGGGAAATTATACAATTTTTCTTCTACAGGAATAACACCACTAAATTGGACAGAGAAAGATGGAGTAATGAGTATAACAGCAACATCTGGTATTGGTAGTTATCGTGAGCCAGATGTGGTAACTGGAAGTGATGGAACAGAATATGATGCGGATAATACTAATTTGCAACAAGCTGGGTTAGATGCAAGTGCTACTGCAGATACTTTTAAAGCACAGTTAGAGACAGAATTTAATAATATGATAGCAAGTGTAAAAAAGTATGGAGGGTTTTATATAGGAAGGTATGAGACTGGTAATTTATCTCAAACAGAAGCGGTAGTTGTAAAAAATAATACAGATATAGCAGATCAAACATGGTATACGCAGTATAATAAGTCAAAAGGAGTAGCTGCAAGTAGTAATGTAACAACAAGTATGATATGGGGATGTCAGTGGGATGCTGTAATGAGATGGATGTGGAATCAAGGAGGAGATAAAAAGACATATACTTATGATAGTACAGGAAAAGGAAATTATTCAGGTACTCAAGGAAGTACGGATAAATCAATTCCAACAGGTTCAAATGACACATATGCAGTAAATAATATTTATGATATGGCAGGAAATGTACATGATTGGACAATTGAAGCGGGCAGTGCCAGCAACAGAGTTAGTCGTGGAGGTGATTACTTCGGCAACTATGACAGTAACTATCCAGATTCTCTTCGTGGCGGCTTCAATCCGACGGGCAGCAATGATGACATTGGTTCCCGCCTAGCTTTATATATGTAACCCTGCAAGACGCCCACATGGGCGTCTATTTTTTATTCCCTAAAATTTTTTATAGAATTTACAAAAATATATTGACAAACAAAAGTTCATATTATACAATAATAACAAACAAAAATTTGCAACTACTTTAAATGTGGAGGTATAAGTATGATAGGAACTTTACACATAAAAAACATAGGCATAATTGACGAAATTTCAGTAGAATTAAGCGAAGGTTTCAACGTTATTACAGGAGAGACTGGTGCTGGAAAGTCATTAATTATAGACTCATTAAATATTATTTCTGGTGGTAGATTTTCTAAAGAAATGATAAGAAGAGGACAAGAATATTCTTTTATAGAGTTAAATTTATTCTGCCCAGATAATGAAAAAGCAATAGACGGAAGTATTATTGTTTCAAGAGAAATTAATATAAATGGTAAAAATTCCTGCAAAATAAATGGAAGGTTAGTTACTGTAAATGAGCTTAAAGAATTTATGAGTAAAGTAATAGACATACATGGACAACATGAGAATCAACTTATACTAAACGAAAACGAACATATAGAGTATTTAGATGCATTTATTGAGGATAAAATACAAGAAAAAGTAGAGTATAGGAGTTTATACCAAAATTATAAATCTTTACAAAAAGAACTAAAAGAAAACTATGGAGATGACAAAGAAAAAGAAAGAAAACTAGATTTGTTAAGATATGAATTAAACGAGATAGATGCTGCAAATTTAAAAGTTGGAGAAGAAAAAGAATTAGAAGAACAAAGCAAAATTATGCAAAATTCCGAAAAACTACAAAATAGCTTAAATAACATAGATGTAGAATTAAATGAAAATGCAGTTACAGCAATTAGTAACAGTATTAGAAGTTTAGAAAAAATAGAAGATTGTGGAGAAGAATATCAAAATAAATTATCTGAATTAAAAGATGTTTATTATACAATTCAAGAACTAGCAAGAGATATATCATATATGAAAGAAGATATTTATTTTGATGAGGAAGAAAGAAGTAATATAGAAAATAGACTGGATACAATTTATTCGTTAAAAAGAAAATACGGAAATAGCATAGAAGAAATATTAGAATATAGAGACAAAATAGAGAAAGAAATAGACGAAATAGAAAACAAGGACGAATACAATAATAAATTAAAAGAAAAGATAGAAAAAATAAGAAAAGAGATGCTTAAAATAGCACAAAATATGCATAAAACAAGATTAACTTATGCAGAAAAGTTAAGTATATTAATAAACAAAGAATTAGAAGCATTAGAAATGAAAAATGCAAAATTTAGTGTAAGTGTAGAATTAAATAGTGAAGAAAAATTCAACTCAAATGGATTAGACAAAGTCACATTTTTAATTCAAACAAACGTAGGAGACGAGTTTAAGCCATTAACTAAAATTGCGTCAGGTGGAGAAATGTCTAGAATTATGCTTGCAATAAAAACTGTATTATCAGATGTAGACAAAATTCCAGTTCTAGTATTTGACGAAATAGATACAGGAATAAGTGGAAAAGCAGCAAAAGCAGTAGGAGAAAAAATGAAACTTATTGCTAAAAAACATCAAGTTATTTGTATAACACACTTAGCAACAATAGCTGCAAAAGGAGACAGCAACTACTATGTAAGCAAAAATGTTGTAAAACAAGCAACAGTAACAGATATACGCAAACTAAAGGAAAATGAAGTAATAGAAGAAATAGCAAAAATGACAAATGGAGAAGTAACAGAAACATCTAAAAAACATGCAATGGAATTAAGACTAGCAAATGTTGGATAAAATGCTATATATTTGTAAACAATAAATGTAGTATTAATAAGTAATAATAAATATAGTAAGAAAAGCAACAAAAAAGAAAGCAAAATATGAAAAACTAGAAATAAGTAGGTTTAAAAAGCTTTCTTTTTTGTGTTTTTATTTCAAAAAAGCGTTTACAGATTTTAACTTATGGTATATAATATTTAACATAAAAATGAATAAGGAGAGGTTGCTTTATGGAACAAAACGAAAATCAAGAAACAGAATTAAATATGAATCATTTAATGCAGGTAAGAAAGGAAAAATTAGATAACTTAATTGCAGAAGGTAAAAATCCATTTGAAATAACAAAATTTAATAGAACACATACAAGTGCAGATATAGAAAAACATTATGATGAGTTAGAAGGAAAAGATGTAACAATAGCAGGAAGAATTATGTCTAAAAGAATTATGGGAAAGGCATCATTTTGCCATATTCAAGATGCAACAGGACAAATTCAAAGCTATGTAAGTATAAATGACTTAGGAGAAGAAAGTTACAAACAATTTAAAGAAGATGATATAGGAGATATTATTGGAATTACAGGTTTTGTGTTTAAAACAAAAACAGGAGAAATTTCTATACATGCAAAAGAAGTAACTTTGCTTACAAAATCTTTAAGACCATTACCAGAAAAATTTCATGGATTAAAAGATACAGATTTACGTTATCGTCAAAGATATGTTGACTTAATTGTTAATCCAGAAGTAAAAGAAACTTTTGAAAAGAGAACAAAAATTATTAAAGAAATGAGAAGAATCCTTGACGAAAAGGGATATATGGAAGTAGAAACACCAATATTACAAACAATAGCTGGTGGAGCTTCTGCAAAACCATTTATTACACAT
The DNA here is from genome assembly GCA_944392105.1 of uncultured Clostridia bacterium. GTDB lineage: Bacteria > Bacillota > Clostridia > TANB77 > CAG-508 > CAG-273. The sequence goes on along the minus strand of CALXVM010000020.1, from coordinate 4,444 downwards.
CACAATAGCTTAGATATAGACATGTACTTAAGAGTTGCTCCAGAACTATATTTAAAAAGATTAATTGTTGGTGGATTTGACAAAGTATACGAAATTGGTAGAAACTTTAGAAATGAAGGTATGGATATAAAACACAATCCAGAATTTACAAACATGGAATTATATGCAGCATATGAAAATATGGAAGATATGATGGCAATAACAGAAGAATTAATTTCTACAATTGCTAAAAATGTACTTGGAACAACAAAAATAACATATCAAGGTGTAGATATAGATTTAACTCCATCTTGGAGAAGAGTTACAATGATAGACATAGTTAAAGAAAAAACAGGAGTTGACTTTAACGAAATAGAAACAGATGAACAAGCACAAGAAGCAGCAAGAAAAGCTGGAATAGAAATAGATCCTATAAAACCAACAAGAGGAGATATATTAGCGCAATTCTTTGACGAAAAAGTAGAAGAAACTCTAATACAACCAACAATAGTTTACAACTATCCAATAGAAAATTCTCCACTTGCTAAAAAAGTTCCAGAAGATCCAAGGATGACACAAAGATTTGAGCTATTTATTGGTGGTAGAGAATATGCAAATGCGTTCTCAGAGTTAAATGACCCAATAGACCAATACGAAAGATTTTTAGCTCAAGTTAAAGCCAGAGAAGCAGGTGACGAAGAAGCAAATATGATGGATACAGATTTCGTAAATGCTTTGGAATATGGTTTACCTCCAACAGGTGGACTTGGAATTGGTTTGGATAGATTAATAATGTTACTTACAGACCAAGCATCAATAAGAGATATTTTACTATTCCCAACAATGAAACCATTGGCATAGAACATTAGCAAATTAAAAATAAATCTTAATAAATACTAAAAACTCTTAATATGTTGCAAATAGCGAGTTATAGACAATATAAAAAGAATAGGAAAATCTAATAAAAATTAATGAATTTTAATAAATTTATTCTAGTAGCTGTAAAATAGCTGTAAACATTTAAAGAGATTTAAAGGCTTTTAAAGAGTTTTTATAAGTTAATAACTGTAATAAATACAAAATAAAAATAGAAAATGTAGTTATTGAAATAATATCTAACATATAGAAGTTAATTTAGAAATAAGTTAGCTTCTTTTTTATTGCCTCAAAAATAATTTTAAGGAGGTAAAAGTAGATGAAAAAAACAATTTATGATTTTGAAAGAAAATACGAAGTTCAAGATGAACTTTTAAATGAGGGAGCATTAGAAGGATTAGATGAAAGGACATTGCACGAAACAATAAAGTCAATGTTAATAAATACAATTAAGGATTGTATTAAATATGAAAATTATATGGATCCAGATATGGATACAATAAGAAATCTTCTATTTAAAGAAAATAAAACAGAAGAAGATATGAGAAAAATAAAAATGGCACAAGATAGATTAAGAAACTCTTTACATTTTGCTCAAATTTCTGAAGATAGTCTATATACATTACTATATCAAATGCTATCATCAGATGAAATAAAACATTGTTTTAAACAAGAAATTCCAGAGATGTGTAGAAATTTGTATTATATGGTAGATTTAGAGGAAGAAATAGCAGAAACTCTGACATTGATTTTTGAAGAACTTTATGAAGCACCAAGCTATAAAGATATTTGCATTACTATAAATGAAAATATTAAGGATTTTGTAGAAAACGCAGAGGAATATGTAGAAGATATACAAAATCACGAGTTATATGAGCAGTTTGTTAGCTTTAGAAAGAGTATAAAAAATGAAGAAAAGGAGAATGACAATGAGTGAAATAATTGCAATAGCAAATCAGAAAGGTGGTGTAGGAAAAACTACAACCACTTTTTCTTTAGGTGTTGCTTTAAGAAAGCAAGGCAATAAAGTTCTACTCATTGACGCAGATCCTCAAGGAGATTTAACTACTTGTATGGGATACTATGACCAAGACAAATTGCAAAATACTATTGCTACTTTAATGTCTGATACAATATATGATAATGAAATGAATGCAGAAAAGGCTATTCTTCATCATAAAGAGGGAATAGATTTAATTCCAGCTAATTTAGATTTATCAGCAATAGAGTTTTCACTTGTAAATGCAATGAGTAGAGAGTTCACACTTAAGAATTCAATAAGGGACATAAAAGATAATTATGACTATATTTTAATTGACTGCATGCCTAGTTTAGGAATGATTACTATAAATGCATTGGCTTGTAGTGATAAAGTAATAATTCCTGTACAAGGAGAATATTTAGCAGCAAAAGGAATGGGACATTTATTAAAAACTGTAAATAGAATTCATAAACAAATAAATCCTAACTTAAAGATAGAAGGAGTATTATTAACACTTGTAGATAAAAGAACTAAATTATCTAAACAAGTGAGAAATACTATTGTTGAAAACTATGGACAGTTTATAAAAATATATAATACGGAAATTCCAAAAGCAATAAATACAGCAAAATCTACTTCTAGTGGTAAAAGTATATTTGCTTATGATAAGAATAGTCCTGTTGCAATAGCATATAAAGAATTTGCAAAGGAGGTCGTTGAACATGAAAGAGCAAGAACAAAAAATGAAACTACCAAATATAGATGACCTTTTTACAACGCAAGAAGAACGAGATAATAGACAAAAAGACTATATAGAATATATCTCAATAAAAGATATTGATAATTTTCCAAATCATCCTTTTTCTGTAAATGATGATGAACTTATGGATAATATAGTAAGAAGCATTAACAGTAATAAATTTATACCCCCAGCGATTGTTAGACCAAAAGAAAATGGAAAATATGAAATGGTAGCAGGACATAGAAGAAAAAGAGCTTTTCAAAAAGCAAATAAAAAAGAAATGCCATGTATTATAAAAAATTTAACTGATGATGAAGCTACAATTTTAATGGTTGATACAAATCTTAATCAAAGACAAGAAATATTGCCATCAGAGAAAGCATTTGCATACAAAATGAAACTTGAAGCAATGCGACACCAAGGGAAAAGAGTAGATTTACTGGAGGACGAAACTTCCGACCCAATGGGTTGGAAGTTAGAAAGTGCTAATAAGTTAGGAAAAGAAGTAGGCGAAAGTATGACTAATATTAGAAGATATATTCGTCTAACACATCTTATTCCAGAGCTTTTAGAACAAGTAGATTTAAAAAGAATTGCTTTTAGACCAGCAGTAGAGCTTTCTTATTTAAGTGAAGAAAATCAATATGTAGTACAAAATATATTTGAGTTTGATGAAGTTACACCATCATTGAGTCAAGCAATAAGACTAAAAAAACTTGAACAAGAGGGAAAATTAACAGAAGAAAAAATAGAAGAAATTTTAGGTCAGGAAAAACCTAATCAAAAAGAATTTATAAAAATACACAATGAAAGAATAGATAAATATATACCACAAAAAATAAAAGAATCTGGCAAAGTAGAAGATTTTATTATTCAATGTGTGGAAGAACATAACAAGAGAGAAAGATTAAAACAAGAAAGAAATGCTAGATAATGTGTGTGAACATATTTAATAAAGATACAACCTTTATGTGTGAACACATTACAAAGTTTTCCCTTACAAACCCTTTCAAATACATACTATATTACAAACTAAAAGAATAATAATTTATTTAATTATTTTATTTATATTTATTTATAAACTTGAACTTAGTCTTTTAAGCAGTATAATTAAAGCATAAGGAGATGATGAGTATGAAGAAAAGAAAAATAATAATTGCAATTTTAGCTCTAGTAATAGCATTAATTATAGCAGCTTTAATAGTTAATCAAGTTATAGATAAACATGATAAAAGTAGTATTGAATTTGAAAATAAGGTTGTAAATGAAATAAATTCAACTAATGAAATTCAAGAAACGGAAGCAAATGTTGTAGAAAATACAAGTATAAATCAAGATACCAAAGAAGAATTGATACAAGAAGACACTAATGCAAATACAAAGACAGAAACTCAAGAAAATAAAAATGAGAAACAAACAGAAAGTACTAAAAGCACACAGGAAAAAGTAGTTGAAAGTCCAAAACAAACAGAAAAGCCAACTCAAGTTACCAACAAAGTAGACACACCTAAAAATAATACACAGAAAGGAGAAAAGCCTAAAGAGAATATTCAAGAAAATAAGAATGATGATAAAGTACAAGAAAAGCCTAAATGTACTGATACAAAACATGGAGTTAGTGCAGGCAATTCTAATTTATGGTTTAATAGTTACGATGAAGCAGTTGCATATTATGATAATTTAATAAATGGTTATAGTGATCAAGTACATAATGGAGAAATATCATCAGATGAATATTACAAATTATGTCCTTATGGCTATGAAACATGGAGTTGTCCATATTGTGGTAAATGGACTTTAAATTACTATAAAAGATAAAAAATAAATATTTTTGAGGAGCAAGTATAAAACTTGTTCTTTTTTTA
>CALXVM010000019.1 GCA_944392105.1 uncultured Clostridia bacterium | reverse complement strand
AGATTAAAATTATTAAATGAAATTGGAAGCCAACCTACAGTAATTACAAATTTTGAAGATATAAATTCTACCGTTACAAAAAGTAACAACAGTACACAAAGATGTTAGTGAAAGACTACTTAAGATAAACCCTATATTAGCACATGAAGTAAGAAACATATTAGATGAAAATAAGGCAGAAAGACATATAAGGGGAGGAATGGCAACTAAATTAAAATATAGCCATAATGAAGATAAATGCGGATAAAATAAAGACGAGCGAAAAACGCTCGTCTTTCTATGGGCGAAAAAAATTTAGCTTACCTTAGGGCGAAGAATAAACAATAGCAGTTAATGTTCCCTCTACAGGCTGATAAAAATCAAGCTCGTATGGCTCACCATTACAGTTTTCAATTAAAACATATTGGTGAGTTACACCATCGCAAGGGATAGTGATGGTGGTAGAAGCCCACCACCCGCCGTTTTTGGTTACCTTCAAAGTGCAAGAGCTACTTCCAGTCAGGCTTACAGCAATCTTTAATGTTTCTCCTTTTGCAGGAGTAACATACTTGTAAAGATGTCCAGTAAAGAAAGTAGGACTCATTACCAGCAAGTTGCCAGCCCGAGGAGTGACAGTGACACTTTCTTCCGAAATTTGAATGCCGTCAGCGGCAAAAGCGGAAGTGCATGTGAAGGAGAAAACCATACATGCTGCCAACAAAACAGTAAGAATTTTTTTCAACGAAATGCCTCCTTAAACTTAATGACACTTCGCCCATAGAATAAGTCTCTAAAGAGACTTATTCTATAATAACAAAAATTTACAAAAATGTCAATTATTTCTATAAAAATATTGACATTTAAAAAATATATGTGTATATTGTAAAAAAGGGGAGAAATACTATGGAAAATAATGTTATTTTAAAATGTGAAAATTTAGTAAAAAAATATGGAGAAAAAGAGGCAGAAGTATATGCATTAGATAATGTCTCTTTTAGCGTGAGTAAAGGAGAATTTGTGGCAATTATAGGAGCTTCTGGAAGTGGAAAGTCTACTTTATTACATATAATTGGTGGAGTGGACAAGCCTACATCTGGAAGCATTATTATTAATGGTACAGATATTACAAAATTAGATAATGATAAAATGGCTATATTTAGGAGAAAAAATATAGGAATAATTTATCAATTTTATAATTTACTACCTATTTTAAATGTAAAAGAAAATATAACATTACCATGCGAACTAGATGGTATAAAACCTAATAATGAGGAAGTAAAAGAATTAATTAAAACATTAGGATTAGAAGAAAGAAAAACACATTTGCCAAATCAATTATCAGGTGGTCAACAGCAAAGAGTGGCAATAGGAAGAGCTTTAGTAAATAATCCTGCTATAATTTTAGCAGATGAACCAACGGGAAATTTGGATAGCAAGTCTTCAGAAGAAATTATAAAACTACTAAAACTTTCAAACGAAAAATATAAGCAAACAATTTTATTAGTAACACATGATGAGAAAATTGCAAATGAAGCGGAAAGAGTTATAGAAATAAAAGATGGAAAGATAGTAAAAGACGAAAAAATAAGTAATAGCAAAGGTAAATAATTAAACTAAAAATTATTATAAAAAAAACGGAAAATAAGTGAAAATTTAAGAAAAATTAAGGGGATAAAAATGAAAGTAATATATTCATTAGCTAAAAAGAATTTAAAACAAAATAAAAAAAGAACCATAGCAACTTCAATAGGTATAATTTTTTCTGTAATGTTAATATGCTTTATTTCTACCTTGCTAGTAAGCTTTCAAAGTTCTATGTTGACATACATAAAAGAAACAATAGGAAACTATCATATAATGGTGGTAAATACTAATGCAGAAGAAGTTGAATTAATAAAAAATAAAAAAGAACAAGCCGGCATACAAAGTATAGCTATTTCACAAACTATTGGAGCAGCAGATTATGAAACTAAAAGAGATAGTAAGCTTGGCATACAAGTAGAAGCTTATGATGATTTGGCACTGCAAAATAGAGCTATAAAGCTTTTAGAAGGAAGGCTTCCAGAAAATAAAAATGAAATTGTTATATCTGACTTTTTAGTTAGCAATGCTAATGAAAATTTAACAGTAGGCACAAAAATTACTTTAAATGTGGAAAAAGTAAAAGTTAGTGACAAATATAAAGATTTGTTAGAGCCAGATGGAGAAGAAAAGGCAACATATACAATAGTTGGAATTTCAAAACAAACTAATGAAGAAGCGGAAAATCAACGAGCATATATTGCAATAACTAAGTTGGAAAAAATAGAAGAACAAAGACCTTATATAATTACTATTTTGATGAATAATATAAATAATGCAGATGCTTTTGGAAATGTACTGCAAGAAACTATAGGAAATGTAAGTGTTAATGATAGTTTACTAATGTGGCAAGGTGCACAGACAGAATTAATGGATAAAAAGCAAATAGAGTTACTAGGATTGGCTATAATTATAGTAGTTACTTGTATTTCTATTTTGTTAATTAGAAATAGTTTTAGGATGTCCATATTAGAAAGAAAAAAAGACTTTGGAACATTAGCTAGCATAGGAGCTACTTCGAAACAAATAAAGAAAAGTGTTATTTTAGAGGGAATTATATATGCCTGCATTTCAATACCAATAGGAATAATTTTAGGAATAGGAATTGTATTAATAGGCATAAGTGGAATAAATGCTATAAGTGTAGAAAAAGGATTTACACTACAATTTGTGTTTTCGCCAATAACTATACTTGTTTCAGTAATAATCTCCATAATTACAATATATATTTCTTGTATAAAACCAGCAAAAGATGCATCAAAAGTAGCACCTATGGAAGTGATTAGGCAGAACCAAGAAATATATATAAAACAATTAAAGCATGGAAAAATAAAAGATAATAAAAAATATAAAGAAAAAAATGATAAAAGAAAGATAGAAGAAAGTCTAGCTGTTAAAAACTTAAAAAGAAATAGAAAGAAATATCTATCTGCAACAATATCTATTGTAATTAGTATAGTTTTATTAATAATAACGACTAGTACAGTAAATTATATATTTCAAATAACGGACGAAATGTATCCAAATAAGTATAATATTGATACAAGTTTTTATTCAGATGCTTTTGATATACCATATAAAGAAAAGATAGAAACATTTGAGCAAATAAGTCAATTAGATAACATAGAAAAATATTCGATATATACTTTTTTTACTGGAAAAATAAAGAGAGATAGAAATGTATTAACAAACGAAGCATATAACTTAAATTGTGATATAAATATTTCAATTTATTCAGCCGAAGGAACAGCGTTTAATAAATATTTAGAAGAATTAGGATTAAATTATTTTGATGTACTGAATAAAGCAATTTTAGTTAATAATTTTAAAACATCATATACAAGTGTAGAAGAGATACAATTAACAAATTTAAAAGAAGGAGAAAAAATACAAGTAAACATACGAGATAAAGACTATACTTTTGAAATTGCAAAAGTAACAGATAAATACCCAGAAAAATTATTACAAACGTTAGATGAAAATTCTTCAATGAAAATGACAGGCATAAATGCAGTTTTAATTATTCCAATGGAAGTTGCAAAAACAATAGACGTAGAAAATAGTAAAATCGTTATAGATGGTATGACTAATATGAGGATAAATTCTAGCAATCCAAATAAGTTAGAGGAAGACATAGAAAAATATATAAATGAGCCTAAATTAAATATTATTAACTATTCAAAAATGAAAGAAGACCGTGAAAACATGACGAATTTAATTTCTATATTTGCATATGGATTAATAATTATAATTGGTGTAATTGGATTAACAAATATAATAAATACGATAACAACAAATATTAATGAAAGAAAAGGCGAATTTAAAATACTAAGTTCTATTGGTATGACCAGTAAGCAATTAAAGAAAATGCTAAGGTACGAAAGTATTTTATATAGCATAAAAGCCGTATTAATAGGCGTTATTATAGGATTATTAATAGCATTTATAATGTATTTAATATTTAGTAACAGTTATGAATTAACATTTTATATTCCAATAATACAAATTATTATAGCTTGTATAAGTGTAATTAGTGTTACATATATGGGAGCAAGAGTTAAGAAATAAAAAAATATTTTATCAAATTTAAAAAATGTATTGATATTTTAATAAAAAATATGTATAATGAATATAATAGTAGTAGATATTTAATATCTGCTATAATTAAAATGTTAATCGCAACGTCACTTGCGAGATATAAATTTGTGAATGAAAAAATGTTAATCGCACCCCTACTTGCGGAATATAAATAAGTAGGTGAAAAAATAAATGATTATAGTTAAATGTGGGGTCTATAAAACTAGATCCCATATTTTTATAAAGGAGATATTGTAATAATGGTAATAGAAGATGGAAAATTTTATTTTATAAAAGATGAATTTTTTAAAATTTTTAAAGAATATAAATTAATGGAAAACAAGGAAAGTGGAAATAAAAGACCATGCTATTTTTGCTTTAGAGATAAATTTAATAAAGAAATAGTCTGGTTTGTTCCTATTTCAACTAAATATGAAAAGTATGAAAAGATATATGAGCATAAAAAACAAAAACAGCATAAAGTTTATAATTTTGTTTTTGGGGAAGTAGTGGGAAAACAAGCAGTATTTTTAGTTCAGAATTTGTTCCCTACAACTGAAGAATACATATTGGAAAAGTACGTTACTGAAAATAAAGATGTTGAGATAGCTTTAAATGTAAGAAATAAAGTTATAGCCTATGCAAGACAAGTTATAATGATGGCAGAAAGAGGTATCAATATTCCTTTTTACAATATAATTGAAATGAAAAATATATTATTAGAAGATAAAAATGCATAAGTCGGACAAAAATATATAAAGTGATATTGTATGTGGTGCTAGAATAAAGTCACATACAATACCACAAATTCACCATATATTTCACTGGTAAATTCGCCTAAATTATTATACATGTTTTTATATTTTTCTAAAGTAGATTGCCTAAAAATATACACATTATCTAATTCCAAAGTAGTAGGAATAGTAAAATACACATTTCCAATACTATCTATAGTCTGAAACATCGCATCTTCATTACTTTTTTGAACATTACTTATATAATAAGGTGTTGGAACTTCATTATATAGTAAATAGAAAATGTATGGTTGATTAACTGAGGTGTCTATATATAGTTTTGTATAATTTTGCAAGGTTTTGGAATTATCTAATAAAGTAAATTTATTATTGCTAGCTGTAAGGCCTTTCTCGTTATTATTACTACTATTAGTGTCGTTACTATTTTCATAATTTTCAACTAAATTACTTGCCTCTATAATAGCTTCTTTCAATCCAACGTTCATGTAAGAACTTATATAAGTTTGATAATCTGTAAAATAGTAATACTCCATAAAAGTAAATAATATAAAATATGTAATAACAGGTACAAACCAAACTTTACCTAGGTTAATTAATCCAATAGCAGTGTAAAATACCAAAGGTATAAATATAACATTTATTCTATTTATAGCTCCGTCTACCATAAACATAAGAAGAAGGCTAGCTACAAAAAAACAATTCATAAAAGTATAAGCTAAAGCACAAGTAGAATTTTGTGCTTTTTCCGTATTTTGATGAGCATTAAGGGTTTGCTGATTTTGCGAGTTTGAAGAAGCTTGGAAATTTGGACCTGGTCCCAATTTCCAAGAAACCACAATTCCAATAATTGCAATAGGTATTGTTAACCAGTTGCAGAAAAACAAACCATATGGAACTGTGTAATTAAGCACATTGCCGTCATTGGTAAGTAGCATTTTTATATTGCTTATAAAATTACTAAAAATATTACTGTCTACGCTAGAGCCAACAGCTGTAATTTCTTTGAAGCGGACTGTTGGAAGTTTTGGTATAGTTATAGGTCCAAGTTTTAATGTGTCTAAATCGAAAAAGTTTATAATTACAAAAAGTATCATAGGCAGTGCAATAACAGTAGTTGTGCATAAGTGGATAATACACTGTTTTAAACTTAAATTTTTGACAATAAGTAGTGAAATGTATAGTAATATTAGCAAAACTGGTACAAAAAAGTATGATGTTCCATACGAATATGTGGAAAGTCCAAATATTACTCCAGATAAAACTACTAACCAGTTACTTTTCTTTTTTATTCCCATATACATAGCAAAAATTGCCCACAAAATTAAGTCAGGAAATATGTTTGACTCTAATCCCCAACGTGATTTCATAAGATGCCATGGAAATATTGTAAATATAAACAAAAATAACACAGCTTTTTTACTTCCAAAAGCAGATTTCATAAAATAGTAAAATACAACAAGTGAAATACAACCAATTAAAGCCATAGGAAGTCTTATACTAAGTGTGTTTAAGCCTAATATACTAATAAAAGGTAGCATTAAGTACGAGTACAACACATTTTGACCACTACCCCAAGATATAAACTGTACAGGAAAACTTTGCCCATTTCTATCTATTCCAAAGTTTAAAATAGACCAAGCCTCATATACAGAAGATGCCTCATCTTGGTTAAGTCCAACTGGGTATTTATCTATATAAATTAATCTAATAAAACAGCCAAAAAATAAAACAACAATTGCTAAAATGCTAAATATATTTTCTTTACAGAAAGAAACAAAAGTTATATTGCTTTTAGAACTATTTTTATTTAATTTACTATTTCTACTTTTTACAAAATCCTTTACTATAAAAAATATAGGAATTATGCAAAATAAAAGTGAAACTAAACATGTAAATAAAATATTCATAAGTTTACTCCTAAATAAATTACTTATACAATTCTACCATAAAAAATACCATTAGGTATAGCCTAATGGTAAAAATCTAAAAAGAAATTAGTTATTGTTAAAATTTCTTCTTTGCTCTTTTCTAGCTTTTCTACAAGCTGGACATCTTTGTGGCTCGTTAGTAAATCCTTTTTCTGCATAAAAAGCTTGCTCACCCTCTGTAAAAACAAAATCTGCACCACAATCTTTACATGTTAATGTTTTATCTGCCATTATACATACCTCCTTCTTTAAATTTTGATATTTAATATTTTTGACCCTATTGACACTTTTTCTTAATCAAAAAAAGAAGGAAATAGTATAAAAATAATTAAAATCATTTAAGCTTTTACTAAAGCCAAACTCATTATAGCATAGGGAATAAAAGAAAGCAAGAAATATTTTTTGCTTGTCAAAGGGACGGGTTGTCAGTGGGGACGGAGATTTTGACAACCATAAGAAAAATGAAATTTTATAATTCAATCTGCAATCAAAAATTATTTCGAAAATGCAATTAAAATGTAATGCAAATGTAATATAAAAGAAATACGTAATCTCATAATGAGATGATATAATTATTCTGAAAATCGAGATTAAAAAGAACAAATTATTCTACATTGAATTAAAAATTAGTAAAGACAGAAGAATAATTTTAACCAAAATAAGAAAAATGACTAATAAAAGATAAAATGGGGAATAATAACAAAAGAATAAAAATTTGGGAGGAAGAATATGAAAGAAAATTTACAATTACAAAAAATGCAAAAATGCACGGAATAACTCTAATAGCGTTAGTTGTAACAATTGTGGTATTGTTAATATTGGCAGGAATAACAATAAGTTTAGTATTTAGTGAAAATGGAATAATAGCAAAGGCAAGAGAGGCTGCAAATAAGACAAATGAGGCTATTATAAATGAGCAAGCAAAAATGAATGATATAACAGCTGCAATGGAGAATATGTTAAATGGAACAGGAGGAAGTACAACACCAGAGGAGCCAGAAAAATGGGATGGAACAAGTGATGACAAGGTAAATGCTGTGCAAAGTACAGATACAACCCCTATAACTGTTCCAGTGCCAAAAGGATATACAGCATCAAAAGTAACAGGAGAGACAACAGTAAAAGATGGATTTGTAATATATGAAGGAACAGAAGAAGTAAACGATACGAATAAAGATACTGCACAAACAACAAGAAATCAATTTGTGTGGGTGCCAGTAGCAAATCCAAGTGAGATGTATGGAACAGATGCAAGTGGTAAGAAATGGGGAAAATTATACGATTTTGATGAAGATGGAATAACTCCACTGAATTGGACAGAGCAGGATGGAGTGATGGAGATAATAGCAACTTCTGGTACTGGTAGTTATCGTGAACCAGATGTGATAACTGATGATGATGAAACAAAATATGATGCAGATAATACCAATTTACAAGAGGCTGGATTAGATGTAAGTGCTACAGCTGATACTTTTAAAACACAATTAGAGACAGAGTTTAATAGTATGATAGCAAGTGTAGAAAAGTATGGAGGATTTTATATAGGAAGATATGAAACAGGTGGTTTATCACAAACAGAAGCAGTGGTAGTAAAAAATAATAGTGAGATAGCAAGGCAAACATGGTATATGATGTATAAAAAGTCAAAAGAAGTTGCTGCTAATAGCAATGTGGCTACAACAATGATTTGGGGATGCCAATGGGATGCCGTAATGAGATGGATGTATAATAGTGGAGATAGTACAAAGAAGACATACACTTATGATAGTACGGGAAAAGGAAATTATAGTAGTTCAAGAAAGAATACTGGTTCAGACCCAGCATATGTAATAAATAATATTTATGATATGACAGGAAACGTTGAAGATTGGACAATTGAAGCGGGAAACACTAAATATCGAGTTAATCGTGGAGGAGACTATGACGACATGTTTGGCAGTGGACATCCGTCTTCTAGCAGACGTAACATTAACAACTATCCAACAAATAACAATACAATTGCTGGTTCTCGTTTAAGTTTATATATGTAACTCTAAATACAAGGCGCCTTAGGGCGTCTATTTTTTGTACAATAAGACATAAACCAATTGAACAAATTTATTTTTTGTGGTATACTAGGTACAAATTTGATTAGGAGCGATAGAAATGAAAAAAATATCAGTAGTTATACCAATGTATTATGAAGAGCAAGTTGCAAATGAATGTTACAAAAGAGTAAAAAATGTTTTAGAAAATATAGAAAACTATGAACATGAAATAGTATTTATAAATGATGGCAGTAAAGATAAAACATTACCAATTCTTGAAGAAATAGCTTCTAAAGACAGCAATGTAAAAGTTATTTCATTTTCAAGAAACTTTGGGCATCAAGCAGCTGTGACAGCAGGGCTAAAGGAAGTTACAGGAGATGCCATAGTTATAATAGATGCAGACTTACAAGATCCTCCAGAGCTTATTTCAGAGATGCTTAAACATTGGGAAGAAGGCTATGAGGTTATATATGGAAAAAGAAAAACAAGAAAAGGAGAGTCTGCGTTTAAGCTTCTTACAGCTAAAATGTTTTATAAAACATTAAATGCATTGTCAGATGTAGAAATACCAAGAGATACAGGCGACTTTAGACTAGTAGATAGAAAAGTTGTAGATGTTATAAACTCAATGCCAGAGCATAATAAGTTTTTAAGAGGGTTATTTAGCTGGGTTGGATTTAAACAAGAAGCTTTTGAATATGAAAGACAAGAACGTTTTGCAGGAAAAACAAAATATCCATTAAAGAAAATGATAAAACTTGCGTCAGATGGTATTATAAGCTTTTCGACAAAGCCACTTAAAATTGTTGGAGGCTTAGGAATATTAACAATATTAATATCACTAATAATATTAATATATTCGCTAATATCATACTTTACAGGGCATAGTGCACAAGCGGGTTGGACATCCCTTATAGTAACAGTTACATTACTTAGCGGAGTTCAGTTGCTATCATTATGGATAATTTCAGAGTATATTGGTAGAATTTATGATGACACAAAGAAAAGACCACAATATATTATAGATAAAAAAATAAATATAGAAAAATAAATTATTATAAATACTGGAAAAACAAAAAATTACTACCTAAAAGTAAATCGAAGAATATACTTAAATACAAATTTATATAGCTAGTGAAAACATAAATTTATACTAAACCTAAAAATGGAGAAATAATGAAAGAAAAAAGCAAAAGATTAATATGTAATATAAGCATTTTTTTAATAATAGCATTAGCAATAGCTGTTGTGGTAATACCAAAAGCAATTGGTAACTTAGACGAGTTATGGAATTTTAATTTTGCAAATAATGTAGAAAATGGCTTAGTACCATATAGAGATTTTAATATGGTGCAAACACCACTACTTCCAATGGTTAATGCTATTTTTCTTGCAATATTCGGTAACGAATTAATAGTAATGCGAATTTTAGCATGTTTGCTATGTGCAGGAGTTTTATTTACATTTTATAAAATATTAAATTTACTTAAGGCTAATAAAGGTATTAGCCTTTTTGTCGTTATGGCTTTATTTTATATGCTAAAAGACTACTTTTGCATGGACTACAACTTCGCAGTACTATTTGTTACGTTAATTATTATTTATATAGAATTAAGGCGAAACTTATATAATAAGGAAAATATAAATGCGATAGAAATTGGAGATACAATAGAAAGTCTAAACACTAATAAAAGTTGTAGTCAAAGCAGTACTAATGAAGAAACAAAAGAAAACAATAAAACAGATTTAAAAAATAACAAGCTAAGTAATTGGAAAACAGACTTAATTTTAGGCATTTTAGCAGGAATATGCATTATGCTAAAACAAAGCACAGGTGCTATAGTAACTATTGCTTTATTAGGATACAACTTACTTTTGGTACGCTCAAAAGAAGAATTTATCCAATATTTAAAATCAACTGGTATTAAAATATTAGGAGTATTAATTCCGGTTGCAATAATTTTTATATACCTAGCTATAAATGGAGCAGTAGATGATTTTTGGGATTATTGTATAGCAGGAATTAAAACATTTACAAATAAAATTCCATATTCAAGGTTACTAGATAATGAAAAATTATATATAAAAATACTAAGCATAGTAGCTCCTATAACTTTTATTGCAACATTTTTATACTCAATGTTTAAAAGAAATAAAACATTTTTAATAATAAGCTCACTTTCAATAGCATCTTTTTCTGCATCATATCCAATTGCAGACGAAGTGCACTTTTTAATAGGAATTTTGCCAACAAGTATAATTATTTGCGTTATATTAGACTTTTTAATAAAAGCGATAGTAAGAGGAATTAGTAAATTAATAAATAAAATTTCAAATAGAGAAAAATACATAAATATATGGCTAGAATATTTCTTGATATTTATGGTAATTGGAATAACTGCATGGTATGGTTATAAATCTATTCCAAATATAAAAGATTATTTTGCAAATTGTAAAAATGATGTAAAGCATTTTGCAAATATAGTTATAACAGACTATACTTACCAAAAAATACAAGCAATGGACTATTTTATAAAAAGCCAAGATAAGCCAGTATATATATTGGATGCAGAGGCAGCACTATACCAAATTCCTTTAGATATATATTACAAAGACTATGATATGTTTTTAATAGGTAATATTGGCTCAAAAGGAGAAGAAGGACAGATAGAAAAGTTACAAAGAGATACAAATAAAATAGTAATTATAAAATCTGATGGAGTCTCTTTAAATTGGCAAAATCCAAACAAAGTAAGAGAGTACGTAAAACAAAATATGGATTATAAATATTCTATATTATACTTTGATGTGTACGAATAATTTTAAATTAATGAATAAGAAAGCTTTAAAATTCAATTATTCTATAGGCTACTGCAATAGCTACTGTAATAGATTTATAGCAATTACTATAACAGACTTATAGCATAAGAAAGGAACGCCATTTATAATGGAAAAACTAAAAAATAAGGATGAAACTAACAACAAAATAAAAAGCGGAAATACGCTTGTTATTTATAAAAAAGATATTATTTCATTTATAATTATTTTTGTAATTGCATGTATTACTCTAATAGGCTTTTTTCCAATGCATTACGCAACAGATACATATAATATAATAAATATTGGTTATGAAGAATATATGATGAACAATTCTCTAAAAGACGGAAGAATTGTAATGGCAATACTGGTTTTTATAGCAAATGTGTTTAATATGCCTATAGAAATTTGGATACCAATCTTACTAGTTTTAGCAGTAATAATTTCTTGTATTTCTGTTATTATTTTACGAAATACAATATTAAGTTACAAACCTGCTAAAAATAAATGGGTAGAAGCTATAGTTTTACTCATCTCATATTGTACTATATTTAATTTTATGTATTTAGAAAATCTTTATTTTGCAGAGTGTGCAGTTATGGCTTTAAGTGTTTTGGCATATATGCTTTCTGCTAAAAACATTGTAAAAAGGCACTATGTAAAGGCAATATTACTGGCAATGCTTGGAGTTGTTTCATACCAAGGAACAATTGGAACAATAGCCGTTATGGCACTAATATTTACTTTTTTAAAAAACACAGGCAAGCAAAAATTTGTTAAGTACATAATATTAGACATTATAAAAACAATTACAATTATGTTGCTCGTTGCAGTAGCAGAATTACTTTTAATAAAAGGAATATGCTATTTTACAGGTATGACAGGTGACAGAACACAAGATATAAATAGTATTATAAATAACTTGAAATACATATTTAACAATTTTATGAGAGTTATTATAAATACAGGCGGGATGTTAAATGATGGAAGTTTTATAACTTTACTAACAATAGTAAGTGTATTAGCTACAATTTTATTTATAATGTATTCAGAAAAGACTGTAGAAAACTTAGTTGAGCTAATTTTAATAATTGTAGTAGCACTAGCTAGTGCATTTATTGCATCAGCAATGTCATTATCTGGATTTAATAGTGCAAGAATTAGATTTACTATTGGAGCTTTAATAGGTATTTTACTTATACTTATGTATTGTAAAAGTAAATTATTTGAAAAAGTAGAAGCACCCGAAATAATATTTTCTTTTCTTGTAATAGCATATATGATTATAAACGTATATACATATTTTTCTATTACAACACAACATAAAATAACAAATGAGTTTGAAAAAATAGAGGCAGAAAGAATAGTAACTAAAATAGAAGAATACGAAAATGAAAATAATATAGTTGTAGATAAAATTTGTATAATAAAGAAAAATGATAATAATTATAAACTTGAAAGTTCAAAAAATTCATGTGTTCTAACATGCACAGCAACTAGATGCGAGTGGGGAGTAAAAGGAGCTATTCAATACTACACAGGAAGAAAATTGGAACAAGTAGATAGCAATTACATAGATAAAAAAGAGTTTGAACTAAGCGAAAAACAATATGATTGCATAGGAGATACTTTATATGTTAATGTTTCTATGTATTAAGTTATTATGCAGGCTATTAGCTAGAAATTCAGTTGCAAAATATAAAAAGTAAACAATAATTATAAAGCTAAGAATACAAAACTCCAAAAATAGACAAATTATAAATATAAAACATAGATTGTAAAATTAATGATTACTATAAGATATACCTAAAAATAGAAATAAAATATATAAAAAATCTTTACAATATTTTTTTATATTGATATAATAACAAAAAAACGAAAGGAGAAAGAGGATAATGTCAGTTTTAGTAACAGGTGGAGCTGGATACATAGGTAGCCACA
This sequence comes from uncultured Clostridia bacterium, assembly GCA_944392105.1. Lineage (GTDB taxonomy): Bacteria > Bacillota > Clostridia > TANB77 > CAG-508 > CAG-273. The sequence continues at coordinate 22,128 of CALXVM010000019.1, read as the reverse complement.
CAGCTGTAGAACTGCTAAATGCAGGAAAAGACATTGTTATAATAGATGATTTCTCAAACAGCAAACCTGAAGTTTTAGAAAACATAAAAAAGATTACAGGAAAAGACTTTAAGTTTTATGAAATGGACTATGCAGATAGGGAAAAACTAGAGAAAGTATTTGAAGAAAATAATATAGATTCTGTAATGAATTTTGCAGGTTTTAAGGCTGTTGGAGAGTCAACTAAAAAGCCTATAGAATATTATATAAATAATGTTTCTGGTGCATTAGTATTATTTGATACTATGAGAAAATACAATGTTAAAAAGTTTGTATTTAGTTCTTCTGCAACAGTATATGGACCAGAAAATCCAATACCATACAAAGAAGATATGCCAGTTGGTACAGCAAGTAGTCCATATGGTTCAACTAAAATATTTATAGAGCAAATATTAAAAGACATTTACAAAGCAGACAATGAGTGGAGTGTTGCTTTATTAAGATATTTTAATCCAATAGGTTCACATGAAAGTGGCTTGTTAGGAGAAGAACCACAAGGAATACCAAATAACTTAATGCCATACATAGTAAGAGTTGCATGTGGTCAATTAAAAGAATTATCTGTATTTGGTGGGGATTATGACACACCAGATGGAACATGCATAAGAGACTATTTACATGTTGTTGACTTGGCTAAAGGTCATATTAAGGCACTAGATAAACTTAACGAAGGCAACGGAGTGTATATTTACAATTTAGGCACAGGTGTAGGATACAGTGTTTTAGATGTGGTAAACACATTTATGAAGGCTACAGGCAAGGATGTTCCATACAGGATTACAGAAAGAAGAGCAGGAGATTTACCAGCATTTTATGCTGATGCTACAAAAGCAGAAAAAGAACTTGGATGGAAAGCAGAAAAAAGCTTAGAAGATATGTGCAGAGATTCTTGGCACTATATAGAAGTTAGCAGAAAAAATGGATAAAACAAAAATTTTTGTGTAAAATATTTATAAGATATTTTTATTAAAATAATTTGTATAAAAAAACAAAAGTAAAATAGGGAGGATTTGAAAAATGAATAGTAATGAAAAAAGATGGGTAATTTTATTAGTGGCAGTTGTAATAATTGCAGTAATTTTCTTTGTGGTAATCACAAATATTAATAAAGGAGACGAAGAAAATCAAAATAATGTAACACAACAACAATCTGTACAAAATACTTCAAATGAAGAATTTACAACAGAGTTAGATGATGGAACAAAAATAAATACAAGTGAGTCATTTGGACAAACTAAAACATATAATAATTTGGAAATAAGCAACATTCAATTTACATCAAAAGACGGAAAAAGTACATTATTAGCAGATGTAAAAAATACTGGAACAACAACACATGAGCCAGAAATAGTAAAAATAGTATTATTAGATGAAAATGGTAATACAGTAACAGAATTAAAACCAGCTATAGAAAAAATAGAACCAGGAGAAACTGCACAAATAAATTCTAGTGTATCAGCAGATGTTGCTAATGTAAAAGACTTTAGAATAGAAGCAGCAAATTAAAGGTTGACCATGAGAAATATCCTGATGTAAAGCAAAAATACCGCTTTGAGGAAATTACAGGCGGAGACGAATAATCTCCATTTGAAATTTACGCAAATGAGTTTTTTTAAGCACTGGTTAAAATAACAAACATGTACCAAAAAGAAACGAGTCGATAATCAAATTTGAGAATCGACTCGTTTCTTTTGTTATAAAAAATACATTTATATAGTTATAATTTTAATATTAAAATAGTAAAAAATAACAAATTAGAGTTTTCTTATACAAAAGTGTAAAACAGAGCATGCTTAAATAAAAAATACAAATTTGTAAAATAAAGTAAAAATAAATAAAAAAATATGATATAATAGCAATAGTCTAAAGAAAAGGAGCTATTATATGCTTGATTTAAAACAAAATGTACAATATGTTAAAGGAATAGGACCTAAAAGAGTCAAAGTTCTTAACAATATTGGAATATATACATTGTATGACTTAATTACATATTTTCCAAGAGATTATGAAGACAGAACAAAAACTAAAAAAATAATAGATTTAATAAATGGCGAAGAAGCAGTAATAGAGGCAACTGCAATGTCTAATATTACTGTAGCTGTAGTAAGAAAGAATATGTCAATATTAAAACTTACTGTTGGAGATGAAACTGGAATTGCTACAATAACATGGTTTAATCAGCTTTACTTAAAAGGTGCATTTAAAGTAGGAGAAAAATATAAATTTTATGGTAAAGTTAGTAACGCGTTTGGCAAAATAGATATTTCAAATCCTGTTTTTGATAAAGTAGGAGAAAATAAAAATACAGGAAAAATAGTACCAATATATCCTCTAACTTATAATTTATCTGAATATACAATAAGACAGGCAATAGAAAATGCTTTAAATATGGTAAATAGTAAACTGGTAGAAACTTTGCCTGAATATATAATAAAAGACTATAAGCTAGATGATATAAATACTGCAATGAGGCAAATTCATTTTCCTACAGATTTTACAGAATGTAATAAAGCAAGAAATAGACTGGTTTTTGAGGAATTACTTACAATGCAACTAGCTCTTATGCAGCTTAAAAATCAAACAATAGGTGAAGAGGGAATTGCATATAGTAAAGATGTAAAAATGTCTGACGTAATAAATAAACTTCCATTTAAGCTTACAAAAGCTCAACTTAGAGTCTTAGAAGAAATAGACAATGACATGGAAAGTGCCAAACCTATGAATAGATTGCTACAAGGAGATGTTGGCTCAGGAAAAACAATTGTATCTATAATAGCGGCATATAAAGCTGCAAAATGTGGATATCAAGCAGCAATTATGGCACCGACTGCTATACTTGCAAGTCAGCATATAGAAGAATTTAAGAAAATATTAGAGCCATATGGTATAAAATGTGAGCTTTTATTAGGAGGAACAAGAAAAAAATTAAGAGAAGAAATTTTACAAAAATTAAAAGATGGAGAAATAGATGTTTTAGTAGGTACTCACTCTTTATTAGTTGAAGATGTAGAATTTAAAAATTTGGGTTTTGTTGTAACAGACGAGCAACACAGATTTGGTGTAAGACAAAGAGAAAATATTATTGCAAAAGGTAAAAATCCGGACGTGTTAGTTATGACTGCAACTCCTATTCCAAGAACTTTAGCTTTAATACTATATGGAGATTTGGATATATCTATTATAGATGAATTGCCTCCAAATAGAAAGAAAATAGAAACATATGCCGTAACATATAAATTAGAAGATAGAGTTAATAACTTTATAAGAAAAAATTTAGAGCAAGGGAGACAAGCATATGTAGTATGTCCTCTTGTAGAAGAAAATGAAGAATTAAATATGAAATCTGTTACAAAAATTTGCGAAAAATATAAAAACGAAATTTTTAAAGATTATAGAGTAGAACTTTTACATGGAAAAATGAAACAAAAAGAAAAAGATGAAATTATGCAGGAATTTAAAGATGGTAACATTAATATACTAGTATCAACTACAGTTATAGAAGTAGGTGTAAATGTTCCAAATGCAAATATTATGGTAGTAGAAAACGCAGAACACTTTGGACTAGCTCAGCTTCACCAATTAAGAGGTAGAGTAGGAAGAGGAGAGTACCAATCTTATTGTATATTAAAATATCGTGGCTCTACACCAGTCGCAAAAGAAAGAATGAAAATTATGCAAGAAACAAATGATGGTTTCGTAATAGCAGAAAAAGACTTAGAGTTAAGAGGTACAGGAGAGTTTTTTGGGACAAGACAGCATGGTCTTCCAGAATTTAAAATAGCTAACTTATTTAGAGATATTGAAATGCTAAAATTAGTACAAAGCGTGGCAATTAAAATAGAGTCAGAAGACCCTAAGTTAGAACTAGAAAAAAATAAAGAACTAAAAAAATTAATTAAAGAAAAATTTACAAAAAGAGTAGAAATGTAGAAACACTTATAGCAATGTGGCATTGTGTCAATTGAAAAAGTAACATATATTTAGAAAAAGTAAATTCTAATTACTGATTACAATGCGGCATTAAGCTTAGAACAATAAAATTACTTGACATTTACATAAAAGATAAGTATTATATAAATAGATTTTTTATGAAAGGAGGATTTCCAATGTATGCACAAATGTTAACATCAAGGCTAGGCGGAGAGCTAGTAAGTTTTAAATTAAATGGAGAGGAAAGAATACACCAAGGAGCAGATGTGCTTGACGAAAGCGGAAAAGTATATTGGAAAAGACATTCTCCAGTGTTATTTCCTATAGTAGGAAAACTAAAGAAAAATCAGACATTAATAGGTGGGAGAACATATGAAATACGCCAACATGGTTTTGCAAGAGACATGGAATTTGAGCCAATAACAAAATTAGACAATTTTCATTCTTATGTATTAAAAAGTAACCCATCAACACTTGCAAGATATCCTTATGACTTTGAACTTTATAATACATATAGACTAGACGGAAATAAACTTACAACAATGTATAGAGTAATTAATACAGGAAGAATTGCAATGCCTTTTGGGATAGGTGGGCATCCAGCATTTAAAATAGATGCAAACGAATTAAAAAACGGAAATTATTACTTAGAATTTGCAGAAGACGAAGAAAAAATACATTTTTTATACTTGGTAGATGGTCTAGTAGGCACAGAATATGCAAAAAATATTTTAGTAAATAAAAGAATAATCAATTTAGACTCACATACATTTGATAACGATGCAATTATAATGAAAGGAATTACAAACAAAAAAATAAGCTTAAAAAATAAACATATGAATAAACCACTTTTAACAATGTATTTTGACGAATTTACTTATTTAGCTATTTGGTCAAAACCAGGAGCACCATTTATTTGTATAGAACCATGGTTATCTACTGCAGATACAGTAAATGGCACAGGAGTGTTTACTCAAAAACAAGATATTATATTACTAAAGCCAAACGATACTTTCGAATGCAAGTATACAGTAGAATTCTTTTAAACAAGTATAATAGGATGTGATATTTATGATACAAGTTATATTATTAGTAGTTGGTGCAATAATGGCAACAATAGGAACAGTTATGATATATGATGCACGTATTTTAACTAAAAGATTTTTTAGCTTTGGAGACCAAAACGATGCTTCACTTGGACTAAAAATATTAGGATTTTTAATAGCAATTGGAGGAGCATTACTTGTATTTTTTCAACTTGGAAATTAGGAAAATCTTGTCAGTGGGGACGGAGATTTTTGACAACCTTTTGGTCAATGGTCAAAGGGGACGGAGATTTTTGACAACTCTTAAATGTAATACATAAATTCAATGAAAGCTTACTTACTTTTGGTAAATAGAATTTAGTTTTTTAAATTGGCGTAAGCAATAGGTAGAATTATGAATAAACAAAAAGTATTTGCTTTTTTAGTACATATATGTTATAATACCAAATGTGATATACCTTTAACTTAGTTTTAGGAAAATACTCCACTATAACCAAGTTTAAGGCAAATAAAATTTTAGGAGGAAAAATAAATGACAAAGGAAAGAAAACAAGAAATTATCGAAACCTACAGAAGAGATGAAAATGATACTGGTTCACCAGAAGTTCAAATAGCTCTTTTAACAGAAAGAATTACAGAATTAACAGAACACTTAAAAGTTCACAAAAAAGATAATCACTCAAGAAGAGGATTATTTAAAATGGTTGGTTCTAGAAGAAGCTTACTTAACTATTTAGCTAAGAAAGATGTTCAAAGATACAGAGATATAGTTGAAAAATTAAATTTAAGAAAATAATATTTACAATTGGACGTTTAGCAATTTCGCAAACGTCCAATTTGCAAGTTTAATATTTTGCAAATTATAATAAATTAGGTAAGGAACATTTATTTATTATTTAAATAAATTTGTTATGCTATTAAGAATATAAATTGAAGAAATATAAATTCAATTTAAAACTTAGATATTAATATTAAAAAATATATATAAATTGGACAATACTAAAATTTAGTAAGTAGCTTGTATTATAAACTAGAGTACGTCACATTACAAAAAATCTTATAATATAGTTGGCAAAATATAATTTTGTATTACCGCGTAGCGAGTAAACGTGGAGCAATCAAAGTATAAACAGCAAGGTACAAAAAATTATATTTTTGCTAATAAAAGAGATATTAAAAATTTATATCTAGTTTATAATAGAGGTTACGCTAATTTAGTATTGTTTCAAGAAGAAAGGATGATTTTATGTACAAAGTTTATGAAACAGAATTAGCAGGAAGAAAACTAACACTAGAAACAGGAAAAATTGCAGAGCTTGCAAATGGCAGTGTAGTAGTAAGATATGGAGATACTGTTGTTATGGTAAATGTAACAGCAGCAAAAGAGCCAAAAGAAGGAATTGACTTTTTCCCATTATCAGTTGATTATGAGGAGAAGTTATATGCTGTAGGAAAGATACCAGGAAGTTATACAAAAAGAGAAGGAAAACCAGCAGATAAAGCAATACTAACTTCAAGAGCAATAGATAGACCTTTAAGACCACTCTTCCCAAAGGATTTTAGAAATGATGTATGCGTTGTTGCAACTGTATTATCTGTTGAACAAGATAACAGTCCAGAAGTTTGTGCAATGATAGGAGCTTCTGCAGCACTTTCTATATCAGACATACCATTTGGTGGTCCGACAGCAGCAGTTTCTGTTGGCTATGTTGATGGAAAAATTATAATAAATCCAACAGTAGAAGAAAGAGAAAAGAGTAAATTAAATTTAACAGTTGCAGGTACATTAGAAAAAATTACAATGATTGAAGCAGGAGCAGATGAAATACCAAATGATGTTATGTTAGAAGCAATAAAAGCAGGACATGTGGAAATAAAGAAGCTTTGTGAATTTATTTCTAAAATGAAAGAAGAAATAGGAAAGCCAAAGTTTGAATATAAATCATTTGCAACAGATCCAGAAATATATAAAGAAGTAGAAGAAAACTTTAAAGATAGAATGTACCAAGATGTACAAGCCCAAGATAAAGAAGTAAGAGATGCTAACATAGAAAAAATTACAGAAGATATTAATAGCTACTTCTTAGAAAAATATGGAGAAGAAAAAGTAGAGGAAATTTCAGCAGATATTGCTGGAAGTATACATGACTTAGAAAAAGCTTGTGTAAGAGAAATGATACTAAAAGAGCATAAAAGACCAGACGGAAGAAAAATAGATGAAATAAGACCACTTTCTTGTGAAGTTGGCGTTCTTCCAAGAGTACATGGTAGTACAATATTTACAAGAGGACAAACTCAAGTAATGTCAGTTGTAACACTTGGTATGAAAAGTGAAGAGCAAATGCTAGACGGAATAGATGAAGAAGAAGCAAAAAGATATATGCATCAATACAACTTCCCACCATATAGCGTTGGAGAAGCAAGAACATCACGTGGACCAGGAAGAAGAGAAATTGGACACGGTGCATTAGCAGAAAAAGCATTAGTTCCAGTTATTCCTTCAGAAGATGAATTTCCATATGCAATAAGAGTTGTATCAGAAGTACTTTCATCAAATGGTTCTACATCACAAGCAAGTATTTGTGGTAGTACATTAGCACTTATGGATGCAGGAGTTCCAATTAAAAAGCCAGTGGCAGGAATTTCTACAGGACTAGTTACAGATAAAGAAAATCCAAACAACTATATAATGCTTACAGATATTCAAGGAATTGAAGATTTCTTTGGTGACATGGACTTTAAAGTTGGTGGTACAAAAGATGGAATAACTGCAATACAAGTAGACATTAAAATAGACGGACTAACATATGATATTATAAAAGAAGCGTTTGAAAGAACTAAAATTGCAAGAGACTACATATTAGACAATGTAATGTTACCAGTAATTTCTGAGCCAAGAAAAGAAATTTCTAAATATGCACCAAAAATTATGACAGAAACAATAAATCCAGATAAAATTAAAGATGTAATTGGACCAAGTGGAAAAATGATAAATAAAATAATAGACGAAACTGGTGTAAAAATAGATATAGAAGATGATGGAAGAGTATTTGTTTATTCACAAGACACAGAAAGTGCTACAAAAGCAATGAAAATGATAACTGATATTGCAAAAGATATTGAAGTTGGCGGAATATATGACGGTGTTGTTACAAGAATTATGCCGTTTGGAGCATTTGTGGATATTGGTGGAGGAAAAGAAGGACTGCTACATATTTCTAAAATATCTAGCAAGAGAATAGACAAAGTAGAGGATGTTTTATCTGAAGGAGACGAAATTACAGTAAAAGTAATAGATATAGACAATCAAGACAGAATTAATTTAAGCATGAAGGACTTAGAAGTAGGACATCATGAGGAAAAAGATGAGAATAAAGAATCAAATAATAATCCTGATAATATAGAAGAGTAATAATAGATTATTTAATAAAGAATAACAAAGAAAAATATTAAAAAAATAAAAATAATAAATTAATAATATAATAATGAATTAGAAAAGGTTAAAACAGCATTAAATATAGACAAAATGCAATATAATAAATTAAAAATATTAATAATTTATTAAAATAATAAAAAAAGTTGTAAAATTTTTGATTTAATAGTATAATATAAAATGTAGGACTTTTAAATTAGAGCTTTAACAAATGCAAATTTAAAAATATAAAGGGAGAAAAAAGAATGGAATATTTATATATAATACAACAAGTATTAATATGGATTATAACAATATTCTGGGTATACCAAATAGCTATAAGCTTATGTTCTTTAGTAAAACTTAAAGAAAAACCTATAGTTAATGAAAAGAAAAACAAATTTATGGCAATTATACCAGCTCATAATGAGTCAGCAGTAGTAGTAAACTTAATAGAAAGTTTAAAAAGACAAGACTATCCAAAAGAATTGTTCGACATATATGTTATAGCAGATAACTGTACAGATAATACTGCACAACTAGCAAGAGATGCTGGAGCAATTGTATATGAAAGATTTGATGAAGAACATAAAACAAAAGGTTATGCATTAAATTGGTTTTTACAACAAAAAATACAAGAAAATGCAGATTATGATGCATTTTGTGTATTTGATGCAGACAATATTGTGGATGTTAACTTTATAAAAAATATGAATATAAAATTATGCCAAGGAGAAGATGTTGTTCAAGGTTATAGAGATATTAAAAACCCAACAGACAGCTGGGTAAGTGCAGGTTACGCACTATTCTACTGGACAATGAACCGTTTTTATCATTTAGCAAGATATAACATTGGATTATCACCACTTATTAATGGAACAGGCTTTATGGTAAGATTTGACGTAATTAAACCAGAAGGTTGGAATACTAATACTTTAACAGAGGATATAGAGTTCTCTTTAAAAAGAATTATTAAAGGAAGAAAATTAGGTTGGGCAAGAGAAGCTATTGTGTATGACGAGCAACCAGTTGGATTTAAACAATCTTGGTCACAAAGAGCAAGATGGACAATTGGTCATATTCAATGCTTGAAAGAGTATACTAAGCCATTAGCAGTAGCAGTAAAAGATAAGAAAACAGTTATGAACTTTGATGGACTTCTATATATATTAGGAAGTATACCAATGTTTGTATTAACATTAGTGCTACTAGGTATGAACTTTATAATATATGCAGGAGCTGGAATGTCATCTGTTGACCTAGTTGTTAATATATTAAGATATTTAATACCAACATTTTTACTTCCAATAGGAACTGCAATAATTATTATGTTATTAGATAAAAAGCCAATAAAACCTATGATAAAAGGTTTAGCTTGTTACCCATTATTCTTAGGCTCATGGTTATTAATTAACTTTGTATGTTTATTTAAGAGAAATGTAAAATGGGAGAAAATTGAACATACAAGAAGCATTAAGATTGATGATGTTAACAAAACAGAAATGGTTAGCCAAGAAATAAAATAATGGTCAATGGGGACGGAGATTTTTGACATATTTTTGACATATAAAAAAGTCTGTTAGTTAAATAAATTGTACTGACAGACTTTTTTTATTATAATTTTATTATTACGTTATTTTTAATAAATATCAGCTTTTCTCCAACTTTTGAGCTATTTCTGGAAGAAGTAGAGAGCTTTAGAAAAAATAAGTAAAGTATGTAAAGGCTAATAATTAAAATTGATTAATAAAAAATGAACTTGATAAAAATAATTTAAAGGGAATAGTATATAATAAAATTATATGCAAGTAATAATTTTAGAAAAACCATAAAAATTATTCAAAAATAGTAAAATTTATGCTATACTATTTATAGTATAGCAAAGAGAGGTGTATTAAAATGATGCAAGTAACAAACATCCAAGATTTAAAAACAGCAATTAACCAAAATGGAGAAATGGTTATTACTATGAATAATAATGATATTATAATTATGAAAATGGAAGAATATAGAGAAAAGTTACTAAAGGAAGATATAGAAAAACATCTATTAAAGGCTGAGGACGATATAAAAAAAGGCAGAGTAAGAGATGCTAGAGAAGTTTTTAAAGAGTGGAAGGAAAAATATGGAATATAAAGTAAAATTAACAGACCAATTTTTAGATGAATTCGAAGAAATCTGTGATTATATTTCTAATAAATTAAAAAATATAGATGCCTCAAATAGATTAAGAGAAAAAGTAATATATAATATTCTTTTATTAGAAAATTCTCCAAGAATGTGTACTGAAATAGAAAAAGTAAATAGAACGGAAAAACAATACAGAAGAATGATTGTAAACAACTATGTTATTTTATATACCATAAATGAATTAGAAAAAGTAGTTTATATTGCACATATATATTATGGAGGAAGAAATTACTTAGATGGGGGACTATTATAAAAGTAATGCTTTGAGTTAAAAAATAAATTCAAGGCATTTTTTATTGAAATCTTAAAAAGATGTTTTTCTATAATTATAGTTAAATTTTTAATTAACATATGAGATTTATATGTTAAAAATAATAAAAATGGTATTGAAAAATAAAATTTAATATAGTAAAATATATAATGCGTATAGTAATACAAAATAAGCACAAATAATGTCGAAAAAGTGCGAAAAATATTGCGAAATAAACAAAAAGAAAAAAGAGGTACGTAAAAATGGCAAAAGCTAAAACCTTTGGGGCTGTAAGAGAGAGAGAGAGAGAGAGAGAGAGAGAGAGAGCTATACTTTACTAACTTAGAGTGTAGTTTAGTTAAGTGTGGCAACAAAAGTAACTTAATAAGAATACAAGGAGGTAGAAATACCTTTATTGGTAGTATAAAAAAGACAGACTATAAGTAAAAATAGCCTGTCATTTTTGCGTGCAAAAGAAAGGGAGAGGAAAACATGAAAGAAAAAAGAAATAGTACAAAAAAGCAAGTAATGGAGAAAAATGGTATTACATTAATAGCACTTGTTGTAACAATAGTAGTATTGTTAATATTAGCGGGAATAACCATAAGCCTAGTTTTTTGTGAGAATGGAATTATTACAAAAGCACAAGAAGCAGCAAATAAAACAAAAGAAGCAGTAATAAATGAGCAAGAAGGATTCAATAAATTATATAATGAATTAGTGAATGCTTTAGATAGTGAAAAAGGAGAAAAATGGGATGAAGAAAATGTATATAAAGTAGTGAGCGAAGATGGAATAAAAGTTCCTGTACCAAATGGTTATGTTGCTTCAGAGGCTACAGGAGAAAATACTGTAATAGGTGGATTTGTAATATATGAAGGTGAAGAAAAAGTAACAGATAGTAATGTAGCAGATGCACAAACAACGAGAAACCAATTTGTATGGGTACCAGTAAATAATATTAATGAATATAAACTAATATCATGGAATGGAGAAAAAGTAATAGATGTAGCAACAGATGAAACGCCACTGGATACATATTATAGTACAAAAATAGCTAATGAAGATGTGTCAACAGAAACAATAATTAATAAGGCGGGAGATGATACTGCGGGTCTTACAATCGATAGTTCAAAGGAATCTATAGAGACATATGGAGGCTTTTATGTAGGACGTTATGAGGCAAGCTATGATATATCTACTAATAAAGTAGAAACTAAAAAAAACAAACAACCATATACAAATGTTAGCTATCAAGATGTATTAACACTAGGTCTTACAAAACAAGAATCAAGAGGACAAATAACAGGATTGAGAAAATTTAATAATATGTTAAGTGGAAAACAATGGGATGCAATGATAAAGTGGATTAACGAAACAAATGATAATTTATATGATAATAAAGGAAATATTGGTACTGACAAAATAAATACTGGAAGTAATGAAGATTATAAAGTAAATAATATATATGATATATCTGGAAATGTAGCAGAATGGAGTACAGAACGCTATGGTACAAATGAAAATGTAACAAGAGGTGGAGCTTATAATCAAAGTAACATTAAAGCTAACCAAAGAGAACATAATAATGGAGAAGCTAGCGAGCAAATAGGATTTAGACAGAATATTGTACTACCAATAAAATTACCAGATTCAGATCCAGTATTAGGTGGAAATCAAATATTACAGTAATATATTGAAAAGATAATATTATAATATGGAAAATAAAGAAAGAGCTCAGCTATTAATTATACTAATTTACAGCTGGGTCTTTTAATGTGTAAAAAACATTGCAAAAGCCATATCCTAGTGTTATAATTTACTAAGTTATTTATAAGGAGAAATGCAAGATGAATTTGTTTAATCCAAACATATTTAATCAAAATTTATTTAATCCAATGCAAGATATAAAAGTATATGCATTTGTTGGACCATCTGGAACAGGAAAAAGCTATAGAGCTCAAATGGTAGCAAATGAATATAATATAAATTATATAATAGATGATGGAATATTAATTAGGGACAACGATATTATTGCAGGAAGCTCTGCAAAAAAAGCACCTACAAAAGTAGAAACAGTAAAAAGGGCTATATTTATAAATGAGCAAGAAAAAAACGAAATGAAAAAAGCTATAAAAAAATATAAACCAGAGTCTATACTAATCTTGGGAACATCAGATGGAATGATAGATAAAATAACAGACAACTTAGGACTTCCAAGACCTATGAAAAGAATTTATATAAACGAAGTTGCAACAGAAGAAGAGATGAAGACTGCCAAAATGATAAGAACTACACAAGGTAAGCACGTAATCCCAGTACCAACATTTGAAATAAAGAAAGACTTTTCTGGTTACATATTAGACCCTTTGCAAATATTCAAATTTAAGGGAAAAGGAAATGACCCATATATTTCAGAAAAATCAATTATAAGACCAACTTTTAGTTATTTGGGCAATTTCACTATTTCAGATACAGTATTCAGACAAATTGCAGAATATTTAGCAAAAAAAGCAGAAGGAATATATAAGCTATCGAGGACAAGAGTAGAAAGCTATCCCGAAGGGCCAGATATTTACTTAGAAGTAGTAGTAAATTACGGTTATAATATAGGAAGTGTACTTAGAGAGTTTAAAGAGAAATATAAAAAAGAGGTAGAAAATTTAACAACTATGAATGTACAAAAAATAACTATTGTGGCAAAAGGTATACATATGCCAGAAAATTTAGAGAATAAGTAATAAAGTAGCTAACGAAAGGAGAAACAAAATGTCATTTATTGTAGGTATAGACGGACCAGCGGGTACTGGAAAGGGAACTATTACAAACTTAGTAGCAAAAGATTTGAACTTGAGTCAAATAGATACAGGTGCAATGTATAGAGCGTTTGCTTTATATATGTTAGACAACAATGTAGCACTAGACGATATGGAAAAAATAAAAGAGCTATTGGATAAAGTAAATATAGATTTAATTCAAGAAAATGATAAAGAAATAGTATTTCTAAATGGAAAAGATGTTACAAGCGAGATAAGAAGTAATAGAGTAACTAAATTTGTGTCTCCTGTATCAAGCATAATAGAAGTTAGAATAAAAATGGTAGAGCTACAAAGAAAAATGGCAGAAGGAAAAAATGTAATTATGGAAGGAAGAGACATTACAACTTACGTATTTCCTAATGCTGATGTAAAAATTTATTTAGATGCAGATGTAGAAGAACGCGCAAGAAGAAGATATAAGGAAAATGTTGAAAAGGGAATAGAAACAACTTTTGAAGAAGTTTTAGAAGATATGAAAAAAAGAGATTATAATGACATGCATAAGCCAATGGGAGCTTTAAAAGTTGCAGAAGATGCAGTTGTTGTAGATACAACTAAATTATCTATAGAAGAAGTAAAAGAAAAGGTAGAGAAAATTATAAAGAACAAAATAAGTATACTTTAACATTTTAAATATAAGAAATTGTTATAAGTTTTTTAATAACATCTAAGTAAAAGTAAAAAAATATTAAATAAGTAATACTAACAAAATTTAAAATAATAGTGAAAGTATAAATTCAAATAAAAAACAGTTAGGAGATTTTTATGGTAAGGAAAATAGTAGCATTTTTAGTGCATTTATGGTGTAGAATATATTTTAATTTAAAAGTTATAGGAAAAGAAAATGTTCCAAGAGAAGGAGCATATATATTATGTGCAAACCATACATCAAATTGGGATCCACCATTAGTTGTTACAGCTATAAAAAGACCGATGTATGTAATGGCTAAAGAAGAGCTTTTTGTAAATGGTTTTGTAAAATGGCTTGCAAAAAAATGCTGGGTGTTCCCTGTAAAAAGAGGAAAGAAGGATTTAGACTCTATTAAATTTTCACTACGAGTATTAAAAGATGGTGAAATGCTAATGATTTTTCCAGAGGGAACAAGAAATGGCATGGAGAAAAACGGAAAGGCACAAAATGGTGCAGCATTTTTAGCATTAAAAACAGGTACGCCAGTTATACCAATTGGAATAAAAGGTGAATTTAAGTTTAGACATAAAGTTACAATTACTTATGGAAAGCCAATAGACTTTAGCAAATATAAAACTGCAAAACCAGAAAAAGATGTATTAGACGAAGTAAGTAAAGAGATAATGGATAACATAATTATGTTGACAAAGTAATATTGTTAGAGTATAATTATAATGTTAATTTATTGTACTTTTAAAGTAAACGGATTAAGGGTACAATAATATACTTTCTTTAGAAATAATAAAAGTATATTATTGTACTCTTAAAATTAGAAAAGAGAAAGTGAAGGGAAATAAGATGAACAATCAAAACATAAGAAACATAGCAATAATTGCACACGTAGATCATGGTAAAACAACATTAGTAGATGCACTTTTAAGACAAAGCCATGTATTTAGAGAAAATGAGCAAGTAGCAGAAAGAATAATGGACTCAGGAGATATAGAAAAAGAAAGAGGAATAACAATACTTTCTAAGAATACATCAGTTATGTATAATGGAGTAAAAATAAATATAGTAGACACTCCAGGGCATGCTGACTTTGGTGGAGAAGTAGAACGTGTACTTAAAATGGTAGACGGTGTACTTTTATTAGTTGACGCTTTTGAAGGACCAATGCCTCAAACAAGAGAAGTATTAAAAAAATCTCTAGCATTAAACTTAAAACCAATAGTTGTAATAAATAAAATAGATAGACCAGGAGCAAACCCACTTAAAGTTGTTGACCAAGTTTTAGAGTTATTTATAGAATTAAATGCAACAGATGAGCAATTAGACTTCCCTGTTATATATGCATCTGCTAAAAATGGAATTGCTAAAATGCATTTAGAAGACGAATCTGACAATATTACATGCATCTTTGATACAATTATAAAATATATAGACCCACCAGCATGTGAAATAGATGGAACTATGCAAATGTTAGTTTCAAACATAGATTATGATGATTATTTAGGAAGACTTGCAGTAGGAAGAGTTGAAAGAGGAACTATAAAAGCTAGCATGCCAGTTGCAATTTGCAAAAAAGAAAAAAACGAACAAGGAAAAATTGCTAAATTATTTACTTATGAAGGACTAAAAAGAACAGAAACTGACGAAGTAAAAGCTGGAGATATTGTTTGTTTATCAGGTATAAGTGATATTAACATAGGAGATACAATTTGCGATTTAGAGCATCCAGAAAAAATAGACTTTGTTGATATAGACGAACCAACAGTTTCTATGACATTTAGCGTAAATAATGGACCATTTGCAGGAAGAGAAGGAGAATTTGTTACATCAAGACATATAAGAGATAGATTATTTAAAGAGCTAGAAAGAAATGTAAGCTTAAGAGTTAAAGAAACAGACTCAGCAGACAGCTTTGAAGTATGCGGACGTGGAGAATTACATTTATCAGTATTAATCGAAACAATGAGAAGAGAGGGCTTTGAGCTTTTAGTTTCTAGACCAAAAGTTATCTTTAAAGAAATAGATGGCGTAAAATGTGAACCTATAGAAAGACTAGTAGTAAATGTACCAGATGATTGCATAGGAAATGTTATAGAAAAATTAGGTAGAAGAAAAGCTGAAATGGTTAATATGGAACCAGCAGAAGCAGGACATACAAAAATAGAATTTAAAATTCCAGCAAGAGGATTAATTGGATATAGAACAGAGTTCTTAACAGATACAAAAGGTGAAGGAACAATGAACAACATATTTGATTCTTATGCACCTTATGAAGGGAATATTGCCTCAAGAACAAGAGGAGTTTTAGTTGCATTTGAGCAAGGAACTTCTATTACATATGGTTTGTATAATGCTCAAGAAAGAGGAGAACTATTTATAGGACCTGGGGTAGAAGTCTATGAAGGTATGATTGTTGGTATAAATTCAAGAAACGAAGATATAGCAATAAATGTATGTAAAGAAAAACACTTAACAAATACAAGAGCTTCAGGTTCAGATGATGCATTAAGATTAGTTCCACCAATTCAAATGTCATTAGAGCAAGCTATTGAGTTTATAGCAGAAGACGAGCTTGTAGAGGTAACACCAAAAAATATAAGATTAAGAAAGAAAATATTAGACACAAAAACAAGAGAAAGACAAGCAAGAAGAAGTGCACAAGCTGATTAAAATAAGAACCAAAGGGTAAAACCTTTGGCTCTATTTAAAGGAGAAAATATGCGGAGAAGATAGAAAGAAATTTATTAGAAATTTTAGTATTATTGCACATATAGACCATGGAAAGTCTACTTTAGCAGATAGACTTATAGAGATGACAGGTGTGCTTTCAAAACGTGAGATGGAGTCACAAGTTTTGGATAACATGGACATAGAAAGAGAACGTGGTATTACTATTAAGTCACAAGCAGTTAGGATGAAATACAAAGCAAAAGATGGAAACACTTATGAGCTTAATTTAATAGATACCCCAGGACATGTTGACTTTAATTATGAAGTTTCTAGAAGCTTAGCTGCATGTGATGGTGCTATTCTTGTTGTTGATGCAAGCCAAGGAGTGGAAGCACAAACTCTTGCAAATGTGTATTTAGCTATAGACAATAACTTGGAAATCTTACCTGTAATAAATAAAGTAGATTTACCAAATGCAAGACCAGATGAAGTAAAAAAACAAATAGAAGATATTATAGGTATACCAGCAGAAGATGCACCATGTATCTCTGCAAAAACTGGCTTAAATGTAGATGAAGTTTTAGAAAGAATTGTAACAGATATTCCAGCACCAACAGGTGATGAAAATGCACCACTTAAATGCTTAATATTTGATTCAATATATAATGATTATAAAGGTGCAATTGCTTATGTTAGAGTAAAAGATGGAACAATAAAAGTTGGACAAGAAATAATGCTTATGGCATCTAAGAAGAAGTTTACTGTAACAGAAGTTGGATATTTTGAGCCTGGAAAATATGAGTCTTCTGACTGCTTAGAAGCGGGTGAAGTTGGCTATATAGCAGCTAGTATAAAAAGTCTTTCAGACATTAGAGTTGGAGATACAATTACTCTTGTAGAAAATCCAGCAAAAGAGCCTTTGCCAGGATACAAAAAAGTAAATCCAATGGTTTACTGTGGAATTTATCCTGTAGATGGTAGTGACTATGAAAACTTAAAAGTAGCATTAGAAAAACTAAAATTAAATGATGCAGCATTAGAATACGAGCCAGAATCTTCAGGTGCACTAGGATTTGGCTTTAGATGTGGATTTTTAGGGTTACTACATTTAGAAATAATAGAAGAAAGACTAGATAGAGAATTTGACTTAAGCTTAATTACAACGTCTCCATCTGTTATATATAGAGTTCATAAAACTAATGGAGAAATGGTAGAATTATATAATCCATCAGACTTACCACCACAAAATGAAATATCATATATGGAAGAACCAATGGTGACAGCAGAAATACTAACACCAAAAGAGTTTGTTGGCGGAATTATGGAAGTATGTCAAAATAGACGTGGCTCATACATAAATATGAAATACTTAGATGCAGATAGAGTTACTTTAATATATGAAATGCCATTAAATGAAATAATTTATGACTTTTTTGATACTTTAAAATCTAAGACAAAAGGTTATGCTTCATTTGACTACGAATTTAAAGAATATAAGCGTTCAGATTTAGTTAAATTAGATATTTGGGTAAACGGAGAAAGTGTAGATGCATTATCATTTATTGTACATAAAAGTAATAGCTATGAACGTGGCAGAAAAATGATAGAAAAACTAAAAGAGGTTATACCAAGACAACTATTTATTATACCACTTCAAGCTGTAATTGGAGGAAAAGTAATAGCAAGAGAAACAATATCAGCCATGAGAAAAGACGTACTGGCTAAATGCTATGGTGGAGACATTACAAGAAAGAAAAAGCTATTAGAAAAACAAAAACGTGGAAAGAAAAAAATGAGACAAATAGGAAATGTAGAAATTCCACAAGAGGCATTTTTAGCAGTATTAAAATTAGATGATGAAAAGTAATAATTATAATAGATTTTAAAGACAGGAATTAAATTAGAAAAATAGGTATTAAAACATAATAAGAATATAAAATATACACTAATGATTAAATTTAGCAAATAATACATAAAAAACATTGAAAAGAGGAGTGTTTTTATGAATGAAGAATACCAAGATCAGATAGAGGGAAGAAATGCTGTAATTGAATTATTAGAATCTGGAAGAGATGTTAACAAGATTTTAATTGCGAAAGGTGAAAAACATGGTTCAATAAATAAGATAATTGCGATGGCAAAAGAAAATAAGATTATAGTAACAGAGATAGAGAGAAATAAGCTAAACCAAATTTCACAAACACAAAACAATCAAGGGGTAATTGCAATAGTTCCACCATTTAATTACTGTGAAGTAGAAGATGTATTAGATGTTGCAAAACAAAGAAATGAGCCACCTTTTATTCTAATCCTAGATGGTATTGAAGACCCACATAATTTAGGTGCAATTATAAGAACAGCAGAAACAGCAGGAGTTCATGGAATAATAATTCCTAAAAGAAGAGCAGCATCTGTAAATAGTACAGTAAACAAAGTATCTGCAGGAGCTGTGCAATACATGAAAATAGCAAGAGTTAATAATATAAATGAAACCATTAGATTCTTGAAAGAAAATGATGTATGGGTATGTGGCACAGATATGGATGCTTCAAAATATTACTATCAAGAAAGTTACAAAGGACCAATAGCTATAGTTATTGGAAGTGAAGGCTTTGGTATGAGCAGATTGGTAAAAGAAAACTGTGACTTTTTAGTTAAAATACCTATGAAGGGAAAAATAACTTCTCTTAATGCATCAGTTTCAGCAGGTATTGTAATGTATGAGGCAACAAAACAAAGAATGCAAAAGAATTAATTTATTTGAATTATTTATTAAAATTAAAGAGGTAACTTTTGTAGTACCGCGCAGCGCTCAAACGTAGCGTAAGCGAAGTGCGATTGGAGCAACTTTCTTTCTAACAAAATAAAAATTACATTTTTATTTTGTTAATAAGTTGTTGCGACCAGCAAGGGACAAAAAAGTTACCTCTTTAATTTTATGTATAGTAAAAATACCAAAAATGTGTATTATAAAATACGCATTTTTTTATTGCATTTTTTTGTACAGTGTGTTAGTTTATAGTTGGAGTTAAAAAAATAAAAGAAATACTACAAAAAATATTATAAGATATAAAATAAATTTATATTTGTACTAATATGGTAAAAATAAGGAGGAATAGATATGCAAAGAAAAAGAAAAGGTCTAATTATTGCTTTAATAATTACAGCAGTAATAATTGCTATAGCAGTTGTATTTACTATATTATTTTTTACAACAGATATCTTTAAAAATGGGCAACAAGCTTTTTTACAAGCAATGTCTAAAAATATAGAAATGTTTAATACTTTATCAAATGAAAACATAATAACACAAGAAGATTTCAGAAACACATATTCATATAACTCTACAGGCACTATAAATGGAACAATAAGTCAAGGAACAGTTACTCAAAATGTCACGCTAAAAACAACTGCAAGAAGGGATGCTAATACAGAAAGATATTATGCGGATATTGCTCTTCAAAATGCCGGACAAGATATATTAAAATATTCATATATAGAATGTAATGATGTATATGCTATAAAATGTGACGATGTTTTAGCAAATTATGTAGGAATTAGGAATTCTGATTTAAAGGAATATGCAAGAAAAATAGGAGTTTCTGAAGAAGAGATAAACAACATTCCGGAACAAATAGATTTTGAAGTATTAAAGGGAGCTTTTAATTTAAGCGAAGAAGAAAAAGAGCAATTACAATCTATTTACTTAGATACAATAACGAATAGTATTCCACAAGAGAAATTTCAAAAAGCAGGAAAAGAGAGCATTACTGTAAATAATTTAAGTTGCAATGCAAATAAATATACTCTTACACTTAACGGAGAAGAAATAAAGAAGTTACTAATTAATTTATTAAATACAGCAAAATCTGACGAAATTAGCATGAATATTCTAACTAAACTTCAAAATGCTTTAACTTCAAATGTAGACACTACACTTATTACAAATAATATAGAAAATCTAACAACTAAAATAGAAAGTGATGAAACAATAGCTAATACAACATTAACGGTTGATGTATATTCATATAAAGGAAATCCTATAAAGACAATTATAGATATATCTACAATTGGAAAAATCACTATAGATACAGAAAAAAATGCACAATCAGTAACAGTACTAACAGAAAGATATGATGATATAGGAAATATAAATTTGACAAGTCAAGTTACAATATCAAAGGGAAATTACAATGATAATGTAGTATATAATTTTGAAATAATACCAAATACTTTAGACATAGGGCAAAAGCTTAATGTTATGATACAATTAGGAAACACAACAGATACAGGTTACACAAATACATATGAAGTTTTAATACAAAATGGCGAAAACAATACAATTAATTTACAATATGATGTAGAAGTACTAGCTTCAGAAACTGTAGAAGAAATACAAGAATTAACTGATTCTAATAGTATAATATTTAATAATTATTCAATAGAAGAGCTAACACCTTTTATAACTGCATATATTCAACAGAATTCGACATTAATTTTAAATAGATTGTCAAGCATAGATACGACGACAGTTAATTAAATTTGAAAATAGAAGTTAATAAATTAAAATATATATTTATTTATGAATAATATATAAAGCACACTAAAAATAAAGTGAACCCCAATTATTATACAAAAAAGTTTAATAAGTAAGGTTCATTTTTTATGTCAAAATATTTAAACTAGAAGTAATTAAGCATTATATGGAAAGTCAAATGTAGAATCTAAAAAAGAGATTTTATATAGCTAATAATAGTAAATGTATAATAAATTAATTATATAGAAAATTATAATCTAAAGATTGAAAAAAATAAGACAATTAAATACAAAAAAATAATGCAAAAAATAATACAAAAAATAATACAAAAAATAATGCAAAAAATTAAACCTAGAAATTATTGAAACCTACTGATAACAAAGCACTTTCAATACTTTTAATGTTAAAACTTGGAAACACAAAAAAATACTTTGAAAAAATTATAAAAAAATTCAAAAAAATAGTTGACATTATATGATTAAATGTGGTAGAATAAAAAATGTCCTCAGTCGAGGAAATAAAGTACATTGAAAAGTAAACAATAAACCTTTGAGAAGACCAATAAAAAGATAGAGGAAAAACTATAAAAAAG
>CALXVM010000018.1 GCA_944392105.1 uncultured Clostridia bacterium | reverse complement strand
TATCTTTATTATATATTTTATTATTATTTATTATATCTTTAACATTTTTGTTAATAGGTTCATCACTTATTTGTTTAGGGGTATTAACACATTTGTTAATAGGTATAATTTTTCTTAACGCTATTTCTTTTGAATTTTCTTTGTATATTATTTTGACTATTATATATCCTTTTTTCTTTAATGAATTAATAATTCTTGATGCTTGTATATTACAGATATTTAGTAAATTACCAATATATGTGTTTGATATTGTACAATCATTTTCTTTGCTTAAAGATAAAATCATTGAATATATCGTTTTTTCTTTATCATTTAATTTTTTATCTGTTAATACTTCATATGGTATCCATATTCCTTTAAATTCTTTCAATACTCCTTTTTCTTTCCAAGCGAGTGCCTCACATTCGCTTTCTAAGCCATTTTTATTCTACATTTGGCAAATGTATCGTATAATATAATATTTTTAAAATTTGACCATTTTTTCATACTGAAAAACTTCAGCAATATCAAGCGTTTTCATATTTCCCCAAATTTTAAGACTTTACGGGTGTAAAATCTCCCGGATGTGAAAATAATACCACCCATTTTCCTTTATAATCACTTAATTTTATATTTCCCATTGTTGTTATTGCTTCAAAATCCGGAGCATATGTACCAATCTTTACATTTCCATTCATTAAAATTTCATAATCCATAAAATATAACTCCCTTCATAATTAAATTATTCATAAAAGTTCATTTTTGTTTGTATATTTTATGAGTTAAAACTAAAGAATGTTACATGTGCTTGTCTTCATTTCTAGATAATATACGATGTACTTGTAGCTATGTTGTTTTTCGCCAATCTTTTTTTAATTCACATTCTTCTCTTTCATCTGCAAATTCTTGCAAATATTCATCGTCATTTAAGATTTTGTAATTTGCTTTATAAGTAAAGAATGCCTGTTTGCTATTTTGACATTTTTTTGCTATAATATATGTATAGTCCTTATTATAATTACATCAAAGGAGGATGTTTATGGAACTTGACAAACAGAAAAGAGTGACCGTTCCGCAAGTATTAATGCGGGAGATACTCGAACCTATTCCGGAAAATCGGATTTTAAAAGTCTTTTTTTCGGAAAAGACTCACGCTGTGGTATTTACAGCTAAAACTAAAAAAGGAGGATTTGTATTTATAGACCAAGTACATTTAGACCAAAAAAATCGTTTCTTTTTGGGGGTTAGACTCTATGACTTAATCCCGCGGTTGCTTAGCACGGACAGTTTCGAGAATCTTTACCTGTGCTTGAACACACAAAGGGAGCTTTGCATCAAGAAGGTTCCATAAAATGTAAAGAAGAAGACACCGTAATTGGTGCCTTCTTCTTTTACTCTCTTTCTTCATAACTATTTTCTTTATTTAACAAATTTGTAATCTTAGCTAAATTGTTTTTCATACTATCTGAAACTCTTCCTCCATCTAAATAGCATTCCATCCAATTTTCACCTAAATCAGACAATAACGAATTTATTTTTATAGCTTTATTTTCTATTAAGTTTTTTTCTACAAACATTAAATAACTTCCCAAGTCAAATAAATCTTCCGATGAAATATTTCCTTCTTTAAATTTTTGTTCTAGCCTTTTTAGTTCTTGTGTACTATTAGCGTCAAACTCGTTATACTTGCTAGTATTTAATAACATTGCTACATATGAATTTACAAATGAGTTTTCAGTAGAATTTGCTTGCTTAGGAGCTCCTACTTCTGCCGGGTCTTTAGGAAGTAGTCCTTTTCTTCTATTTTCTATAAATTCTCCACAAAATAGTGGTATATATTTTCTATAAAATTCGTCGTTTTTGCCTCCCTCTCTTAATGTTCCAAGTCCCTGTAACAACCCCAACGTATCCTCAGAAACATTTTCATTGCTAAGTCTATTAGCCATTACGCTGTAAAAATCGTCTTGAATTTCACAGTTATTTAAATAGTTTATCATTACTGTTATATCTATTGTTTCTGGAGAGTTGTCTTTAAATGAACTTGTGAATACTCCGTATCTATATGCTTGTGCCTGCATTTCGTTTAACATATATGATTTTGCTAATATTACAGGTAATTTTTCTTCTAATTTACTAACATCTGGTAAAAAGCTTTCATCTCTTATAGCATAATCTTCTAAGTTATATACATAAAGCATATCAAAACCTACTTTTACAGTTGGACTTGTTAATCCTTCGTAATCTTGATTATAAAACTTTTCCAATTGTTTTTGTGACATACTTTCCATTAGATTTTCAAAAGCATAGTATTTTCCATGTTCTTTTACGTCTTCATCTGACCTTGCTATTGTGTAAAAATATGAATTTTGATTATCTGGTACATATTCTAAATCATCAATAAGTGTATAAATAGTGTTTAGAAGCATTAATTTTCTTCCAGATAAATCTACTCTGCTTATTTTATTTTCTAATTTAGAGATACCTTTCTGTAGCACTCCTATTAAGCTTGAAGCTTCCCTATATATATGGTTTCCGTCTTCTTCTACAATTCTGTATAATATATCTACTGCTTGTTTTATGCTATTTCTGTCATCCATAGAAAAAATTAATGGTATTATATAAGAGCAATCAATTTGTCTGCTGTTTTCACTATCTATTTTAATCATTGATTTAATCCAATTTTGTCTTTCTTCGTCAAATATTGGAAGTACACTATCAAATCTTTCTGGACTACTATATGCATATTTTAGTGCCTCTAAATATTTTTTTCTATCAATGGTTTCTCCTGGTAGTGTTTGCTCATATTTATATAATTGAGTCGCCACTTTTTCTTTTAAATTATGTAATACATATGCAGCTACATATTCTTCGTAAAAGTCTTGGGAAAAAGAAAACATCTCATTTTCAATTTCTTCATCTGTTAATTCTTTTATTTCTTGAGCTTCTTCTAATTGTTTTGCCTGTTCGCAAATGCTATAAACTGTGGATTTAAGTTCTTCTATATTTGTCCCATCTATATAAGCATTTAGCCAGTTTAATGTAGCTTCTCTTAGCATATTTCTTGTTTCTTGGCTTATATCTCTAGTTTCCTCTATATAAAACATTAAAGAGCTTATGTCTATTAAATCTTTCTTAGTTAGTGTAGCATTACTGCTAACTATTTTTTGAATTCTGTCTATGTTATCTCTAAAATTTTCCGCATCAATATCTAACGAATTTAATATTAAGGCTATAAATAAAGGTTCATCTACTTTTCCTTCTATATCTTTTTCTAATTGACCTTTAATAAAGTCTCCAAATATGTCATCTGAAATTGTATCAAATATTTTTCTAGTACTACCATTATTTAATAATTCTAATAGTCTTACATAATCTTTATTTATGCCATTAGTATCTTTCAATAGAACATTGTATAAATTTCTATCTAAATTGGTCTCATCTATATAATAGTTTGCGAAGTACATTCCACCAAAAATATTGGACTTTTCTAAAAAAACATTACTAGATGCTCCTGTCATTGTTGCAGTTATTCCCAGTTCGTCTATTGCAACTTTTAAAGCCAAATATGATAAAGCTTCATTTATTAGGCTTTTGTTTGGTTTATAATTAGGATTATCTAACATATAATCTTCTGTTTTAGAAAGATACTCCAAATTCATACCAATTTTAGTATATGGATTTGTTATGTTTTTCATTACTTCCATATAAATAGGCTCGAAATCTTCTGGAGCGATATCTTCTGAAACAGACTTAAATGCTAAATATAATGCATGCTGATTTTCGTCTACTTTTTTGTTTCCATCTAAGTGAAAAATATCTGTTGCACCAATTCCTATAATACTATCGTTTATTAAACACAATAATTTAATCTGTTTAATTTCTAAGGTTTCTGGTGCATTTTCATAGTCATCTTGTAACTCTTGATTTAGGAAGTCAACGAAGTTTTTTAGGTTTCTATATTGTTCTTGCTCTGGACCTTCAATTAATTCCCTAAGAAGTATTATAGCTTCTTCTTTATTATCTCTATCTCTTATAAAATTTAAATATTCTGTTATTTCTTCTGCATCTAGTCCTAAATTCTTTTCTTCCCCATTTGCATATCTAAACTTTTCTAACCATCTTTCTAGTTCTTCGTCTACTTTTATAGTTTCATTTTCTATATATTCTAAAATTTCGTCTATTTGACTTTCATCTAGTGATTCATTAATTTCTTCTTGTAATTCACTAATTCTGTCATCTAGCTCATTGTTATAATCGTTAAGAAATTTTAATGAATTTAGTTCTTCTGTTACTCCTTCTATAACACTTTGCATTCTTTCGTAAGTTTGTTCATATGTTAAATATTTCACTTTTTACCCCTAACTTACTAATTTATTTTACATTATTTTTTCATATAAATTATATACGGATTATGTAAAGTAGTCAATAAAATAACGAAAAATAGCAGAGTTCTTTCTCTGCCATTTTTATATTAATGCCTTTTTTAAATAATATCTTTTATTTCTTCTTTCATTTCATTTAAAACACTACAACTATAGTTAAATTTTTCTTTCTCTTCTTCACTTAATTTTAAGTTTAAAATTTCTTGTATACCACTTGCATTTACTATTGCAGGAACTCCTATGAATATATCATTTTGACCATATTCACCATTTAGATAAGTAGAAACTGTAAGAATTTCATGTTCATCATTTAAAATTGCTTTAATTATTTTAGTAAGGCCCATTCCTATACCATAGTAAGTTGCTTTTTTCTTATTTATTATTTCATAAGCCTCTTGCTGTACTTGTTTGTATATATTTTCTAGCACATCTTCTGGTTCTTTTCTTTCTTCTATAATATCTTTTAAAGGTTTACAACCTATATAACTTTTAGACCATGGCACAAAAGATGAATCTCCATGTTCTCCCATTATATATGCATGTACATTTTTACTAGATACATTTAAATGCTCTGCAACTAAAAATCTAAGTCTAGCTGTATCTAAAACTGTACCAGAACCTATTACTTTATTTGTAGGAAAGCCTGAAACTTTTCCAACAGCATATGTCATTACATCAACTGGGTTACTTGCAATTAAAAATATTCCTTTAAATCCAGATTTAACTACATTTTCTGTTACTTCTTTTATTATTTTTGCATTTGTTTTAGCCAAATCTAGTCTTGTTTCTCCAGGTTTTTGAGCAACTCCTGCTGTAATTACTACTATGTTTGCATCTTTGCACTCGTCGTAATCTCCTGCTCTTATTACCATTCTAGCTGAAGCACATGGAACTCCATCAGATAAATCCATAGCCTCACCTACAGCTTTTTCTTTTGCAACATCTATTAATATAAGTTCGTTTACACCACCTTGATTTAAAAGAGCATACGCCATACTCATCCCAACAAATCCTGTTCCTACTAGTACTACTTTTCTTTTTTCTACCATTAGCTATCATTCCTTTCTTTTTGTAAAATTTAGTTTTTTGTATAAAGTGTTGTTACATCTGCACATAATATATCAGTAGTAAGTTGTTTATATTATTGCATTTAAAATAAGATTATTACTTATACTTAACCTTTTACAGTATTAAAGCTTAATATCAGATAAGCTAAAATATAATAATTATGCTATTGTTATTATGCCACAAAATCTATTATATATTAAAAATTTTTCTAATATTAAGCAATATTTATGTATTTTTGTTAAATTGTCAAGTTTTAATTATTGAGTTTTTTTGTTTATAAATGTTTTTTTATCTCATTGTAAATTTCGTTATGTATGTCTTCAATTGTTCTAATTCTGTCTTCTTTTACGCAGTTAATTGTATACCAATTATATTTTTCAGCAACATAACATGCTGCGTTAAAGCTGTCTATAATGTGCTGCTTATCTCTTTCATGAATATCTTTTTTAGCCTCGTGTGTAAATTTGTTTTCTCTATTTGCCATTAGCTCAAAAGATTTTTCTGGTGGCATTTTTAAGAAAAAAACTTCATTTGGAACAGGAAGTCCATATAATTTAAATTCAAAGTCCCATAACCAATTTAAAAACTTTTTTCTCTCTTCTCTATCGCTTATTTTACCTGTTTGATGAACCATATTAGCTGTAGTATATCTATCTGCTAATATAATTCCACCATTTTCGTAATAATTTTTATATTGTGTAGTATATGTTGCATATCTGTCTACAGCATAAAATGTGGAAGCAATATATGGGCTAATCTCCTTAGCATGTTCTCCAAATTCTCCTGATAAATACATTTTTACTAAGCTTGATGATGGACTATCATAATTAGGAAAACTAACTGTTTTATAATCTATGCCATCTTTATCAAAATGTTTTTTTAACTCTTCAAATTGTGTTTGCTTTCCGCTTCCATCTGTTCCATCTATTACAAATAATTTACCCATTTTATTACTTCCTTTCTTCGTTTTTCTCACTTTTTCTTTATTTATCTCGTTGTTTTATATTTAAGATCTGTCCCTTTTTTCCTGAATCGGGAAATTGGGACCTGGTCCCAATTTCCAATTAACCTTTCATTTGAGTCTTTATATATTCTACTTCTTCTGCATCTAGTCTTGCAAATAATACTTCTGGTTTATCTGTTACAGTAATGTTTTCTAACATTTTATTATTTCTTAAAGTATCCCATTTTTGTAAATCTTCGCAAATTCCTAATTGCTTAAATATGTTATTTGCAGTATGTTCCATATATGGTTTTATTAATATTGCAATTTTTCTTAAATTTTCTACCAAATGATACATTACAGATTTTAGCTCTTCTTTTCTTTCTTCTTTTGCTAAAATCCATGGTGTTGTCTCATCTATATACTTATTTGTTCTTGCTACTAAACTCCATGTTTCAGAAATTGCATCGCTTAAATGTACTGTTTCAAACTTTTCTTCAATTTTTGATATTGTTTCATCTGCAAAGTTTTCTATTGTTTTATCTAGTTCGGAAATATTTTCTGGATATTTTTCTATTTTTCCATCAAAGTATTTATTTATCATTCCTATAGTTCTATTTAGTAAATTTCCTAAATCATTACATAAGTCTGAGTTAAATCTTTGTACAAATTCTTCTGGGCTAAATTCTCCATCTTGTGCATATGGCATAGATTTTAATAAGAAATATTTTGTTGCATCTAGTCCATAGCGATTTACTAGCATGTCTGGATATACAACATTGCCTTTAGATTTACTCATTTTTCCGTCTTTCATCATTATAAAGCTATGTGCATAAATATGTTTTGGAAGCGGTAAGTCTAAAGCCATTAAGAATATTGGCCAATATATACCATGAAAACGAATTATATCTTTACCTACTATTTGTAAATCTGCTGGCCAGTACTTTTTAAATAAAGTATCATCATTTGACATATAGCCAAGTGCTGTTAAATAGTTTGTTAAAGCATCTAACCATACATATATAACATGTTTAGGATCTTTTTTTACTTTTATTCCCCAGTCAAAGCTTGTACGTGTTACACATAAATCTTCAAGCCCTGGTTTTAAAAAGTTATTAAATAGTTCATTTTTTCTAGATTCAGGCATAATAAAGTCTGGATGTTCTTCATAATATTTTATTAGTCTTGGAGCATATTTTTTCATATTAAAGAAATATGCCTCTTCTTTCATTTTTACAACATCTCTACCACAGTCTGGACATTTTCCATCTACTAATTGTGTCTCTGTAAAGTATGTCTCACAAGGCATGCAATACCAACCTTCGTATTCAGATTTATATATATCTCCTTGTTCCATTAGTCTATCAAAGATTTCTGCCACTACTTTTGAGTGTCTCTCTTCTGTAGTTCTAATGAAATCGTTATAATCTATTTTCATTAACTTCCACAATTTTTTTGCTTCGTCTGCCATATCATCTACGTGTTGCTGTGGTGTTTTACCATTTTTTATTGCAACTTGCTCTACTTTTTGACCATGCTCGTCCACTCCAGTAAGAAGATATGCATCATATCCTCTTTGTTCTTTGTATTTTTTCATTGTATTTGCAAGCACCTCTGTATATGCTGTACCTATATGGAATTTTCCACTCGGATAATATATAGGTGTTGTTACATAAAATTTTTCTTTCATATATATCTATCTCCCTTCTGCCTCTCTTTATTTTAAACGTTTTTCCAGAACCAATCCATACTATTATCTATACTCTTTCTTTTTCCCATTTTTGCTTCTATGTCGTCTATCCACAAATACATAAAAAATGAAATTAAAATAAATACTAGTGTAATTCCGCTTGTTTGTATTAAAGTTAATTGTATAGTAGCTAAGTCTGGTACAGTTTGATTTAATGTTAAGAAAAATACTGCATAGTATATTAATAGTGCTATAAATACAAACAACATTATTGCAATTATCCAACTTTTTTTCATTTTCTTTCCTAAGTAGGATACTAGTACAAATAATATTACTCCTATTAAAAGTGTTATTGGATTCATAAAATTAATTATTGGCATAAAAATTCCCCTTTTCTTTTGATTATTATTTTAATTTTTCTTCTATAAAATCTGCTAGTTCTTGAGCTTTTTTAGTTATATAAGCCTTGTCTTCTCCTTCTATCATAACTCTAACTAATGGCTCTGTTCCAGAAGGTCTTATTAAGACTCTACCATTTCCAGCAAACTCTTTGTCAAGTTCATCTATTCTTTTCTTTATTTCTTCATTTTGCTCATAGTCATATTTTTTATCATTACTTACTTTTGCATTAACTAAAACCTGAGGATAAATATTTATAATTTTACATAGTTCTGATGCCTTCATTTGCTTCTCTAACATAACTTTGATTAACATAAGTGATGTTAATATTCCGTCTCCAGTAGGGTTATAATCTAAGAAAATTACATGTCCTGATTGCTCTCCTCCTAAATTATAGCCGTTTTTTAACATTTCTTCTAGCACATATCTATCTCCAACTTTTGTTTGAATTAAGTTTATATTATTTTCTTCAGCATATTTTTTTAGCCCTAAATTGCTCATAACTGTTGCAACTATAGTGTTTCTCATTAAGGTATCTTTTTCTACCATGTATTTAGACATTATAGCTAAAATTCTATCTCCATCTATTTCGTTTCCATTTTCATCAACGGCTAAGCATCTGTCTCCATCTCCGTCGTATGCAATACCTAAATTACAATGGTTTTCTACAACGTATTTTTTTATAACATCTAAGTGTGTTGAACCACAATGCTCATTTATGTTTGTTCCATTTGGAGTATTATTTAAAATATAATGTTTTATTCCAAGAGCAGTAAATACTTTTTCTGCAATTACTGATGTTGCACCATTTGCTGTATCTATTGCTACTACAAAATTTGACTTATCTACTTCTTCAAAATCTTCCTCAAAATTTTTTCTAAGGAAATATAAATATTCTCCTAATAAATCTCTTCTATTTTCTGATACACCTATTTTATCTTTTACAGCTGTTAATTCACTTAGCTTATTTGAGTCCATTATTTCTTCTATTTCTTCTTCTATGTCATCTGGAATTTTCATTCCTTTATTACTAAAAAATTTTATTCCGTTAAAGTCATATGTATTGTGCGAAGCGGAAATAACTACTCCTGCATCTGCTTTAAGTTTTTTAGTTAAATATGCAACCCCTGGTGTTGGTATAACTCCTAACAATTTTACATTTGCTCCATAACTTAAAAATCCAGCTGTCATTGCACTTTCTATTAATGTTCCTGATATTCTTGTATCCATTCCAATTAATATTGTTGGAGTATGATTTACTCTTTTCGATAATACATAAGCACCTGCTTTTGCTACTCTATATACAAGTTCAGGTGTAAGCTCTGTATTAGCAACTCTTCTAATTCCATCTGTACCAAAATATTTTCTCATAAAAAACTTCCTTTCCTGAAAATATTAATAGTTATTAAATAGTATTTTCAAATTAAATCTTCTAATTTACTATATAACTATTAAAATAATATGATAAATATCATCCTAATAGTTACAAATTTTCGTATCAAGATTTGTAATATACATATTTAATTATGAACGTATATTAATTAATATTTTTTTATTTGTTACATTTTATTTGGCATTTTTATTCCTAATA
The DNA here is from genome assembly GCA_944392105.1 of uncultured Clostridia bacterium. GTDB lineage: Bacteria > Bacillota > Clostridia > TANB77 > CAG-508 > CAG-273. The sequence goes on along the minus strand of CALXVM010000018.1, from coordinate 30,115 downwards.
AAGATGCCCCTGTTTTTAAAACAAGTCCTGTTGCATAAGTTAAATATACTCTTGCATCTTGGGTTTCTTTATCTTCACATATAATTTTATTGTTGTTATAAAATGAGCTGTATGCTCTTGCAAGTTCAATTAAATATCTTGCCACAATATATGGCTCGTATTTATCTAAAGCTTGCATTATTTTGTCATTAAATTGATATAAAAGTTTAATAATTTTTATAGAATCATCATCTAATAATTTTTCTAAATTAACATCTTTTAATTGTGGTACATAGCCTGCTTTTTCTAAAACACTTTTTGTTCTTACATAAATATATTGCATATATGGACCTGTTTCTCCATTAAAATTAAGCATTATGTCCCAATCAAATATTTCATCTTTTATTCTGCTATTGTATAAATCGTTAAAAATTACAGCTCCAATTCCCACTCTTTTTGCTATCTCGTCTTTATCTTCTAACTCTGGATTTTTGTTTTCTATTATTTCTTTTACTTTTGAAATTGCTTCTCTTAGTAAATCTTCAATTTTTACGACATTACCATCTCTTGTAGACATTTTACCAGTTTTAAGCATTACCATTCCATAAGGCACATGAACTAATCCGTTTGTGTATTTTTTGTCTAAGTCTAGGTATTTTGCTGTTTCAAATACTTGTTTAAAATGTAATATTTGCTCATATGATGTAACATAAATATCTTTATCAAAGTCATATGTTCTAGCTCTATATAATATAGCAGCTAAGTCACGTGTAGCATATGTTGTAGAGCCATTTGATTTTTCTATAATACAAGGTGGCATGTCTTTATCTGATAAATCTACAACTTTCGCTCCTTCTGACTCTACTAATTTATTGTTTTTTTCTAGTATTTCTTTTACTTCTGGCATTTTATCTGTATAAAAAGCTTCTCCATTCCAAGAGTCAAACTGTATATCTAATAAATCATAAATTCTTTGGAATTCTTTTAAACTTAAGTCTCTAAATTTTTGCCATAATGATACACAATATTCGTCTCCATCTTCTAGCTTTTTAAAATTATCTCTGCATTGTTCTAAAACACTTTCATCTTCCTTGCATAAATCATTTATTCTAATATAAATTTTAGTTAATTCTTCTATAGGGTTATTCTCAACATCATATTCTGTTCCCCATCTTTTATATCCTTCTATTAACTTTGCAAATTGAGTTCCCCAATCTCCTAAATGATTTACACCTATACAATTATAATTTAAAAATTTATACATTTTATATAAGCTATTACCTAAAATTGTTGTACGTAAATGGCCTATATGAAATGGTTTAGCAATATTTGGAGATGAATAATCTATTACAATATTTTTTCCCTGTCCTATATTACTACTGCCATATTTTTCTTTTTTGTCCTCGACTTCATTTAAAATGTTTTCTATTAATTTTTTGTTATTAATAAAGAAGTTTATATACCCATTAACAACTTCTATTTTTTCGAATTCATCACTTAAAATAATACCATCTTTTAACTCATTAGCAATTATTTGTGGCGACTTTCTCATTGATTTAGCTAACTTAAAACAAGGGAACGCATAATCCCCCATTTTGTTATCAGATGGCATTTCTATATATTCATATAATTCATTTTTATCTAATTTTGTTATACTTGATATTTCCTCTGCTATTTTTTCTTTAAAGTCTATCATAATTCTTCTTCCCTTCGCTGTTATTTTAAATTTTTAGTTATATCTTATTATTCTAAATAATATTTCTATTTTCTTTTAATTTGTATTAGTTTAATATATTTCTTATACTTTGTTTTCGTTTTAAATTTGTTTTTATTTAAAAGTATAAGAAGTAATGCATAATCCTTTACTATTATACATTACTTCAATAATCTTTGCAATATTTTAATCTCCCAAATTTATACCAATATGTCTTGCGGTTTTTACTAAATCATGATCCATAGTAACTCTTCTTATATTGCTTTCTGGTGTATTCCCAGAAACTGCACCTATTACTTTATTATTTCCAACTACTTCCTCTAAAGGTACCGAACTTAATCTTCCATCTTTAATTACTGCTAACCTATTAAAATCTCCGTTTAAAGCAAGTTCCATTGCTTTTGAGCCATATTTTGTAGATAAAACTCTATCAAATGCTGTTGGTGTTCCGCCTCTTTGCATATATCCTAAAACTGTGCATCTTGCTTCTAAACCTGTAAGCTTTTCTAATTCTTTTGCTACCCTTTCTCCTGCGCCTCCAAGTTTTGTGTTATCAACACCTGCGCCATTATCTCTAACATTTGCTACAGAAATATCTCCGCCTATTGGCTTTGCTCCTTCTGCTACAACTACTACACTAAAACTTTTTCCTCTATTCTTTCTGTTTATTACTTTTCTTGCAGCACTATTAATATCATATGGAATTTCTGGTATTAAAGCAACATCTGCTCCACCTGCTATAGCTGACTCTAAAGCTATCCAACCAGCATATCTTCCCATTACCTCTAGTACCATTATTCTATGATGTGTTTCTCCTGTAGTATGTAATCTATCTAACGCATCTGCTGCAACAGATACAGCTGTATTATATCCAAAAGTAATCTCTGTACATGCAACATCATTATCTATAGTTTTAGGAACTCCTATAACATTAATTCCTTTTAAAGAAAGATCTCTTGCAGATTTTTGTGTAGCATCTCCTCCTAGTGTAAATAAACAATCAATTTCATCTTTTTTTATATTCTCTACACATATATCTGACAAATCCTTATAAACCTTTTTTCCATCTTCTTCTACTGGATATTGAAACACATTTGCGTTAGTAGAAGAACCTATTATAGAACCTCCTTTAGGTAAAATTCCAACTGCATTTCCATCTCCACTTGTTGACAATCTTACATAATTGTTCTTTAGCAATCCTCTATATCCATCTATAAAACCATAGCACTCTACACCATTATTTTCAGCAGTTTTTAATATTGCTCTTATAACAGCATTAAATCCTGAAACATCTCCACCATTTGCTAAAATAGCTACTCTTTTTAACATATATACCTCCTATAAATTTATCTAATGTAATTCTTTAATTATTATATCAATAAAAATAAAAATTACAACTAAAAAGTTGTAATTTTTTTGGAAATTGGGACCAGGTCATTTTTTCCCGATTCGGGAAGTTGGGACCTGTCCCTAATTTCCAACTACTTATTGCTTATATTTATATTTTCAATGCTTGCACCCAATTCACGAGTAATTATATTTTGTATTTGAGCTATATCTTTCTCCTCTAGTTTATCAGCTTTTACTATTATGCTAACATTTTCTCCATTTACAAATATTATTAAATCTTCAAATCCTTTTACTTTTATTAAGTTTTCTGCAATCATTATTGAGTTTTTTTCTTTATTTATTTTGCTTATTTCTTCTTGTGCAATTGATTTTTGGTCTTCTGATATATTTTCATTATTTATTATTTTTTGATATGTATCTAATGTTTGTGAGTACATTGTATCTCTATCTAATCTAGATTGAGTGAAATAATTATCTGAACCATAATTGTTTTCTGCTGTCGCACTATTAGTAGCTATATTTTCTTCTGTTTCTATTGTTTCTCCAGTTGTTGGTGTTGTATTAGCATTATTTTCTATATTGTTTATATTTGATTGCACATTATTCGTCTGCTCGATATTATCTTCTAGTATTTCTTCATTTCCATTACTTTCGCTTTTTTCGTTATTTCCTTCAACTATATTTGCACTAACTAGTTTTGCATCTCCTATAGATGCCATTTCTTCACTATCTGCTAAAGTACTTGTAGGTATTAAGTTATTTATAGTGCTATCTCCACTAAAGTTAAGATAACCTGCTACTATTAACATTAAGGCTACAACAAATACTACTATTTGATTTTTCTTAATTACCTTCATAAACATTTTTTATCTCCTTTCTATACTTATTGTTTATGTGTTTATTTATACAGCAACATTCACCAATATAAGATTTATTGTTTTTTCTTAATTATTACTTATTGTTTTAATTACTGCTTGCTACCAAATTGCTCTGCTCTTATTTTATTTAAGTATATTTTACTACTCTTGCATTTCAAATACTTGAATTTTGTGTGTCGCAAGTCCAGTTACCGCTTCTACCGCTTGAACTATTTTGCTTTTTACTTCTGCATTTGCTGCACCTTTAGCAGCTATAATAGCTCCTTCTATCTTAGGACTTATTATACTTTGTGTTATAGGCTCTTTTTCTCCGTCATTTTCTTTAAATATTATGTCTTTTTTGCTATCTGACTCTGTTATTTTTCTTGTGCCGCCTGACTCGTCTGTTTCTTCTGTGTCTTTTGTAGTTGTATCTTCATTATATAAAGGCACTGTTTGGCTCGTTTGTGAGTATGTAATCATAACGTTTACCTCTCCTACTCCTTGTATTTTAGAAAGTATTTGTTCTAGTTCTTTATCTATTTCATATGAAGAAGCGGATGTTTGCATTATTTCATTGTTATAGCTTTCCTCCATAGATGTAGCAAGTTTTTTATTTGGATCTGAGGCTGGTTCACTCTCTTTGTTTTCGTTATCTCCATTCCAAATTAGATTAATTACGATAACTGTAATTATTAAAATAAGTATAAGTACCACTAAATTTTCAATTTTCTTTTTGTTGTTTCCATTATTTTCTTCTCCGCTTCCTTTTGAAATAAGAGCTTTAATTTTCTCTTTAAACATATTCTCCCTCCTTAATATAAAAATATTTTTACTCATTCTATGCTAATGTTATTTTTATTTATCTCATAAGTAGATTCTAAATATTCTTTTACTTTATTTTTTTCATAAGCTGTTAAATCTGTATTATAATTTTTTGTTGTTTCGTTATTTTCATTATTTGAAGTGCTCGTACTACTTGAAGTATTTGTGCTATCTTTTTCATTATTTTCTTTGTTGTTTTCTTCTATGCTAATACTAATTTCGTTTATCTCTTCTACTCTTTCAACCTTATTTATATTATTATTTGAACTTTCATTTTTGTTGTTATCATTTTCGTTAATCTTTTTTAAACTTAAATTTAAAGAACTTATTTCATATGTTTCTTCATCTTTTATCTCAATATTACAATCTATAACTTCATATCCTTTATTTTTTAGCTTTGCTGTTATGTCTGATTTTAAATTTGTAATATAAATGTCCATAACATTATTTGAATTATTAGAATTTAATTCATTATATATGGATTTACTATCTGCCTCTGCATAAAACTTATCTAAATTGAATTCTTCACTTATGTTAAAATCTTTTCCTGTAATTTTCGTAATAGCTGGAGATATAATTGAAAACAATATATATACTCCAATTACTACCTTTATGTACTTTTTACAATTTCCATCTGGCAAAATCATTTCTATAATAGTCGCTATAATAACAGCAATAATTATTCCTTGAGCCCAACTTGTAACCCACTCAATCATTTTTCCTCCGTTCTTATCTATACATTAATCCACTATTAGAAATTTTTATTACTAATGTAACTCCAATAATTAGCATAATGCTTATACTACATAAAATTGCAAATAATATTTTAAAAGTATCTCCCATTTGGTCTAATAATTTTATTATTTTCCCATCTGCAATAGGTTGACATACAGCTGCACACAGGTAATATAGCCCCATAAGTATAGCAAGTTTTATTATAGGAGCCATACATATTGAAATAACAACTATAACGCCAATTATTCCAACTGCATTTTTTAAAATTGCTCCACATCCTATTACTGTTTCAACTGCATCTCCTAAAATTTTTCCTACCACAGGAATAAAATTTGAGACAGCTGCTTTTGTAGTCTTTGCAGTAACTCCGTCTACAGTACTACTTAAACTTCCTTCTACTGATGCTAGACCTACAAATATTGTAAGAACAATTCCTAAAACCCATATTACAGCTGAGTTAAAAAATTTTGATAATTTATCTAGTTGTATTCTTTCTGAAACTTTTGATACAATTGCCAATGCTGTAGATATAAGTACAAATGGAATAATTATCATATTTATAAAATTGCCTATAAATGTTATTAAAAATAGTAATATTGGTTCTAGCAGTCCTGCTGATGTAAAACTTCCGGTAGTTAACATTAAAGTTATAAGAATAGGAATTAAGCTATTCATAAATCCAACTAGGCTATCAATTGAGTTTCTAACCATTGATATAACATCTGAAAAATTTACCATTATTAATGTTACAATTAATATGTATTGCACATAGTATACAATTTGCGAAACTGTCTTATTTTCTAAGCCATCGCTAATACTTTTTAGTATGCTGTGTATAACAATTATTACAATTACAGTTCCTAGCACTCCTATACAATCTATAATTTCTTTACCTATAATACTTAAAAATCTTTTTATAATGCTTTCATTATCTATTTCTCCTTTTATAGCTTTATTAAATATTTCTCCTACGTCCATATCTCCATATAAGTCTGATGTATACTTGTCTGCTTCTTCTAAAAAGCCACTTATATTTAAAGAGTCTTTCTGAGATTCCAGTATATCTTCTGTACTTGTTTCGTTTGCTAATGTATTGCTAGTACATATAAATACAAAAAAAACGGTTAATATTATTAACTTAAGACAGAATTTTCGTTTTTTCATTTGTACTCCTATCTTTTAAATTCTTAATGACATATATTATTTAAGGAAGAACTTTTAATATAGTTTCTAAAAGACTTGCTATTATAGGGATTGACATTGCTATTATAATAATTTTTCCTCCCATATCTACTTTAGAAGCAATTGCAGTCTCTCCAGAATCTTTGCATACACTTGAAGCGAACTCTGTCAAAATAGCAATTCCTGTTATTTTAATTAGCAAAAATATAAATTCATTATTTACAGATGTTTTATTTGCTAAATTTGTCAATAAGTCTATAATTGAAGAAAGTTTGTCCATTACTAAAAGTAAAATAATAATTCCAGCAGCTACAGAAACATACATTGTAAATTCAGGTCTGTATTGTTTTACAATTATAATTATTATAAGTGCAATTAAACCAACCCCTATAATTTTAATAATGTCCATATATTTTCTCGTATATAAATATACGAAACTCCTTGTATATAAATTTAGGTATTTGTTAAGTGGATTACCTATAAACCAAACATTGTTCTAACTGTAGTAAATAATGTACTAATCTCTTTTATAACTAGTGTTAAAACTATAACTAATCCTGCTAAAGTTGTCATCATTGCTTGGTCTTCTCTTCCAGCTCTTACTAAAACTTGGTATAAAACTGCTACTAGAATTCCTATTGCAGCTATTTTAAATAATAAGCTTATATCCATAATAAATTTCATTCCTTTCTCGCTTTGCTCTAAAGGGCACACATAGTTATGAAAGCAATTTCTTTCAAACTATTTTTTCTTCCTCTTTAATGTAAATTCAAGTTTAAAAACGCTTAAATAAAGTATTAATACTAATAAAATATTTTAAAATTGTAAGTCTTAAATTTTAAAAACTAATATTTATGTAGTTTATTAAATCTAATTAAGAATAAAATATAATTTACTTAATTTTGGTCAAGCTAAGATAATTACAATAGTTATTCCTATAACAAGCCCAAGTGTTTTATACATTTTTGCATTTTTTTCTTTTTCTAGTTTTGCTTCTTCTAGCTGATTATCTATAAAGTTTTCTACTAAATTTATTTCGCTTATTTGACCATTTAAATCTGTTTTTCCAAGCATTCTTCCCAGTCCTTTAATTATATCTATATCTTCTTTATTAAAATTTGACCAAGTATTGTTTACTGCATATTCCCATGCTATGCCTGCTTGCATATCTTTCATTTGAATAGAAGCAGTCTTAAAAATTTTTCCTACATTTCCAGATATTTTTTGTGATATATCACTAAAAACTGTTGGAATATCTTCATATGTAAATTTTATTTTATTTTCAAACATATTTAATGCATTTTTCATTTCTTTTAACTCAAATTCTCTATTAGCATATTTTTTTGCAATCATTATACCTATAACGCTACTAGCTCCTATTATCATTGCAAAAATAAAAATTTTTATCAAACCCATATCTCGTTATACAGCATACATATTATATGTATTGCCACTCTCTCCTTTCTCTTTTCTTTTACAAATATGTTTTTTTATATTTCTATTTTCATCAATGAACAAAAATAGTTCAAACACATTTAAATTGTACAATTTACTTAATATAGGATTTACCAAAATATCTTCTATGCTTTCTCCATGAGCTGTAAAAATTCCTTTTACGCCAGAGCAAACAGCATAGTTTATTGCTTTGGCATCATCTTCTGTTCCAATTTCGTCTGCAACAATAACTTTTGGGTTCATTGACCTTATTAACATTTTCATTCCTATTGCCTTTGGAATATTAGAGAGCACGTCTGTCCTTATTCCAATTTCGTTTTGTGGTATTCCCTTATACATTGCCGAAATTTCATCTCTTTCGTCTACCACGCCAACATTAATTCCTTTAAATCCTAATTTAGGTATTCCGTTGCTTATTTGTCTTACTATGTCTCGTAAAAGCGTTGTTTTTCCTCTTCCTGGTGGTGAAACAATAATTGTATTATAAATAGTGTTTTCCTCTAATTTGAGTATATCTTTTATTATACTTTCACTACATCCTATAATTTCCTTTGCCACTCTAAAGTTTAAACTATATATGTACGTAATATTTTTAACTTTTCCATCTTCTATAACTGTACTTCCTGTAATTCCTACTCTATGCCCACCTTTAAGTGTTATATAGCCATTACATATTTGAGATTGATATGAATAAATTGAGTTATCACATATAGTCTGTAGTATTTGTAAAAGTTCATCTTGATTTGTTATATAATCTACAATTATGTCTGCTTGTCCGATTTTTAAAATTATATTTACATTTGTTTTTATTCTTATTTCTTCTAACATATTAAATTTATCTCTATATTTTAAAATCTTGTCTCTTATTTGAAGCGGAAAATAATTTATTAAGCTTAATATGTTGTCCATTTTTAACCTCACAATAGTTTTTAAGTAAAAAAATAAAACATAGTCATATATTAATATATATGCTATGTTTTTATTTTTAGAACTATTTATTTAATTTAATATATATTTTTTGCTTATTACTCTTTAAATAAATTTTAGTCAATTTATAATTAAGTAATTTCTAATTTTGTAAGCTAGAATTAACAATACCGTTAGAAACTACACTTGAATTATCTACAATTGCATTTAATGAATTGTTTTCACTTTCACTTGCTACTTCTGTTATTCCACAAGCAGTTATATATCCTGTGGTTGGATCATATGCAAATGTAACTTTATAGTTTTTTCCAGTAACTAGTGCAGGAGATTGATTACTTCCTAGCATAGTTGTTGGTGCTGGCAATGCACCTCCTTCTCCATAGTCTTCTGTTGTAATTTGTATTTGTTCACTTGGATTAGTTGTACTAGTATTGTGCGTATTAATAACATTAACTAAAGTCCTTACTTGTGCCCCTGTTCTAGTTCCTTCATATTGTAAAAATTGTTGATTATATGAAGTTACCTGCATATTAGATAAATTGTTGTTTTCTAATAACGCGCCTGATGTCATGTTGTAACTATATATACTTAAAGCAGGTCCTGCAACCCACAAAAATATAGGGTTTATCAATTCGGTTGGATAGCCAATTTCTTGCATTTGTTCTTCGTTCTTTTTAGCTATTATAGGTCCTAATTGACTTAAAAAGATTTGGATATCTTCTTGCTTATAATTATTTAGTATAATTGTATTATTTAAATCAAAGTCTACAATTCCTACACTATTTGCAAATACAACATTATTTGAAAAATTATATTTCATATTAACTATGTCATTTATAGTTGTAGTAATAGAATGATTTTCCACAACACTATTTGTGTTAATATTGTTATAAGACATTTCAATTTCCGCTGAGGATTGTTGTTCTCCATTATCTAATAATAACTCGATATTATATGTTAAATTTGAAGCTGTTTCATCTTTGGTAATTGTAAAAGTTGTTTCGTAAATGTCTTTATTTGTAGTGTTTTCTGTTCCTAAACTCATATTTGTAGAAACACTTGTTGGAAAAATAAATTCTATTTTATTAACTTTTCCATTTATTTGTGTAATAGTTATACTTACTTCTCCATCTTCTGTATTATATTCTTGTAAGTTAGCAATAATATTATTTATAATCTCTGATGTAATTAAGTTTTCTGTGCTATTACTTATTTCTTGATATATACTATTGATTTTATTAATTATAACTGTATCTTGGCTTAATGTTTGTAACTCTTGTATAGCTATATTCTTTATTTCTTCCATAGTAAGAGTAATATTATAAGATACTGAATTATCTTGATTTTTTGTTTTAGTAAATTTATCTTCTGATAAGCTTTCTAAAACTGGTGTAACATAATTATTAATTAAATGCGTGATTTCTTCTTCTGACAATTGTAATGACTGTAATTCTTGGATTTCAAGTTTTGATGGAATTTGTGCTGATGTAGTTACATTTATTCCAAGTTTTTGTAGTAATTCTGGAATATTATTGTTTTCTATTCCTATATAATTTGGCAATACAAAATCTGCTTGAAGAGCATAGTAATCTCCTACATGCTTATACTTAAAAGGTAAGCTAACATCATTGTTATAAAAGATATTTATATCTTGCTCATCTCTATTATTAGCAACATCCACTTTGCCTGAAAAATTTATTCTTGTGTCATTTCCATATTTAAGCATATTATTTATTTGTACAGTAGAATCTGTCGCAATGCTCGAAGAAGAATTAGAAGTTTGCAATGCATTTATGTTTGCAGTTATACTTCCACTATTTTCATAAGGTGTTATTTGCTTTTTATTTTTGTATTCTTGTAATGATGTCGTGAAAAATGCTGTTTTTTCATTTGTCATACTTGCTATATATTTTGCAAATAGTTGTTTATTTGTTTTAAATAAATCTGTAAATACATATAGTAATGCCAGTGTTGCAATAACTAAAACTATTAAAATAACTAATACAATTATTAATATTTTTAATCCCTTATGTTTTTTCATATGTTACACCTCACTAAAATATATTATAAATAATATATCCCATATAATTAATACTATTCGTTATATAATTTAATACTGACCATATTCTTTTATATTATTCTTCCCAGTTATGATATACGTTCATTACGTCATCTAAGTCTTCTAAGTTATCTATTAATCTTTGCATTTTTTCTCCATCTTTTTCATCTAGTTTAATATATGTAGATGGAACCATTTGAATTTCTGCCTCTAAAAATTCTATTCCTTGTGATTCTAGTGCTTCTCTTACACTAGAGAAGTCTTCTGGCAAAGTTGTTATCTCATATACTTCATCACTTGCTTGGAAATCCTCTGCTCCATTATCTAAAGCAAGCATCATTAAGTCATCTTCTGATAGGTTTGTTGTAGTTTTATCTATTACTATAACTCCTTTTTTACTAAATAAATATGATACACAACCTGATGTTCCTAAGTTTCCACCTGCTCTATCAAAAGCATGACGTACATCTGCTGCTGTTCTATTTTTGTTATCTGTACTTGCTTCTACAATTAGAGCAACTCCTCCTACACCATAACCTTCGTATGTAATTTCTTCATAGTTTTCGCTATTTCCTGCACCTGAAGCTTTTTTTATTGCGTTATTTATTGTGTCGTTTGGCATGTTGTTTGCCTTGCATTTTGCAATTACATCTTTTAATTTGGAATTACTTGCCGGGTCAGGTCCACCTTGCTTTACTGCTAGTAGTAATTCTCTTCCTAATTTTGTAAATATTTTTCCTCTTGCTGCATCTGCTTTTCCTTTTTTTGCTTGAATATTATGCCATTTTGAATGTCCTGACATGGTTAATTCCTCCTTTTTATTTTTATTCTAAGTTATTCTATCATACTTTTATTAATTTGTGTAGTATTTTTTATTAAATTATAAATTTCCAGATTATTCTTCCAAATAATATTTAAACTAATTGTAGGATAAAATCAATTTATTTCCGACAATTAGTTTAATTTTTTTATAAATTATATCATTTATTATAAACTTTTTTTATTAAACTCTTAGTTTAAATGTTTTTGGTGCATATTTATTATGCATTCGACAAAATCTTAATCTACATTTATTAATTCATATTCTCTTGTTCCAACTCCAAGTTCTGCTGCTGCCTCTATTGTATGAACACCATGTAAAGATTCTATTCTTTTTATTAAAGTATCTTTTCCTGGATCTTCTGAATTATATACAAGGTCTAAGCAAGCCTGGTCTATTGCAACCGGATCTAAAGATGCTAAAATTCCGATATCTTTCATACAAGGTAGCGATGCATTTGCATCACAATCACAGTCTTTTGATATATTTTTCATAACATTGATAAATGCCATATTTCCTTTAAAATAGTTGACTACTGATTCTGCTGCATCTGCCATTGCCTCTAAAAATCTGTCCTGTTCTGGTAAATTATCAAATAATTTAGTTTGGTCATCTGTTACACCGGCTGTATGGATTAAAGTTTTTCCTGCTGATGAGCCACATCCTATTGATAATTGTTTTAAAGCTCCTCCATAGCCACCCATTGCATGTCCTTTAAAATGTGACAATACAAGCATTGAGTCGTAATTTGCTAAATTTTTACCAACATAGTTTTTCTTTAAAACTTTTCCATTTGGAATATCTAATACTAAATCTGGACCTTCTCTATCTAATAAATCAAACTTAAAGTATTTATCCCATTCATGTTCTTTAATAAGTTGTAGGTGCTTCTCTGTATAGTTTCTTGCTCCCTCATATGCTGTATTACATTCAACAACTGTTCCATTAACATAATCAATCATATCTTTTACAAATTCTGGTCTTAAATAGTTTTGGTTTCCCTTTTCTCCTGAATGCATTTTTACTGCAACGTTTCCAGGTAATTTCTTCCCTAATGTTTTAAACATTTTTACAATGTTTTCTGGTGTAATCTCCTTACAAAAATAAACTTTTGCTTTTTCCATAATCTATTCCTCCTTAAAAATTAATTTATCCAATTTTTTAGTTTGCTACCTTATATATATCGCTATGCTAAAACTCTGTCAATATTTTTTGAAAAAGATGCTGCTTTTTATCATTTCTTCAGCAAATTGCTTTGCTGAACCATTTTCTCCAGTATAATAAATATTTATTGTAAGACTCATATCAATTTCTCCTTAACATATTTCTAATTTACTCTTTCTATAGTAACCTCAAAATCTTCATTCATATTTCCAAAAATATCTGCTCCAGATTCTAATGTTCCTAATTTGTATAAAGAATTTGAATACCTAAAATCTTCATAAAATACTGATATATTTCCCCAAGGTTCATAATAAGCTAAATCTCCTACCAATGGTGTATATCCACTAGGTAATCCATCTACATTTAATTCACTTGGTATATTTGCAATTTTTTCTGTATTATTAAAATCTTCAAATGTAAGTGTTAGAGGTAACATCTCTAAAAATTCTCTACTTGCAATATTATCTTCTAAATTTGCAAATATTTCTTCATTCCCATTTATAGTTAGTTTAATTCTTGCATATCTGCTCTATTTTATTTGTATTATATAACTTGTAATTTTTTTATAATAACACCAAAAGAAAATTATTCTATTATATTGTTCTTATCCTCTATCAAAGAAGATGAAATAACAAATCTACTCTCTATCAAAAAAAGAACACCCTTTGGTGCTCCTATTTATTTACTGTATATCTTTTTTAGTACTTATCTATAATATTCTTCAACTAATTTTAAAAGTTCCTTTGCTGTTTCTATTTGTTTTAAAGTATCTTCTGGTTTAACTATATATTCATCATCATAATCAGAATCCTCTCTTACTGAGCTTGCATCTGCTATTTTGCTTCCCATTTTTCTTGGAAAAATTTCTGGATATACATAATTCTTATTAAAATATCCTACCACATCTTTGTGTCTTTTAAAATCTATTGGTTCTAAAGCCAAAACTGCTTTTATACTATGAAATATTGAATAATATGCTCTATTATTTGCTCCTTTATATTTTTTTACATTATATAATATTTCTGCCTCTTCTAAATTTTCTTTTGCTTGTTCTAATCTATGCTTTGCCAATTCTTTTAATAATTGCATCTATTTGCCAAGTAGTTATATCTGCAATAAATTATTTTGCAAAGTTAAAATATAATTTATTTAAAAATTTTTACAATGCTGTAGCTCTTTTAGGAATAAAAAATTTACTCATATCATTTTTTTCAAGAGTTAATAGCGCTACTTTATTTTTTATTCCTCCCCCATATCCTGTTAAACTTCCATTAGTTCCAACGACTCTATGGCATGGAATTATAATACATATTGGGTTCCAACCAACAGCACCACCAACTGCTTGACTAGACATTCTTTTTATTCCTCTGTTTTTAGCAATAATTTTAGATATATCATTATATGTTATAGTTTTTCCAAATGGTATAGTATTTATTATGTCTAAAACTTCTTTTCTAAATGGTGTTAAATTATTTATTTTATATTTTGGTGTAAAAGTAGGATTCTCACCGCTAAAATATATGTCTAGCCATTTACTCGTCTCTTTGAATATGGGCAATTCCTTTTCTTCACAATTTAATTCGTGTTTTAAAATATCTCTTGAGCCCTCAAACCATAAGCCTGTTAAATATTCGCCGTCACTATTCATTAAAATATCCGTAAAACCATTTGGCGTTTGATATTTGTGTTTATAAATCATAACTAATTCACCTATTTCATATTTTTTATTATAACATAAACAATTCTATTTTTGCATAAATACTTAAAATTTTTTATTTTTATTAAAACTTCGCCAAAAGTAATTTCTGTTAGTATTAACCTGATGATTAATTTAATTTTTATTTTAATGTTTAAATTTTTTAGCATATTCTAATATTAAAATATATAATTTTCTTAGAAAATAAAAAAAGTAGCAACTTTTGTTACTACTGATTTTATTTTTTGCATTAGCAAAATTAATATTTTATTGAAGTCCATATTTTTTCTTAAATTTGTCTGCTCTACCACCAGTTGTTTCTCTTTTTAAATTTCCTGTCCAGAATGGATGGCATTTAGAACAAATATCAACTTTTAAATCTTGTTTTGTTGAACCAACTTTCATAACATTACCACATGCACATGTAATAGTTGTTTCATTATATGCTGGATGTAATCCTTCTTTCATTTTGTATTCACCTCTCCTTTACTTTTTTAAAAAAACTATTTTATATCATAACATATATTAGAAAATTTTTCAAGTATATGATTAAATTTCTAACTAAATTTGATAAATTATCTATTTGAATTGTATTTAAAAATTAAATAGTTTAAATTTTTTACTTTATATTAAAATTAGTTATTACTTTTTTCTTGCATTTGCTGTTCTAATATATAACTAGCTGATGACTGCAACTCTTGGTCTAAAGAAGCTTTATGTACTAACTTATTTATTATATTAAAAAGACATGCAATTATTAATATAAAAAACAAAACTTTTTTCCAAATTTTACCTATCATATTTTTTCTCCTAATTGTACTACAGATTAATTATACTACTTTTAGAAATAATATGCAACATATTTTTTATTTAAAAACAAATAATATATTTTGAAAGGACTGATATAAATGCAAAAATTAAAATATTTTTTTGTAATTCTTATTATTGCTTTATTAGTTTTTATTTTAATCAAATATATTAATAATAATGCAAATAGTAAAGAAGAATATTCTTCTAATTCTCAAACCTATAATACTGAAAAAGCTTCTTCTAGCTTAAATTATCAAAATACCTCAACAAATAATGTAAATAATAGTGTAGCAAATGAAAACACTTCCAAAGAAATAAAAGAATCTGCTGTAGACGAAATTGAAATTGCCTCTTACTCTACGCCAATTCAAATTGATGATGAAAATAGAGACAAAAACATGGAAATTAGTGCTAAAAAAATAAATGGCACTATTATAAAAAAAGGCGAAGAATTTTCTTTTAATAAAATAGTTGGTAGTCCTACCGAAGAAAAAGGATACGAAAAAGCTGGAGTTTTTGTTAATGGTAAAAAGGTAAAAGGATATGGTGGTGGAAATTGCCAAGTAAGTACTACAATATACAATGTTGCCTTAAAAGTTAAAGGTATAAAAATAACAGAAAGGCATGAACATGGCAAAGAAGTTGGCTATGTAAAAATGGGAGATGATGCCACCGTTGCATATAATACATTAGACTTAAAATTTAAAAACAACACAAATAACGACATTAAATTGTTAGTAGAAGTAACTAAAGATAAAGTTATTGCAAAAATTTTAAAATTAGAATATTAGTTTTAATTCTAAAATAAAAATCCTTTGAATAGTATTTACTAAGTTTAATAACTATTCGGAGGTATTTTTTATGTCATTTAAAAAACTAACAATATTTTTTTGTATATTTGTTATTTCATTTTTTATGGTTACAACCTCACTAGCTAGCTCAGAAATATACGTCTGGTCTCCTACTTCAGAGCCTTTAAATAATTCTATTCAAACTAGCGCAAACGTTACTAATTCGAATACAAATGTGGTAGAAAACCCAACCAAAAATGCTACTTCTAGTGAAGTAAATACAGCAGAAAATGCTACATCTAATGAAGTAACAAACACATTATCTAATACAAGTACACTAACAAATACTACTTCTGTTGGAACAGACCTTAATTTAGAATGTGGCGGAGCTGTTTTAATTGAGCAAAATTCAGGAAGAGTACTATATGACCACAATATGCATCAAAAATTAAGACCTGCAAGTGTTACTAAAGTTATGAGCTTACTTCTTATTATGGAAGCAATAGACTCTGGAAGATTATCATATACTGACAAAATTCCATGTACAGAAGAAGCTGCTGCAATGGGCGGGTCACAGATATGGTTAGATGTTAGAGAAGAGCTTACCGTAGATGAAATGTTAAAGGCTATATGTGTCGTATCTGCAAACGACTGTACAGTTGCAATGGCAGAATATTTAGCGGGAAGTCAAGAAGCATTTGTTGCACAAATGAATGATAAAGCCAAAGAACTTGGTATGAATGATACTACTTTTAAAAACTGCCATGGAATAGATGAAGACGGACACGAAACATCAGCATATGATATAGCTCTTATGTCTAGGGAACTTCTTACTAAACACCCTGACATTACCAAATACACAACTATATGGATGGACTCCCTTCGTGATGGAAAGTCTGAACTAGTAAATACAAATAAATTAATAAGAAACTACAAAGGAGCAACTGGATTAAAAACAGGTTCAACATCTATTGCCTTATATAATTTATCTGCAAGTGCTACAAGAGATGATTTATCTTTAATAGCAGTCGTAATGAAAGCACCTACTACTAAAATTAGATTTGCAGAAGCAGAAAAACTTTTAGATTATGGATTTAACAATTTTCAGTATTCTAAATTTGCAAATGCAAACGATATTCTAAAAACTATTTCTGTAGAAAAAGGTGTGAAAGACAATATTGAGCTTACCTATGAAAATTCTGCAGGAGCATTAATAAAAAAGGGTGAATCTAAAAATGTAGAACAAACTATTAATATTCCGGATAAAATCAGTGCCCCTATAAACAAAGGAGACGTTGTAGGAAATATAGTTTATACTGTTGATGGAAACGAAATTTCTAGAGTAAATATTATTGCCAATGAAACAGTAGAAAAAAATAATTTAATTAACATGATAAACTATGTATTTACCAAGTGGAGTTTTAGAAATTAATGTCTGTCCCTAATTTCTAAGCTTAAATATTTTTAGTAATTTTATAAAAATCTTTTTATACCATGGCATATCTTCTATAGAGATTAATTGCATGTTTTCATTAGTTTCTTTATCTTCTGTTTTTTCATGTTCCAAAGAGTATTCATCTAAATTATAATTAGATGAATTGCTTTTTGGAAATTTTATTTCTGTTTCTGCTTTAAGCATTTCATATGTTATTTTATCATTTTTTTCTAGTTCTTTCTTTTCTTCTTCTGTCGCCCAGTAACTTCTAAAAATTAGACTTAAAATTGCCTTAGTTTCTTTTTTTATTACTTGCTCACTAATAGGAATTCCTGGTGTTATGTTCGGTCTATAATCCTTGTTTTTATTCTTTTCTATAAATTTTCTAAAAGCTACAGGAATTTTATTTACTAATTCAGTATCAGTAAAATTTAAAATTTCATCTACTTCGGTTAATGCAATTTCATAGTTCCAATCCATCATTAGTTTCCCTTTCTTTTATATCTTTCTGTTGCATAGCCTCTCTTATTTTATCAAATGCGTCCTTTACCATAGTCATTGGCGTTTTTTCTGCTATCTGTTTAAATTCTTCTCTTTTAAAGGTTTGAGCAAATTGCTCTTGATTTCTTTCAAATACATGTGCATCTTTTACAGATTCCCATCTATCTCTATAAATTTTTCTATCTTCTTCATCTTCAAATAATAAATTTAAAAAAGCATCCGCTTTTTGCTCTTCTGTTACATCTTCTCTAAAAAATTCGTTAAGTTGTTCTTGATTTTTTTCAGGTTCAAGTGCAGCAGTCCTAGCTGCCTCTATTATTGAAGCATATAAAAATACATTTTGTTTTATTGTTTCTGGATTTAAAGTTCCGTTTCCAATTCTAAATTCTATTGTATTTTTCTTCGGATTTCCTATATTGGTAAGATTTAGTCCATAATATCTCCTAGGGTCTAATTTACCTGTTGTTATGGCTCTTCTTAAAAAGTTTTGTTTTTTATATGATACTTTTAATCTTCCTTTATCTATGTCCTTTTTTATTTTCTTTCCCATTGGGCTTGCCATTGCTTTAATGTGTTGAAGCTTCATAACTAGTCTTGTAAGACCTTTTTGTCTATTTTCTAAAGCTCCTGGTCTTAGCTCGCTTCCTTCTTCATTGCACATTTTATATATAAGCTCTTCTCCTTCTGCCCATATTTTTAAGAAGTTGGCTGTTATAGCTTCTGTTTCTTTTATATTTTTTCCTGTTAGTGTCCTCGCATCTATGTGTACATGGCAGCCACATTTGTCATCTGTTACAACAGTATCTCCATATTTGCCTGGAAAGTTTTTTATATGCATGCATACTTCAGATAAATTTTGCCAATCTTCCTCTCTATCATACAAAATTGGCGAAACACATTCTGCCCCTCCATGCATTACTAAATCTTCTTGGAACATGTTTGCATTTTTCCATCTATGTTGTTTTAAAAATTCTATGCTTTCAGGTGATCTGTATAAACTAGGTTTATCTTCTTTTGCTCTTCCAGTATTTACATTAAAAGCCTCTAGTTCTACTCCAAATCTATATAATTCTGGCAAACCTATTTTGCTTGTTCCTCTGCTATATTTCATAGTCATGTTAACATAATATATTATAAAAATATTAACTGTAATCTATCTCTTAAATATTTTTATAATATATTATAGGCTCCTTTCTCCCTTTTTTATCAATATAACACAAAAAACAAATAGATTGAATAAATGTAACATAAATTCAATCTATTTGTTATATTTTTGTAATGTTTGTTTTTTTTTAATGTTTTTCATTTAATATTCATAGTCAGATTAGTTATTTTATTATTATCCTATTCGTCTATCCCTTCATTTTCTTGTTCTTCGGTCTCGTTGTATTCATATTCATAAGTAGTAGTAGGCTCTTGTCTAGTTACCTTGCTTCTACGAGGTTTAATTTTGCTTACTATTGGGTTGTCTGTCATATCCTCTAAAGTTTGTTTTATTTCTTTTTGAATTGTCTCTTTTCTTTTATTTTGATCCTTTTTGTCTTGTTGCATATTTTGCATTAATTTGTTCAATTGGTTATTTAACTTTTCCATCAAGTCTGGTACATAGTCTAATAATCTGTCTAATGATGAGCAGTGCGAAACTGGTAGTAGTTTTACATTATTTTGTTGTACAACTAAAAATGCTACTGGGGTAATAGAAACACCTGCTCCGCTACCACCACCAAATGGTAATCTATATTGTATAGCCTCTTCCTTTTCTCTTTTTGTATATTCATCTACAGTTTCTCCTTTAAACTCACTGCCTCCTGCTGCAAACCCAAAGCCAACTTTTGAAATTGGAATAATTATAATATTATTTGTAGTTTCAATTGGCTCTCCTACAATAGTATTTACATCAACCATATTTTGCAAACTGTTCATTGCTGTAGTCATAAGACCCTCTATTGGATGTTCGCTCATATTTATCACTTCTTCCTTTCTTTATAATTTTAAATAGTATATTGATAATATGTACCATTTTTTCTTCAATTATACAGTTAAATGATATTTTATATAAATTTTTGTTCAAATAAATTGGATTTACATTATACTTACAATTATTATAATCTTCTTTTTCTACTAAAAATGGTAAAATATTAGATATTAAAATAGATATACCCACTACTAAATAGGACGTTATTACAACATCTTCTAAACCTAAATTTATATCTAAGTTTAAACTTGTTATTTTAGGTTTTAAACTTTTTAATATTTTAAAATCTTGTGGTTTAAAATCTTTTTCTAATTGTATTAAAGTATCTTTATTTAAATGTGCTTTTTTAGCAATTTTGTTTAGTCTTTCTTTATTTAGGTTAACAAATAGCCATGTAATTTTCTTGAATAAAACTAATGATATTTTTATGTTAAATTTATCTCTCTCTTTTATTTTATATTTTTCTGCTTCTTTTGATTCTTTGGTTTCTTCTGCTGTGCTTTGTTTTGTATTATTAAAATTAAAATTTTCAAAGCTAATTCTTAAATTAGATGCTACAACTAAAAACAAAAATAGGGTTATTAATATAATTATCGCTAAAAAAATAAAAACCAATACCATCGTAAACCTCCTTTAAGGTAAACTCTAATATTAGTTTTTCCATTTTTTATTAATTTAAACATATTTTTACTTATTTTTTTATTTACTTATTTGCTTATTTTATTATTTTATATTGCTTGATGTTCCCAACTTATTATTTATTTTATCTATTTTATTCTTACTTACCTTTAATTTTTTATTTTAGTTATTGTGTTTTTTATATTCTACTATTTATTTTCAGTATTTGCTTTTCTATTAGCTTTTTCTACAGTAATATCTCCAAAAATAACTTCTTGGTTTGTAATTACTTTGCTTCTTCTTGAAAGCTCTAGCAAACCTGTAAAAGCAGTAACAATTTCCTCTTTATCACACTTTTTAGCAGGGAATAACTTATTAAATACGAATTTTTTATTCGAAATAAGAGCTTTAAACATTTCTTTTACTTTTTCTGCAACTGTATAATGGTCTACAATTGCTATTTTGTCAATATTCTTAGCATTTTGATTTAATCTATTTTTACTCCTATTTACTATATTTTTATATGCTTTTTCTATATCCTCTCGTTTATATTGAATTTCTATTTTTTGTTTTGGAAGTTCAACTACGTCAGGCTGTTTAAAAACTTTTTTAGAATTTTCAATAAATAATTCCTTAAGTTTTGTTGATATTTCTTTGTATTTTTTGTATTCAATAATCCTTCTTAAAAGCTCTTCTTCTGAAAGCTCCTCCTCATCATCTGTCTCTTTAGGAAGTAAACTTTTTGATTTTAAGTATATAAGTGCAGATGCCATAATTAAAAATTCGCTTGCAATCTCTAAGTTCATTTCTTCCATGGCATTTATATAATCTATATATTGGTCTGCAATTTTGCTTATTTTAACATCGCATATATCCATTTTATTTTTATCTATTAAATGGCATAGTAAATCAAGAGGCCCCTCAAAGTTCTCTATTTTTATAGGATATTTAGTTGATTCATAAGTTAAAATGTTTTGCATATTTTACTCCCTTTAGGATATTTACCTTATTTATATATCGCAATACCTTGCATGTTATACTTTTATAAAAAAATATT
The DNA here is from genome assembly GCA_944392105.1 of uncultured Clostridia bacterium. Taxonomy (GTDB): domain Bacteria; phylum Bacillota; class Clostridia; order TANB77; family CAG-508; genus CAG-273. The sequence continues at coordinate 8,165 of CALXVM010000018.1, read as the reverse complement.
ATATGTATTCTTTATAGTTTATATAATAAAAATCTCTAAAAAGCCTATTCTTCTAAGTTTCGTATTGTTTCTGATGTATAACCCTTTTTTCTTAAGAAATTAATTATATCTTCTTTTTCCATTGTAGGCTGTTTTTTATAGTATATTTTCTGTGCACATTGTTGCTCATATTCTTTTAGCTCTTCTATATTACTCTGTATATACTGTTCTATTATAGCATTATTAACACCTTTTGAATATAGTTTATATTCAATTTCTCTTATAGATAAAGTATTTATTGCAACAAATTCATTTACAGCTCTTTCTACATATCTTAAGTCATTAATATATCCTAATTCTTTTAAATTTTCAATTACTTCATCTAATAGATTTTCATCAACAGAAGAAGAGAACTTCTGCCTTACTTCTTTTTCAGTTCTCTTCTTATACATAATATATTTTAATACTTTTGTTTTTACACTATCAAATTCTTCTATTGTATATGACATTTCTCTACTTCCATTAATTATAATTATTTGCAATTATTTTTTTATTGTATAGTCTTGCAGAAATTTTAGTCTAGTAACTTAAGTTTCAGTAGTTTTAGTTTTCTTCCTCTTCTGGTGCTTTTTCTTGTTCTGGGTCTACTTCTTCATCTCCTAAACTTTTTTCAAAAGCTTCCGAAAAGTTATTTCTTACTTTCTTCTCTATTTCAGCTGTTATTTCTGGATGATCCTCTAAATATTTTTTAGCATTTTCTCTACCTTGTCCAATTCTTTCTCCATTATAAGAGAACCAAGCACCGCTTTTGTTTACTATATCTAAATTAACTCCTAAATCTAGTATATTTCCTACTTTAGATATTCCTTTTCCATATACTATGTCAAATTCTGCCTCTCTAAATGGTGGAGCCACTTTATTTTTTACTACTTTTACTTTAGCTCTATTTCCAACCACTTCTCCATCTTGCTTCATTGTTTCTATTTTTCTTATGTCTAGTCTAACAGATGCATAGAACTTTAAAGCTCTACCACCTGGCGTTGTTTCTGGGTTTCCAAACATTACTCCAATTTTTTCTCTTAATTGGTTAATAAACACTATAACTGATTTTGATTTATTAATAACGCTTGCCAATTTTCTTAGAGCTTGTGACATCAATCTTGCTTGTAAACCAACATGAGAATCTCCCATGTCTCCATCTATTTCTGCTTTTGGAACTAATGCAGCAACAGAGTCTATAACAATTATATCTATTGCACCGCTTCTCACTAATGCCTCAGCTATTTCTAAAGCTTGCTCTCCTGTATCTGGTTGAGATACTATTAAATTATCTATATCTACTCCTAAATGTTTAGCATAAACTGGATCTAGTGCATGCTCTGCATCTATAAATGCAGCTTCTCCACCTAATTTTTGTGCCTCTGCAATCATGTGTAATGCAAGTGTTGTTTTACCTGATGACTCAGGTCCAAATATTTCTATAATTCTTCCTCTAGGAATACCTCCTATTCCTAAAGCTATATCTAAACTTAATGCTCCTGTTGGAATAGCTTCTACATTCATTGCTGTAAAATCTCCAAGTTTCATTACAGCCCCTTTACCAAATTGTTTTTCAATTTGTCCTAATGCCATTTCTAGTGCTTTTTTCTTTTCTGGATTTTCGTTATTCATATTATTCCTCCTAATTTATATTTGAATATAATAAACATTTGTTTGTCTATATTATACATTAACAATTTTATTTGTCAAGCATTTTTTATAATTTTATAAATTTTAATATTTTATGAATATAATAAATAATTTTGTAGTACCGCGCAGCGCTCAAACGTAGCGTAAGCGAAGTGCGATTCGAGCAACTTTCTTTCTATCAAAATAAAAATGCAGTTTTTATTTTGATAATAAGTAGTTGCGAGCAGCAAGGTACAAAAAATTATTTATTATATTAGAAACACTTAAAAAATACATATGCTGAAGAGCTTTTTACTGCCTATACCAATTATATAAATTATAATAAGTAGTATAATTATTTGGAGTAATTTCTCCCATTAAGCCTTGCTCTGAAATTACAGTATTTTTATTTCTATATAACCCTATATATGCTGCCTCATCTTTTGAAATATTAATAATATTCTTATATTTTTCTTTTAGCATATTTTCGTCTGCTATACTTTTTACTTCATTTAATAAGTTATTCATTTCTTCGTTTTCAACATTAGCTAAATTATCTTCGCCATAAAAGTAAGTTAAATCTGGACTATATGAATTATATACTCCTGTTAGTATAATTTCATAATCTTTTTGTTTTAATCTTCTTTCATATCCTGATTTAGTAACATCATTTACATATACATTAATTCCTATACTTTCAAGTTGTTTTTCTATTAGTTTAGCTACTTTAACTCTATTTTCATTTGTGCTATCCACAATAATTGTTAAATCAATGGTTCTTGTCCTGTAATTTTCTGTTTTGCGCCATTCACCATACTTATAAACCCATCCTGCATCTTCTAATACTTGTTTTGCTTTTTCCCTATTGTACTCAATTTTTTCACTGTCTTCTGGATATAAATAGTGTCCATAATCTAAAGGAAAATCTGCAACTGCATAGTTATTATTATAAATGCTTGCAACTATATTTTCTTTATCTATTGCATAATTTATAGCTTGTCTTACTTCTTTGTACTGTAATACTGTGTCATCACAATTTAAAGCTAAAAAGTCATATTCTCTGCCTCCATATTGTTTTTTATTATATCCCATTGTCCCTACATAGTCTTCTATATTGGTTTTTGAAGTATTAACTATGTCTACATTTTCAAGCTTAAAAGCATTAAAAATTTCGCCAGCAGATTTATATAAATTTACGGTAATTTTATATATTTTTGGATTTGTTGTATTTATATTTCTCCATTTCTCATTTTTTACTAGCTCTATTTTATCCCCATTTAATGATGTAATCTTATACATCCCGGTACTTATTGGAATGTCCTCTTTTAAGTCTTTTTCGTTATATTGATTGTACGATATTATTGGAAAAGTTAAATTATATTCAAAAAATGGTACCTCTTTATCCAAAAAGATCTTTAGAGTAGTATAGTCTATTACCTCAACAGATTTTATTCTGGCTACATTTTCCACATATACTGATGATTTATTTTCTTTTATTTTGTCTATAGTAAATTGTACATCTTTTGCTGTTAATGTTGAGCCGTCACTCCAACTTACATTTTCATTTAACTTAACTACATATGTCGTTGCATCTGATTTTGCTATTTCTTTAGCTAGGCAATATTGTGTTTTATAGTCAGATGTTAGTGTAAGAAGTGGTTCAAATATTAATGTAGATATATTTAAAACCTCTCTATTTTCGCTTATTATTGGGTTTATACTGTCAAAATCTGATATTCCTAATCTTATATTTGTTATCATTTGAGTTGTTTCATATTGTACAGTACTATTATGATTATTTTCGTCTTCTTGATTATTATTACTATTCAAGAAATATATTGCAAAAGCTAATATTCCTACTACAAACGCTATAAAAATATATTTTATAATGTTAGATTTCAATAAATCCACCCCTTAAGAATAAATCATAATACTTTTATATAATATAACATAATAATAACTTTTTCAAGAAGATTTTATACAAAAAAAGAGCATGTAATTTTCATGCCCCCATTTATTAAATTTTATTTTCTTGATTCAACAATTAACTTTATACCTGTTCTGTCTTCCCCCTCTACTTCAACTTCTGCAAATGCTGGTATACATACTAAATCAACTCCTGCTGGCGCTACAAACCCTCTTGCTATTGCAACCGCCTTTACTGCTTGATTAAGTGCCCCTGCACCAATTGCTTGCATTTCTGCTCTGTCCACTTCTTTTACCAATCCTGCAATAGCTCCTGCTACAGAATTTGGATTTGACTTTGATGAGATTTTTAAAACTTCCATTTTTTGCCTCCTATGATTTTATTTTTATTTCGTTTACAAGTATATTTATATTACATTTATTGGAAATTGTCTATAGTTTTTATCAAATTCAAATCACTTCTCGTCGAGCATTTTCAGGTTTTTTCGTCAATTATTTCAAATATATTCTATCAATATTTTCCGTTCGACAGCATTCGTCATTTATATCTATAATTGCACCACATAAAATGCAATCCCCATTTGCTAATTTGTACCTTTCTGGAAGAGATGTAATAAATCTTTTTAAAGATGCTTCTGTATCCATACCTATAACAGAATCCTTAGGTCCTGTCATCCCCAAATCAGTAATGTAAGCTGTACCTTTTCCTGTAACCTCTTCATCAGCGGTTTGTACATGAGTATGTGTTCCAAAAACAAAGTTAACTCTTCCATCCAAATGATATTTCATTGCTATTTTTTCTGCTGTAGCTTCTGCGTGAAAGTCAACTATAATAATGTCAACTTTATCTGAAATTTTGTTTATTATTTTATCTACAACTAAAAATGGATTTTCAGATAATATTCCCATATCAGTTCTTCCAATTAAATCTATTACCGCTATTTTCTTCCCTTTGCATTCATAAATTCCATATCCATGACCTGGCACACCTTCTGAATAATTTGCAGGCCTTATAATTATAGGATTATTTATAAAGTCAAAAATATCTTTTTTAGCCCATGTGTGATTTCCCATTGTTATTGAATCTACTTTTAATTTCTGTAATTCATTAAAACATTTAAATGTAAGCCCCATCCCTCCAGATGTATTTTCTGCATTTACTATAACAAAATCTATATTCTTTTCTTCTTTTAATTTTGGTAAAGTTACCTTTAACTTTTCAAGTCCATTTTCTCCAACAATATCTCCTATAGCTAAAACTCTCAATTTTAAAGCCTCCTTATCTTAAATGTTTTACAATTATATATTTTTTTATTTATGTTTTTTCAGTATTTATAATACTATATTTTTTTTAATTAAACAATATTATTTACGTAAAAAACAGACCATACAAGAATTATTTTTCTTATATGATCTGTCCCCAATTTCTTATTTGAGGAAATTCGGACCTGGTCCCAATTTCCTATTTCGCATAATCAACTACTCTTGTCTCTCTTATTAAGTTTATTTTTATTTGTCCTGGATATTCCATTTCGTCTTCAACACTTTTTGCTACATCTCTTGCTAGAAGTGTCATTTTATCATCTGAAATTTTATCAGGTTTAACAATTATTCTTATTTCTCTACCTGCTTGAATTGCAAATGATTTTTCTACTCCTTCAAAAGAGTCTGCAATTTTTTCTAATTCTTCTAGTCTCTTAATGTATGTTTCTAAAGTTTCCCTTCTAGCACCTGGTCTAGATGCAGATATAGCATCTGCTGCTTGTATTAAAACAGCTTCTATTGTTTGTGGTTCAACATCTCCATGGTGTGCTTCTACAGCATTTATTACATTTGGATTTTCCTTATATTTTTTAAGTACTTCTACACCAATTTCAACATGTGTTCCTTCCATGTCATGGTCTAAAGCTTTACCTATATCATGTAAAAGACCTGCACGCCTTGCAAGTTTTGGGTCTAATCCTAATTCTTCTGCCATAATTCTAGCAAGGTTAGAAACTTCTATTGAATGGTTTAATACATTTTGACCATAGCTTGTCCTATATTTTAATTTTCCAAGCAATTTTATTATATCTGGATGAAGTCCTATAACTCCAGTTTCCATTATAGCTCTTTCTCCTGCTTCTTTTATACTTTCAGAAACTTCCTCTTTTGCCTTTTCTACCATTTCTTCAATTTTAGCAGGATGTATTCTACCATCTTCAATAAGCTTTTCTAGTGCGATTTTAGCTACTTCTCTTCTTAATGGATCAAAGCCAGAAATAACTACTGCCTCTGGAGTATCATCTATAATTAAGTCTATTCCTGTTAATGTCTCCAGTGCTTTTATGTTTCTTCCCTCTCTACCAATAATTCTTCCTTTCATTTCATCATTTGGAAGAGCTACTATTGATACAGTTGTTTCAGATGTATGGTCTGCTGCACATTTTTGAATAGCATAACCAATTAATTCTCTAGCCTTTTTTTCTGATTCTTCTTTGAATTCGCTTTCCTTTTCTCTTACCAATTGTGCTTTTTCAGCAGTAAGTTTTTTATCCATTTCAGAAAGTAACATTTGTTTTGCTTCGTCTTTATTTAGTCCAGAAATTCTTTGTAATTCTTTAAGCTGTTTTTCTATTGTATCATTTAAACTTTGTTTTCTTTCTTCAAGTTCCTTTTCTTGACCTTCTAAAAGCTTTTCTTTGTTTTCGATTTTTTCAATCTTTCTTTCCAAATTTTCTTCCTTTTGGATTAATCTTCTTTCTTGACTTTGTACTTCGCCTCTTCTTTCTCTAATCTCTTGATCTAATTCATTTCTAGCATTCATAATTTCTTCTTTTGCCTTGATGATTTCTTCTTTTTTCTTATTTTCTGCTTCTACATTAGCCATGTCTAGTATCTTCTTTGCTTCTGCCTCGGCACTTTTCATTTTAGATTCAGCAAGTTTTTTTCTAATAAACATTCCAACAAATGTGAATATAACTGCTGAGATTAGAAAAACGGCGACATTGATTATTATATCCATAATCTTTTGCACCTCTTTCTATTAAATTTTCAATGTACCATAAATATATATCACAAATTATTATTTGTACTTAAATATATTTTTGTCTACATTATTATTTTATATGTATTATTGTAAACTGTCAAGTAGTTTTTTGGAGAAATAGAGTTTCGTTCTGATTAGTTAATTAAAAAAGTAAATTCTATTTAAATAAAAGTAAATAGATTTTAATTGTATTTTAATAACTATTGTAAGGTTAAAAGAAAGTTGTATAATAGTAAGTATAGGTGCTTCTTGAGAAAGAAGGTATTTTATGGATTTTAATGGAAAACATCTTTCTTTAGAAGATAGAAAAATTATTGAACAAAATATTTGCAAAGGATTAAGAAAATTTGAAACTGCTAAAGAGCTTAATAAAAGCCAATCTACAATAGGAAAAGAAATTAAAAAGAACAGAAAATGTAAATATTCTCTAGTAGATACTCCTCCTTGGAATTGTAAATTTTTTAAGGATTGTATGGTTTGTACTAGTAGATGTATTCATTTTCAAGAAATTTCTTGTTCCAGAAGAGATCGTTTTGTTGGTGCTTGTAATTGTTGCCCTAATATTAAGAAGTGCAAACTTTCTAAATACTTTTACTATGCTAATGTAGCTCAAAAGAATTATGAATATACTTTGAAAGATGCTAGAGAAGGTGTTAATTTGAATACTACTGAACTTTATGAGTTAGCACATATAATTTGTCCCTTAATTAAGCAAGGACAGTCAATTTACACAATTTTACAAAATCATAAAGAAATTACTCAATGTGAAAAGACAATTTACACTTACATAGAAATGGGATTATTCCAAGATTGGGGTGTTACTAACCTTGATTTACGTAGAAAAGTTACTAGAAAATTGAAAAAGAAAAAACTTAAGAAAAGAGCTGAACCAGCAGACTATACAGGGAGAAAATACGATGACTATTTAGGATTTGTTAAGAACAATCCTTGTTCTCCCACAACTGAAATGGATACTGTATACAATCATCAAGAAGGTCCGTATATTCAAACTTTTATCTTTGAAAATACTGGACTTATGATAGGTCTTCTAAAACAACATAAGACTGCAGAAGAAATGTCCAATTCTTTAAATTACTTTCAAGATATTTTATCTGATGAAATGTTTAAAAAATTATTTGGTCTATTACTAACTGATAGAGGTTCTGAATTTGCTAAACCAAATCTTTTTGAGATAAACCATGAAACTGGTGAAATTAGGAGTAATATTTTCTATTGTGATGCTCAAATGGCAAGTCAAAAACCTCATGTTGAAAACAATCACATATTTATTCGTAATATTCTTCAAAAGAAAAAGAGTATGAAAGAGCTTACACAGGACAAGCTTGATTTAATGTTTTCTCATATTAATTCAGTACCTAGGAAATCATTAGGTGGTAAAACTCCTTATGAGGCTTTTGAATTCTTTTATGGTAAAGAAACTTTAGACAAATTACATATACAAAAGATAGAAAAAGATAAGGTCACAATACAACCCTATCTTTTAAAATAAATTTTAGTTAATTTGTAACAAGAAGCACCTATGGCTAACTTAATATGCCTCTGT
>CALXVM010000017.1 GCA_944392105.1 uncultured Clostridia bacterium | reverse complement strand
ATGATATTATAATACAATTATTTACACCATATGTTAGTATAGATTATTCCCTTAATTCATACCTTGATGAATTAGAGAATAGGAGAAAAGATTTTTACTTTTAAAGATAAATAAATATATGAAAGGAAAATATCTATATGCTTGAATTATATGAAGTATCAGAAAAAGACAAGGATATAATTTTTAATTTAATGCAACTATATACTTATGAATTAAGCTTTTTTGAAGATGAAACAACTAATTTTCAATTATTAGATAATGGTTTGTTTAAATTAAGCAAATATATAAATTTGTATTGGACACAAGAAGAAAGACATCCATATATTTTAAAATATGATGGTAAACTAGCAGGTTTTGTCTTAGAAAGATTTAACGAAGATGGAATGAATGAAATAGCAGAATTCTTTGTTTTAAATAAATATAGAAAACACGGAGCAGGAACGTTCATGGCTAATGAAATGTTTAAAAGGTATAAAGGAAAATGGGAAATAAGGACTTTATTAAAAAATAAACGAGCTCAAGAATTTTGGAGAAAAGTTGTTAAATCTGCTAGTAATGGAAATTATAAAGAACGTTTTATAAGAGATAATACTAGATATGCATTTTATTTTGAAAATTGAAAATATTAAACACTTTTAGAAGTGAGCATATATGCTCACTTCTCTATGTTTTTATACAGCCTATAGTAATCTGTATTCCATCAACAAAACCATTCCTATAATACTTTTCGTTCCAGTAGCAAAGATAATCCATAAAATTATTATTAAGTTTATCCAATTGCTTTTTGACATACTTTTGATTTTGTTTAGGTACATTCTTTAAAATATTTTCAGATAGCTCATCAAAATATAGATGGTGCTTTTTATCTTCAGGTGTTAAAGTACAAAATACCTCTTGTTCTCGAATATTTAGCCATTCTCTTAATATATCATCATTTACTTCTCTAAAATTACACATTTTAATATTCCTCCTAATATTTAATTATAAATTAATTCTTTTAAAACAATTTCCTCAGCACTATTTTTAAAATTATTCATTAATCTTATCCATTCAAATTGGTTACTTTGTTTTAATATTTCATCAACATTATTAGCTTTAGCTAAGCTTTTAACTATATTTTTCACTTGAACACTTGCTTCTTTATCAATGGCTACAATGTGTTCTGGTAATGTTCCTTCTATCATTAACTCTGTATAATAACCACTTTTATACTTTTTTAGATAGTCAAGCCTTAAATATCCATATTTCCCAATTTGATAATTATCTAAATTATTTTTAATTGCTATATTAGGTATTAAATAATCTTTTTCTTGATGGTATTCTAATTTTTCTCTTAAATTTTCCATACAAAACCTCCTATAAAATTAATCATTTTCAAAATTATAATTTGCATATAATTTGCTCCAATCCATATCAGAATAATCTCTTCCTTGATAATTTAAATAACTATTCTTTTTAATAAATATATTATTTTTATTAGTGTCTGTTTTTAATACTTCAGGACAGCTTGAAATCGGAACTCTTGAAGTTTGTTTTTCAACCCTCCAATTTACATATTCGTTATTTATTTCTGATATAGTTTTTCCTACATAAATTTTGTTAGGCTTATTCTTACCTTGTCTTATTTCTTTAATCAAATTAGCTTTAACAAGTTCTTTGAATGCAGAACATAAAGATTGTTTACCAATATGCAATTTCTTCTCTAAATCGATTCTAGTAAATATTACGAATACATTTTCATCTTCATCATAATAATGAAACTTATTTTTTGAAATATTACTTTTATTTTCATTTGCATAAGACATAGATAATCTGTCACATAAAAGTGCATATAATAAAATTGATGTAGGTTTTAAGTCTTTGTATAATTCATTTTCGCAAAGATCTTTATTAACACGATAAAATTCAACTATTTTGAAGTCTTCACTTATTTTATGTGGTACAAAAGTTAGCAATGTAAATTCCTCCTAATCCAGTATGGATAAGGGATAGCTATTCTTGAAATTTTTTGGAAATTTTTTTAAGATAAAAAATAATTCTTGAAATTTATTTTTGAAATTTTTTCAGCATTTTAAGGCATTTTATAGAATTTGATAAAATTAAAAACAGGTGCTGTATTGTTACAGACATCTGCTTTTTCTCATTTTAGACTTTTATGAAATTTTTTAAAATTTCTTCAAAAATCTTTAAATATGGTCGGGGCGACACGAATCGAACGTGCGACCTCATGGTCCCAAACCACGCGCTCTACCAACTGAGCCACGCCCCGAATTATATAAAACTGCTTCAAAACAAGCTGACTAATATAATATAACACATTTTTTTTAACTTTGCAACATTTTTTTGAAAAAATCTATTGAATTAATTTAAAAATCAAAGTATAATAGTTATATCATGCAGCTGTAGCTTAACTGGATAGAGCATTCGGCTACGAACCGAAAGGTTGGGGGTTCAAGTCCCTCCAGCTGCACCAATATATAAAGCTATGAAGTGTTAAAATATAAACATTTCATAGCTTTATTTTTTAAAAGTAATGCAATAGCATTTACTATTTTATTATTTAACTCTAATTAAATAATATTAACTATAAATATCTTAAATTTCTCTATAATTAATAATTCTTAATGAATAAAAAATATAAAACAACATATTATAAATATAATATAATAGAAAAGTAGAAAAATGTAGAATTATGTTATATAATGTACACAATAAATTAATGTTGAGGAATTTTATGGTAGAAAATAAAAAATTAACTTTTCACCAAATTTTATGGTATTTTATAATTTTTAGTACAATCGGTCTTTTAATAGAAACTATATTCTGCTATTTTACATCTGGAATTGTCGAAAGTAGAAAGGGTTTATTATGGGGACCTTTTTGCCCTGTATATGGAGTGGGAGCAGCAATACTAATTATTCTATTAAATAAAGTAAACACTAATAATTATTTTAAGCTTTTTATATATGGATTTTTAATAGGTTCATTATTAGAATATATAATGAGTTATGTATTGGAAGCAGTTTATTCAATTAGATTCTGGGATTATACATATACCGGAAATTCTATTAATGGGAGAATATGCATATTATATTCATTATTTTGGGGAATATTATCAATATTTTTACTAAAAGTGGCAAAACCTGCAATTGATAAACTAATTGAAAAAATACCAAAAAGTATAGAGAAAAAATTAGATATATTTGTTACAATATTTTTTATATTAAATGCAATAGTAACTGTATGGGCAATAAGTACTTACGAAAACCGAGCAACAGAAATTTACAATGGAACTTATAATAATACATCACCAAAAAATTCTATAATAAAAAACATAGAAGAGAAACATTTTACGAACGAGAGGATGAAAAAAACTTTTCCGAATTTAAGGATTAAAGATAAGGAAGGAAAAGAAATATGGATAAAAACAATTATATAATAATATAGATACGTATAAAGCTAAAAGTAATGTAAAACTGAATATAAAAACTCAACAATTATTATAAAAATACAAAACTAAAACGCAAAATAAAAAATACAAAATAAAAAACAAAATACAAAACGCGAAACAAAAAACGCGAAACAAAAAGCAAAATACAAAACAAAATATAAAAAGCAAAAAGCAAAACAAAAACGCAAAATGAAAAATGCAAAATATAAAATAAAAAAACACAAACTAAAAATTTAATTAAAAATAAACCCGATAATTCCAAATATAATAAACAATATTCCAGAAAGTTTTTTCATAGATTCTTCTGAAATATGTTTGCTTAAAAATTTTCCAAAGAATATTGCTAAAGCGTCACATACTACCATTCCTAAAATAGCACCAATTATTAAAGAAAATTTTAAATTTGGATATTGAATACCAAGCCCTATCGAAGCTAAAAAAGTTTTATCACCAATTTCGCCAATAATTATAGAGAGTGCAACAATAAAAGTATAGTTTATTTTCATATTAGATAATTTCGTAATAGCATTTTCTTTCTTACTATCATCCATAGATAGTAAGATTTTTTTGGGAAGAAATGAGTATAAGCCAACTAATATAAAAGATAGATAAGTAAAAATTTTAAGAGAATGCTGGATAAAGTAATTATCAAAAAAATTAAGGCTACTCCCAAATAAAATAGCTATTCCATGACTAAAAAAAGAACCTATAGCAACACCTAATAAAATACGAAATGGAGTAGATTTATTAGAAAATGATATCATTAATAATTGTGTTTTATCGCCTAATTCAGTGATAAAAACTAATGCAAATGAAATAAAAACTGCATAAATAGACATAGCAAATTCAATTCCTTTCATAATTTTTTGGCAAGTAGCATAAAAGCATTTTCACTAAAGTCATTTTTATTTAAAAAAAGTAAAATTTATATAATATTTTTAAATTAAAATACAACTTAAAAAATTTGTTTTTTAACATGTATATTCAAAATTGTGAATTCTATGTGAAAATTAAATAAAATGATTGCAAGAATAAAAATTAAATGGTAATATTTGAGTGTAAATTTATTACGGAAATACAAATTTGAGGGAGGAATAACTTTGATACAGGTAAAAAATGTTACAAAAAAATATGGTAACTTTAAAGCTGTTGACGACATCAGTTTTGAAGTTAAAGACGGAGAAGTTGTAGGATTTTTAGGACCAAATGGAGCAGGAAAAAGTACAACTATGAACATGATAACTGGGTATATTGATCCTACTCAAGGTCAAATTATTGTAAATGGGGTTGACGTAGGAAAAAGACCTAGAAAAGCAAAAAAGCAGATAGGGTACATGCCAGAATCGGTGCCTTTATATGAAGAATTAACAGTAAAAGAATTTGTAAGATATATGGCAGAACTAAAACTGGTAAAGCATAAGGACTTAAAAGAAGAGACAAACAAACTTATAGAGGAAGTTGGGTTAAAAGAAGTTGAAAATAAATTAATTAGAAATTTGTCAAGAGGATACAAACAAAGAGTAAGTCTCGCAGGGGCTCTAATAGGAAACCCAGATGTAATTATTTTAGATGAACCTACAGTTGGGTTAGATCCTAAGCAAATAACAGAGATAAGGGATTTAATAAAAAAATTAGGAAAAAATCATACAGTTATCTTAAGTTCACATATTCTTTCAGAAGTGAGTCAAATTTGTGAAAAAGTAGTTATTATAAATAAAGGAAAAATTGTAGCTATTGACACACCTTCAAATTTGGAAGAAAAGACAAAGTCAAAAAATACTATATTAGTTACTGTAGAAGATCCTAATAATAAGATGGAAAGTATTAAAGATAAGCTAAAAGAAGCGGATGAAATAAAATTAGTAAAAGATAATAAAGATGGAACAAAGCAATATGCTATTGTATCAGATACAAATGTTGACTTAAGGAAAAAACTATTTGATATTTTACCAAAAGAGCAAATAATAATATTTGAATTAAAGAAAGATGAATCTACATTAGAAGATGCATTTATTAGTTTAATAGATGATTCTAAAGAAACTTTAAAAGATAATAGTCAAACAACTGTTGAAGAACAAGAAGAGAAAAACTTAGAGAAAAATAATAAAACAAAAGAAAGTAAAAATAAGCAGAAAGAAAAAAATAAAAAAGGAAGTAAAAAGGAGGATAAAAAATAATGTGGGCAGTACTTAAAAAAGAATTAAAATCTTATTTCTTATCTCCTATAGGATATATTTGCATAGGAATATTTCTATTAATATTTAGTATTTTCTTTTACCTAACAGCTATTCAAAGTGCAAGTATTGATTTAGGAAATTTATATTATAATACAGCAATGTACGGACTAATGTTGATTATACCAATTCTTACTATGAGATTATTTGCAGAAGAAAGAAAAAATGGTACAGAGCAATTGTTACTTACATCACCAAGAAGTGTTACGGGAATAGTACTAGGAAAATTTTTCGCGGCTACAACAGTAGTTCTTATTACATTAATAATTAGTTTAATGTATTTTGCAATATTAATGTATTTTGGAACGCCTAATTTAGTACCTACTTTAATAATGATGTTTGGATTTTTATTATTATCAATGGCTGCAATATCAATTGGTATGTTTGCTTCTAGCATAACAGAAAATCAAATTGTAGCTGCAGTTATTACAGCAGCAGTTTTAATACTTCCATGGTTTTTACCAAATATCAATGAGTCTCTTGCAGCACTGGACTTAATGAATTATTATTCAAAATTTCCAGCTGGATTATTATCAGCAACTGAGGTTGTTGGGTTAGTTTCATTTGCTGTAATGTTTATATTATTTACAGTTATTGTATTAAAAAGAAGAAAAGCTGTAAAGTAGAAAGAGAGGGAGAAAAGTGAAAAAAGGAAAAAATAAAAAACAACAAGAGAATAACAGCAAAGATTCTAAACAATTAGTAAAGGCTAAAGAGAGAAAACCACATTACAAATTAAAATTAGTTGGAAATATTTTTGCTGTATTAATATTAGTTGCAATTATTATTGCTGCATATATATTAATAAATTGGGGAATAGAACAATTAGAAATTCCAGATGCAGATTTTACAGCTGATAAAATATATTCAATCACACAACCAACGAAGGATAAACTAGAGGGGTTGAATAAAGATGTAACTATTACATTAATAAACATGAATATATATACATCTGTAGTAGATTTAACAAATCAATATGCTAATTTAAATGACCATATAAAGGTTGAAAAAATTGATGATATATCTATTAGACCAGACTTAGAAAGCGAATATGGACTAACTTCAAGTGATTCAGTACTACTTTTCGAATCAGATGGAAAAAATAAAATTGTTCAAACATATGATTTAGTAACATATGATTCTGTAACATATGCGACAATAGACAAAACAGAAGAAGCTATTACAAATGCTATTTTAGATGTAACTGTAGAAGATAGACCAAAGGTTTACTTTTTAGAAGGACATAGTAAATATACAGAGGCAGAATTCACTACACTACAAACTGCTATTTCAGAAGAAGCTAGCGATGTAGAAAATATAGATATTTTAGCAAACACAAAGATACCAGATGATTGTGATGTTCTTGTAATTACAACTTTAGCAGAAGATTTAACAGACTTAGAGAGAGATGAAATAATAAAATATATTAAAAATGGTGGAGAAATTTTATTATTACAAGATCCAGGGGTAACTATAAGCGAAAATTACAATTTGCCAAATTTCCAAAAAGTCTTAGATGAATATGGAATTACAATAAAAGAAGGAATTATACTAGAAAGTGACGGAACTAAAATGATACAAGGAGCTCCTAATTTTATAATAAATGATGTAACTACAGATTCATCTATAACTAAAAATGCTGGTATGAATATAAGCGCATGCTTTATAAATGCCGGAAAAATAGAATTTGAAACACCAGAAAAGATGGAAGAATTAGGAGTAGAAGTAGAATATTTAACAGCAGCAAGTGCAGATGCTTTTTATAGAACAGACTTAACTGTTACATCAGTAGATAAAACTGATTCAGATGAAGATGTAGACTCTGCTACAACAGGAGCTATATTAACTAAAAAAATAGATGATGAAAAAGTATCAAAGCTAGTAGTATTTTCTAATGCTGTATTTGCAACAGATACAAGAATTCAAGTAGCAAATAGCTATTATATATATGCTATAGACTTATATAACAATAAAGACATATTATTAAATTCAATTTCTTATTTAACAGAAAGAGAAGATAATATAACCATAAGAAAAAATGTAGAAATAACAACTTATACAGTAACAGAGCAACAACATAGAGTAATATTAACAATTATATTTGCTGTTCCAATTGCAGTTATAATACTAGGAATTGTAGTATGGCAGATTAGAAGAAGAAAAAAATAATGAATAGATTACAAATCCCCTCATAATGTTTATGAGGGGGTTTTTCTAATGAAAAATATTTTAAAAGTAGTATTAGTTATTATTGGAACATTAATAGGAGCAGGATTTGCCTCAGGAAAAGAAGTATATGTCTTTTTTAATAAATATGGAAGTTATGGGTTATATGGAATGATATTATCAGGTATTATTCTTTCACTTGTAATATATAAAGTACTTAAGCTAACAAAAAATAATAAAATAGATAATTATAAAGAATTAATTACGAGAATAAGCGAACACAAAAAAATAAATAAAATTTTAAGCAATATAATAAATATATTTTTGCTAATGTCATTTTTCGTTATGGTTTCTGGATTTGCATCATATTTTTATGAGCAGTTAAATATAAACAGTTTAATTATGGCTATTATTATGGCAGTACTTTGCCTTGTTACTTTTAATAGAAGCATAGATGGAATAACTAAAGCAAATACAATATTAATACCTTTTTTAATAATTTTTATAATTGTTGCAGCAATAATAAATGGCAAATATTTTATAGATAACTATAATTACATAGATAGTATTTTTATAAATACAAATAGTGAATTTAAAATAATAAATAACTGGATAGTTTCAGCAATTTTATATGCAAGTTATAATAGCATAATACTTATACCTATACTTATAGGCTTACAGGATATTGTTGAAAGAAAAAATATAGGAAAGATATCATTAATAACAGGATTTATATTTATTATTTTAGGAATAAGTTTATATTCATTACTTCTTAGAGGTCAATCTCATATACAATATTTAGACATCCCTATAATTTCTATAATGAATCAATTTGGAAGCGCATATAGTAACATATATGGAATTGTTGTAGCAATAGCTATATTTACATCTGCTATTTCAGCAGGGTATGGTTTTTTAGAAAATTTTAAAAATTCAAAAGCAAAATATAAAAATATGACAATTACAATTTGTGGAATATCTATATTTATTGCTATGATTAAATTTTCGTATTTAGTAGAAATATTATATCCAATTTTTGGATTACTTGGATTAATACAGATAATTTTAATATTAAAAACCAAGAAAGTATTGAAAAAATGAGAAAAAACTGATATAAAATAGAAAGAAAACACTATGGAGAAAAATATGGATAAAGATAAAAAAGACAAAGTTATAGAATTTAATAAAAATGCGAAAAAAAGTAGAACTAATGCAAAAATAATAGATAAAAATACCCAAAAAGGCAACCATCCAAAAAAAGAAAACATTGTAAATACTGAAAAAAAAGAAAACGAAAAAAATAATGTTGGTATAAACAACACTAAAGGAAAAATGTCAAAAAGAAATAAAAAGATTTTGATTATTTCATCAATATCAATTATTGCATTAGTCATGGTTACATTAATAGTTGTATACCTAGCAAATGAAAATGCAAGAGAATTTATGGACAAGTATTTATTTGGAAAAAATATTTCAGAAGAAAATGCTGAAATTATCGAAATTGAAAACGAAAACAATACGAGTATTATAGGAAACAGCAAAAACATAGGAATTTTAACAAATAACACATTAAAACAATATAACGTGAATGCTAAGGAAGAATCAGAACTAAATATAGAAATAAATAATCCTATTTATGACTATGCAGACAGATACTTAGTAATTGGACAAAAAAATGATAGTAAAGCATATTTAATAAAAGACTCAAAAATTGTATGGGAAAAGGAATTAGAAGGGAAAATTTCAAAAATAAGTGTTAATAAGAATGGATACACGAGTATAGTATTAACAGGTACTGCATATAAAACAGTTATAGAATTATATGACACAGAAGGAAATAGACTAACAAAAATTTATTTATCTAAAACTATAGCAGTAGATACAAGTATTTCAAATGATAATAAATACCTAGCTTTTGCAGAAATAAGTACTTCATCTACAAACACAAAAACAAATGTAAAAATTCTATCAATAGATAAAGCCAAAGAAGAAAATTTAGATGCAATTGTATACACTTATGAAGTTCCAGACAGTGCATTAGCTACAAATGTTAACTATATAGATAACGGAAAATTAGTATGCATGTTTGATAACTCTATACAAGTAATTGAAAACAATACTCCAAGTACTATCATAGAGTTAAAGGATGATAAAAATATAAGCTTTGCAGGAATAGATCTATCAGACAGTGCTTTTAAGGCCACAGAAGAATCATCTGGATTATTTAGTGCAAATACAAAAATAGAAATAACTAATGTAAACAATCAAAAGAAAAATGTATATACAGTAAAAGGTGTAGCCAAATCTGTAAAAACTTACGGAAATGTTATAGCTTTAAACTTAGGTACAGAAATAGAGTTTATAGATACAAATGGATGGCTAATTAAAAGGTATAATTCCTCAAGTGAGGTTAAAGACATTATTTTAGGAGACGGAATAGCAGGAATTATTTATAAAGACAAAGTAGAATTAATTAGTTTATAGAAAGGAGTGGTAAATATGTCTATTATTATTGATATTGTAATTGTAGCAATTATCGCATTATGTATATTTTTTGGATACAAAAGAGGGCTTACAGGCTCACTTCTTAAAATTTTATCTTTCGTTTTAGCTATAGTTATTGCATTTATATTATTCAAGCCTGTTTCAAATTTAGTTATAAACCATACAAATTGGGACGATTCTCTAAAAGAATCTATCAAAGGTTTTATAACAGAAAAAACAACAACTCCAGAGTCAGAATCTGACCTTCCACAGGTTATAGTAGATTATATTGATGAAACTATGGCAGAGTCTGTTAATGAAGCTAAAGAAGTAGCAATAGAAAATACAGCACAAAGTGTTACAAATTTAATAATAAATGCAGGAGTATGGATTGCGGTATTTATTATAGCAAGAATATTGCTAATATTTATAAAATTTATAACAGCATTAATTGCAAAACTACCAGTAATTAAGCAATGTGATAAATTAGGTGGAATTATATATGGAATATTAGAAGCTTTTATAATTTTATATGTTTTATTAGCAATAGTATCATTTATAGCTCCAACACTTAATAACACAGAATTTATAGAAGCAATTAATAAATCATTTATAGGAAATATGTTATACAATAACAACTTATTATTAAAAATATTGTTTTAATTAATTGTATTTTGTAATAAAATCTGGTATACTAATTTATATTATTTTTTCGGGAGTGAATAAATTGAGAAAAGCAAAAACAGAAGATGTAGAAAAAGAAGAAAAAAAATTATCAAGCAAAACAAGTAAAAATAGCAAAAATAATAAAAAAAATATAAAGAAAAAAAGAAGATGGCCAATTGTATTATTAGTTATAGTAATAATTATAGGAATAGCAGCAGGAATATTTTATTATAGAGTACAAAAACTAGGTGGAGGCTTAGGAGGAACTATTGCAGCTACACTAGGGCATGACGAAAATACTAGAAAAAATCTAGACACCTTAACAACACTAGTTTTAGGCGAAAGTTTAAATTTAACAGATACAATTATGTTATTTTCATATAATCCTAGAACTCAAGAAGCATCAATGTTATCTATACCAAGAGATACATTTATAGGTGATGATCCAGACGAGGCCACTGCATGGGATAAAATAAACTCTATATATCAACTAGGAGTAGATGGATTGTTAGAAGATGTTAGTAATTTAACAGGAATAGAAGTTAAAAACTATGTTGTAGTTGATACGGCAGGATTTAAAGAATTGGTAGACACAATAGGAGGAGTTACATTTAATGTACCAATGGATATGAAATACGACTCTTACTCACAAGGGCTACATATTGATTTGAAAGCTGGAGAGCAAGTTCTAGATGGAGACAAGGCAGAACAACTAGTAAGATTTAGACATAATAATGATGGCTCTACATATCCTGCAAGTTATGGATTAGAAGATGAAGGAAGGATGAAAACACAACAAGCATTTTTAACAGAGCTTGCAAAACAAACTTTAACAGTAGGAAATATTCCTAAAATTATGGATATATTAGATATAGCTAACAAATATGTTAAAACAAATATGGATTTTAACATGTTAAAAGATTATGTACCATATTTAGTAGAGTTAAACATGAATGATATTAAAAAAGATACATTACCAGGAGAACCTGCATTAACTAATGGTGTATGGGTATATTTAGCAGACGAAGAAGATGCACCAAAGGTAATTAATGAACTATTCCCAAAATCAATGTTATATAATATTGAAGAAACAGAAGGTAATACAATATCAAACTCAACTGTAAACGAAGAAAGTAATGAGACTACATTAGGAAATGAAACAAACACTTCAACAAGTACAAACATAGATAAAGAAGATATAAAAATAGAACTTTTAAATGCTACAGATAATATAAAAAATATTTCGAAAATGTCTAATCTATTAGAAGATTTAGGATATAATGTTACAAAAACAGGAAATACAAATTCTGCAAGCAAAACAGTTATTATAAATAGAAGCAATGTTTCAGAAGAATTCTTAGACGAGATAAAACAAGAGTTAAAAACGGCAGAAGTAGAAGAAGGCGGAGAAACAACAGTGGATATTACTATAATAATTGGACAAGACTATGAAAATAGTGCTGAAAGCAGTAATTAAAACTTTATAAAAAGACAAAAAAATAACAATTAAAAATAAATAAAAATGGGGGCAATAAATAAAATTATGCCCTCATTTTGTTTTTTTATTTAGCTACAGTACATTTATTTACAAGTATAGTTAAATTATTAAAAATTACTTATAATAGAAATAATATGATAATCCAACAAGGTACTTGCAATTTCTTAGAACATTATTGTTTGAGTTATAATTTTAAGTGTTTATATCCAATATACTTAGATTTTGACTTGCTTCCGCCTTTACGCTTTTTAGCAGTTTTCTTTCTAGGCTTTAGCAACATAAATAAAATAGCAAGAACTAAAATTATAACACAAATTCTAAACAAAATATCCCATGTACCAGACTTTACAACAGTATTATCTGCAATTAAGTTAGTAGAATAATTTTTGTTATCTATAGTATAAGTTACTTTTCCAACTACTTCTCCTGCTGAGATAGGTGCAGCCAAATTATCATCTATTTCTATGGCAGGTTGTAATTCCTCTAAACTTTGGTCTTTATCCATTACAGCAGTAATAGTACTTTCTGGAGATAGCTTTAAACTAGAAGTGTCTTTAGTAGCATCTGCGACATTTATTTCTTCAATAACATCCTCTGGATTTACAATATCTTCTACTTTGTAATTATCAAAAGCATAATTAAATAATGTCTTACAATCAGGATAGCGAATACTATATCCTTCTTCTGTAGTTTCAGCGCCAAGAACTACTGCAATAACTTCTAAACCGTCTTTTTCAGCACTAGCAACTATGCATGACCCAGCTTCTGTTGTATATCCTGTTTTTATTCCTGTTGCATATTCATAATAATAATTGTCTGGACTATTACTATGGTTAACTCTTAACAATTCATTTGTAGTATTAAAAATTCTATCTTCTTTATCATATTTATTTGTTTTTGGCAATGTATACTGAGTTTTACAAACTATATTTCTAATTGCATCATATTTCATAGCATATTGTCCCATTAAAGCTAAATCATAAGCTGTTGTATAGTGGTCATCATTAGAAACACCATCAGGATTAACATAATGTGTATTTTTACAACCGATTTCTTTAGCTTTATTAGTCATCATTTGTGCAAAATTTTCTATTGTCCCACCAATATGCTCTGCAAGTATATTTGCAGCATCACTAGCAGATTGAATTAAAAGAACGTTTAATAGCTGTTCAACGGTAAGTTCTTCTCCCTCAACTATGCTAGCATGAGAATAAGTTGGTGGTACAGAATATATAGCATTGTGACTTGCAGTAACAACATCACTTAACTCACAATTTTCAACTGTAAGAATTGCTGTCATTATTTTTGTTGTACTTGCAGGATACATTTTTTGGTTCGCATTTTTTTCATATAAAATTTTACCAGTAGAAGACTCAATTAAAATACATGCTGGTGAGCCAATATTTAAGTTCTCACTTGATGCTAAGGAGGTGATAGTAAATAATAATTGAAAAAATAAGAAAGTTATAATAACACATATGAATTTTAATTTTAGTTTCATTAGTAAGCTCCTTTGTAAAATATCTATTACTATATATTAAAATAGGAAAAAATTCAATAATTTTCTTTACATAAAAAGGAAAAATTTAAACAAAAAGATGTTATGTATAAAGGAAGTTAAAAATTGTTGTAACTAAAAAAATACATTATACTAGGAGGTAAAAAATGAACAACTTAACACTTAAACAAAAAATTATATTTGGCTCGATATTGGGAGTTATGGTCTTATTTATATTAATCTATTTTGTATTAAATGCAGGCAACTTAATGGGAGAAAATGGAGATGTAGAAGAATTTAACATAGAAGATGGAATGCTGAATTTGGAGGAAATAAATGAAATGATAGAAGGAAGTGAAGAAATAGAAGAAGTAGAAAATGAAACAAATAACGAAAATAATATAGATGGTGAAGATGAAGAAGTAGAAGAAATAATAGTTCATATAACAGGAGAAGTTAATAAACCAGGAATTGTTGTTTTAAAAAGCAATAGCAGAATAGCAGATGCCATAAATGAAGCAGGTGGAGCCACTAAAGAGGCAGACTTAAATCAGATAAATTTGGCTTATATTTTAGAAGACGGACAAAAAATTTATATTCCGAATAAAAATGAAAAAATAGGCGAAGACGAGTATATTACAGAAGGTAACGGAAATAATATAGGAAATAGTAATTCAAAGGAGGGGGAGAAAGTGAACATAAATGAGGCTATGCAAACAGAATTAGAAGAACTTCCAGGAATAGGTCCATCTTTAGCAAGTAGAATTATTGAGTACAGAGAACAAAATGGTGATTTTAAGAAGATAGAGGAATTACAAAATGTAAAAGGGATAGGTGATGCAAAATATGATGATATTAAAGATAAAGTGACGGTCTAATGTTATAAATTTAACTATTCTATAATATACTTACAACGTATATTTATCTTTACAATAAAAATTAATAGTGATATATTAAAACTAAATATAACTGTATAAAGTTACAAAATTGTAAAAGAAAGGAGTTTAGTATAATGAGTTACCCCAAATATCATTATACAAAAGTAGAATATGGAAGAAATTTATAAAAGAAGAAGTATAAGAAAATATACAGATAAAGAAATATCAGATGAAGATATGAAAAAAATTTTAAAAGCAGGGATGAATGCACCATCTGCTCATAATCTAAAACCATATGACTTAATTGTAATAAAAAATAAAGAAACGCTAGCAAAACTTGCAGATACATGCATTTATTCAAAAATGTTAAATGAGGCAAATGCAGCAATAGCAGTGTGTTCAAAAGCAGATAATAAGGAAACACCACATTGGCAAGCAGATTGCGGAGCAGTTACAGAAAATATATTACTAGAAGCAACACATTTAGGAATAGGCACATGTTGGATTGGTGGCTATCCAGACTTAGAAAAAACAGCAAAAGAAAAAGAAATTTTAGGAATACCTGACAATTATCAATTATTTTGCTTAATATCTATGGGATACCCTGCAGAAGAAAGAAAAGTAAATGATAATTATTACGAAGAAAAAGTACATTATGAAAAGTTTTAAACAATTTTATAATAATTTGTTAATTTAAATTAACAAATTATTATAAAATGTGAATAACATAGCCTAATAATAGTATTTACAAATAAAAAATTAGTAACATTGTAAACTTAATGTTGCAAATTGCAAATATAAAATATGATATTGCAAAAATAATATTGCAAAAATAATATTGCAAAAATAATATTGTAAAAATAATATTGTAAAAATAATATTGTATAAATAATATTGTAAAAATAATACTGCAAAAATTTAAAAATAGTTGAAAAAGTTATACTAATTTTTCGTATTACTTAAAAAAATCCCCCAATTATATTGGAGGATTTTTTTGCTATATTAATGTTATAAAAACATTATTTTTTTCAAAATTACATATAACAAGTTTATATATAATAAGTTTATTTGTCATCTACATTATAGAATTTGCCAATGGATATCCAATAAATGAAGCAACTAAAATAATTACGACCATCATTAAAAATCCATATTTTAATAATTTAGATGAATCTGTCCATCCTGATGAACCTGCTACTGCAACATAAGGCATTGCGGGTGGTGCGGCAGAACCTGTTGAAGCTATTAGTCCAATTACTGCTGTTATAGCAGCTGCTCCTAATGCTCCACCAGATGCCAAAGCAACTGGTACAGCTATTGTTGGTACTAATTGAGCTGTAACCATGTGAGAAGATACATTTGATTGTAAACCAGCCCATAAAGCAAATAACAATATTAATAACATTGGTGATAAGCCATCTGTAATTGGAGCTATTAAACTTGATAAATATGTTGTAAGACCAATAGACTCATTAGTCATAGCAGCACCTAGAGCAAGCGTAGCTGAAACCATTACAATACTTGGCCAAGAAACACCTTTTACCATTGACTCATTTAAGTTAATTAATGTTTTTTTCTCAAATTTTAATATTGAAAGCAATATAATACCAAGAAGCGGAGGAATAGCTGTTCCAAAGTCATTAATCCATGTAAATAAATTTGCTATCCATTCAATAGAGTTAGATTTTAATAAGCTTGGAAGTACCCATAAAGCTATAACAAAAATAAATACTGCTAAAATAGTTTTTTCTCCTCTATTAGCTTTTGGAACTTCTTTTTTCATTTCGTCAAATTCTTTAGACTTTAAGTTTAATCCTTTTGTAGAAGGTCTCATAATAAATCTAAATACTAACATCATAATTGCAAAAATTATAATACCTGTTGGAATTGCAAATAACATATATTGTCCATAGTTAATTGAAATTCCTGCAATTGATTTTAAAACTCCCATAGAAAGTACAGGGAATACGTGAGCTATTGGTGTCATACCTGAAGATAAGCTTGTACAGAATACTAAACCTATCATAAGCATACTTGCATATTTGTCACCTTTTTTTAGTCCTAATATATTGTATATTTCCTCTAATATAGGAAGTATTACGAAATATAGGACAGATGGAGACATAAAGCATCCAATAACTATAACTGCTGCAAAAAAGCAGAAAGCAAACGTCCAAGGCGATTTTCTTGCAAATTTACTAGTTACAAATCCAAGAGCAATTTTCTTTACATATCCTGTTTGAGAAAATGCATATGTGAACATAAATGTAAATAGTAAAAAGGCAAAAGTCTCATTACCAAAAGAAGTCTGCAATGTGGTTTTAACACCTAAAGATGGAACAAATGCTAATGCAGCAAGGCATAACAAGCTTGGCCATCCAATACCTACTGTTATCCACAAAAATAAAATACCAATAAATATACCTAAAACTTTCATACCATCAGCACTTAAACCAGAAGGTGCAGGTGCTAAAAAGAATATAGCAATTATTAGAAAAGCAATAATTGTAAAGATTACTTCTTTTTCTGTTTTAGTCATTAAAGGTTTCTTCTTTGTTTCTTCCATAAAAAATCCTCCTTTGTTTAAATTTAAGTTATATTAAAGCACCTTGCTTTAACAACTCATTTTGAACTTGTTTAACATCATAATGCTCATTATTTAAAGTTAATGCAGCTGCAACACCAGCAGCTTGACCTGTGGCAAATCCTGTTCCCATAACACGTACAGAACCTAATGCTAATGAATCTGTTGAAATAGTTCTTCCAGCAGCCCATAAGTTAATAGCATCTTTAACTTTTAAGCAACCAAGTGGTATAGAGAAATATTCATTATCAGGTATATGAGTATACTTAATATCTGTATTACTCTTGTGCATTTCTGGACTCCATGCACCTCTAGCAATACTATCGTCAGACTTAGGTGCCATAATAATTTCTTCACCTTTAAGCATCTTCTCACCAATAATTCTTCTAGCTTCTCTAATACCAACAGCTGGACCAGATGAAGATATAACTATATTTTGGAATCCATCCATATATTTTGTAAATGCCTCAACATAGCTATGAACTTGTGAACGTAATTCAATTTCTGTTTTAGTTAAAGTTTCTGCGTCTAAAGCTGGAACTATAGTACTTGGAATTGTACAATAACCATAATTAGCATCTGGAGCTTTTATAATAAGACCAGTTTCCTTTTTTATAGGGATACCAGCTTCTTTTGCTTTTTTCAAAGCTGCTTCAATATCTGGTTTTAAAATCTCTTTTGCGGGTAAATTGTCAATTCTAAATGGTAAAGAAGACTGTTGAACATTACCATTTTCATCTCCCCAATTTGTTTTAATTCCTGCAAAGTGTACTAAGTTAGCATTTCCAGAAGCATCAACAAAAGCTTTTGCTCTAACTGTAAATGTTCCTTCATCATCTGTACATTTAATCTCTTCAATCATTCCGTTATTGTTAACAACTTCATACATTTGAGCATGAAGAAAATATTTAACAGAACTTTCTTCTAACATTTGATCCATTATTATTTTAATATGCTCTGGATTAAATGAAACAGAAACATTACCAGTAGACTTTGATGGTCTTGGATGAATATTTGTACCATACTTTTCAAGTCTTTTTAAAACTTCTCCTCCAATACCTTCAACTACTTGGTCATAATTTTCACCTCTTGTAAAGAAACCACAATATGCAGTTACTTGAGAGTTTGTTGCTTGTCCACCAAAATATGGATTTCTTTCAATAAGTACTGTGTTAGCACCTGCTCTAGAAGCTGCTATAGCTGCAGAAATACCAGCTGCACCGCCACCTAAAACTGCTACATCACATTCAATATTTCTTTGCATAATCTCCCTCCTTTTTATTTATAAAATTACAATCATATTATAGCACTAAGCATATAAAAATACGCAAATATTATAAAAATGTAATATTTTTGTAACATTGTTGTCAATGGGGACGGAGATTTTTGACCACTTTTTTAATAACACATTTTGTTACAAAAATGTGTGGTGGTCAATGGAGATGGAGATTTTTCACTACTTTTTTATAACAGTTTTAGTAACAAAAATAGTACTATTAAATTTGACTTAGTGCTATGAATAGTACTAATAATGTGATAATATAGTCTCATATAGAAACAAAATAAAAAAAGTAAAATTACAAAAAGGTGATTAACCATGAAAAACATATTAATTGTTGAGGATAATATAGACATCCATAATTTAATAAGAGAAGTATTGGAAAAAGAACATTACAGAGTTTTAAGTAGTTATACTGGAACAGAAGCAATGAGAATTATAGAGAATGAAAGGATAGATTTAATTTTACTAGATCTTATGCTACCAGAAATAAACGGAGAAGAAATTGTAAAGAAAGTCAAAGATACTCCTATCATAGTAATAAGTGCAAAAATTTCGACAGAAGATAAAGTAAATGTATTATTAAATGGTGCAAATGATTACTTAACAAAACCATTTAATGTAGAAGAATTATTAGCTAGGATACAAGTTCAGTTAAGAATAGACAATAAAAAAGAAAAAAATGAAGATTTAACATATAAAGACATGAGGTTAAGTAAAGAAGACGTACATACTTTATATATTAAAGAAAAATCAATTTATCTAACTAAAACAGAATATGCAATATTAAAACAATTATTATTAAGTCCTAAAAATGTAGTGACAAAGACAAAATTGCTAGAACAGCTTAGTGAAGATAGTTTATATTGCGATGAAAATTCATTAAAAGTACACATGAGTAATATAAGAAAAAAGATAAAAACTGTAACTACAGACGAATATATAGAAGCTGTATGGGGAATAGGATTTAAAATGAAGGAATAAACTTATAAAATTGGAAATTAGGGACAGGTCATTTTTTCCCACATCGAGAAAAAATGACCTGTCCCTAATTTCTAAATTTTTTTTCTTAACCGGTTTCTTAACTATTTAAGTTTAAAATAAATATGACTATTGATAAATTATATATAATATATCAGTTTTTGGGTAAATTTACACATAATATACAAGAAAGGAGAAAAATATGGAATATGTTTTAGAAACACACAATTTAGAGAAAAAATATGGAAGGTTTAAAGCATTAGATGGAGTTAATTTACAAATACCAAAAGGTGCAATATATGGACTTATAGGTAGAAATGGAGCAGGAAAAACTACGCTAATTAGAATAATTTGTGGTTTGCAAAAACCAATATCAGGAGCATATAAACTATATGGAGTGTTTAACGACAGGAAAGAAATAGTTACATCAAGAAAAAGGATAGGGGCTATTATAGAAACTCCATCTATTTGTCTTGACATGACAGCAGAAGAAAATTTAAAAGAACAATATAAAGTAATGGGCAACCCAAGCTATGATGGAATAGAAGAATTGCTAAAACTTGTAGAACTTGATAAAACTGGGAAAAAAACAGCAAAGCACTTTTCACTTGGGATGAAGCAGAGACTTGGAATAGCAATTGCTTTAGCAGGAAATCCAGATTTACTTATACTAGATGAGCCTATTAATGGATTAGATCCGGAAGGTATTATTGAGATAAGAGAACTAATATTAAAGCTAAATAAAGAAAAAGGAATTACTTTCTTAATTTCTAGCCATTATTTAGATGAACTTTCGAAAATTGCAACTTGTTATGGAATTATTGAAAAGGGAAAAATAGTAAAAGAAATTAGCAGTAAAGAGCTAGAAAATAATTTTAAAAAGAAAGTTCAAATAAATGTAAAAAATATTAAAGAATGCGTTAGATATTTAGAAGAAGAAAAAATACCTTACAAAGTAATTTCAGAAGATACTATAGACATATATAAAAATGTTAATGTGTCTGAACTTGTTATTGAGCTTTCTAAACGTAATTGTACAATAAATAGTTTTAAAGAAAAAGAAGAAACATTGGAAAATTATTTTCTAAATCTAGTAGGAGGTGAAGATAATGTATAATTTACTAAAAGCTAACTTTTATAGGTTAAGAAAAGATATTATATTTTGGCTATTTTTAATAGTAACAATAGGAATAGAACTACTTGCATTATTTAGAATAGCTAGCTCAGGATATGGGACTAATTTATATAATTTTATAAATGAATATTTACTGTATATAGGACTTTTTATATCTATGTTTGTAAGCATATTTGTAGGAAAAGAACATTCGGAAGGAATTATTAGAAATAAAATAATAGTACGGTCATAAGAGAAGTAATATATATTTAGCAAATCTTATTGTATGCATTACAGTTTCTGCATTATGTGAACTAATTTATATTTTACCAATGGCATTTATTTATGGCAAAGAATATGGAAATTTACAATCAGCTGGACTTTCTGTGCAAGACTTAATTATAAAATTAATAAATTCAATTTTAATTATAATAGCATTTTGTACAATATTTAACTTTATAACAATGTTGTGTAAAGAACCAACTACAGCTCTAACAATATGTACATTGCTTTTTATAGTTCTATTTGTTATACAAGCTGCAATATCTCCAACAGCACATCAACTACCATACCAAAAGGCGATTGATTCAAACGGAAATATAATAGTTACTAATGAACCAAACCTTGCTTATAATGAGTTTAAAGTAAAAACAGCAAAAATATTATATTTACTAAATCCAGAAGGACAAGCAATGGAAGTATATAATAATACAGAAGTGCCAAGTTTTCTAAAACAGTTACCAATTTATTCGTGCGGCTTAATAATAATTATAAATAGCCTGGGTATTGTATTATTCAATAAAAAAGAGTTAAAATAAATACTAATGAAAAGTAGCCGTTTGACAAGAAAAACTAAAGATACTAAGTTAAAGATAAGAAACATATGTGCTAAAAATATTAAATTGAATTAAAACGAGTTAGAACTTTTAACTATAATAAGGAGATAAAAACTGAAGGACTGTTAATAAAAAACATATTTGATAAAATTTATAGGAGGAAAATGTGAATATTTGGTTATTAGTAAGCATTATTTTGGTTATAATTTGTGTGATTTTAATTATTAAAATATGCCTTATAAATAAATCGATAAAGAAAATAGGAGAAGATTTATCATTAATATTAAATAATGATACAAATGGTCTAATAACGGTTTCAACATCAAACAAAAAAATAAAAGAAGTTGCAAACAAATTAAACTTAGAATTAAAAAAATTAAGAAAAACAAGAATTCAATATGAAAATGGAAGTGAAGAGCTAAAAAATACAATAACCAATATTTCACATGACATGAGGACACCACTTACTGCCATAAGCGGATATATAGAGCTAATGGAAAATGAATATAAAGGAGAAAAAATTAAAAATAATGAAAAGAAGAATGATCACAGATTATTACTTAATGCAAGTAGTATTGACAAAAACAATAAGGTGCAAAGTGATGGAATAAAAATTCAAAACAAAATACAGTACAACCAGAAATATATGGAAATAATAAAAAGAAAAACAAATGAACTTATAGAATTAACAGAACAATTATTTATGTTTTCAACAACGATGGATACATTGTGGAAAATGGACAAGGAAAATTGCTGTATAAATGAAATACTGGAAGAAATTTTAGCAGAATATTACAGTATATTCAAAAGAGAAAATATAATTCCAGATATAAATATATGCCATGAAAAAGTTTATAGAAATTTAAATAAAAATTCATTAATAAGAATATTTGAAAATATTTTATCAAACATGATAAAATACAGTAACGGAGATTTTAAAGTAAATTTGGAAAGAAGCGGAACATTAATATTTGCAAATAAAGCAGAAAATTTAGACACAACAACTGTCCAAAAAATTTTTGATAGGTATTTTACAGTAGAAAATGCAAAAAGCGCAACAGGGGTAGGGCTATCTATTGCTAAACAACTAGTTGAGCTAAATGATGGAACTATAACTGCTAAATATATAGACGGAAATTTAGTTGTAAAGGTGAAATTTTAAAAGATAGTATTTCATTAGTTTATAAAAATATTAAAAGATTGATGACTAGATAGCATAAAACATAATAAAACAAGATCAAAATAAAATTAAAAGAATGATAAAATTAATAATTTAATTCTATCATTCTCTTTGCGAATCAAATTTGTTTTTCTAGTTTTTTTAATTTATTAAGAAATAACTTTTTGTAATTACAATCACTTATATAATGATATGAAGGATGATATATTTCAATTATATGTTTAGGAATAATTTTATTATTTATATCATATAAACGATGTAAAATATCTTTTAGTCCGCTACCACAACAAATTATTAGCTTAGGATTAATTATCTCAATTTCTGAAATTATATTCTTACTATATTGTATGGCATATTTTCTTAATATTTCCATATTTGTTTTTTCAAAGCCACCACGCTTATTTATATTCATAAATGTCACATTGGAAAGATCTTCTTTTAAAGCGTCTTCTTGCATTAGTTTTATTCTTCTAGCAAATATAGGATTTTTATTATCAGATAAAGTTTGCTTTAGCCAGTATAAATTTTTATTAAGGATAGCTTTTAGGCTATTATTATGAATATTTTTAGTACTATATTCATGACTCTCTTTAGAAATATAAAGTATAGTCTTTTCTTTTGGCTCAGATATACAAAAACCATCAGATAAAAAATTTTCTTTAGGGATAAATATTCCATTAAAGCGAGGTGTATTTTCTTTATAATCTTCATCAAATATGTGTTCAAGTTTCCATTTATCAAACAACATTTCTAATTCTGCATTTAAATCTTTCATACTAAAGCTCCTTAATATTTAATTTTTATGCCTAATAAATACAATAAATTTACTGCTTGGAATTGATTTACAATGGCACCTCTAATATCATCAGGAGAAATGGCAATTCCTTCTAAACCTGCATTAGGTAAAACAATGTTTTTAAATTTACAACATTCAAAGTCTAAATCGTTCAATTCAATACTAGAAATTTCTTCATCTTTGAAGTTACAGTATTTTATATTTTCTGAATTTAAATTGTTTAGTTTCTCATTCTTAAAGGTGTTTAAATTCATCTTTTGAGGCGGTAATATATACATTATTTTTCTCCTATATATTAATTTGTATAAAATTTTTTTAAATATTTTGGATACATTAGTCTATTAGATTATTTTTTAAACAATAAGGAATTACCTCATTTTTTAAAGTATTTGATAATACAATGCTACTTGCTTTTGAATTATACCATTGGAATGACTCAATTTCCTCAGAAGTAGTAAGCTCACCTTGTAAATCTCCATTATATTTAAATACATAGAAATGTATAGGAGTTTTTCCATCACTTGTTGCTATTTCATCAAATTCCATTACTAGCTCAAATAGATTTTTATAAAAAATAGCCTTGTATCCTAGTTCTTCATGACATTCTCTAATAGCAGCTTCTAATGGGGTCTCTCCGTATTCTACTTTTCCACCTATCATTTGATAAGTACTTCTTTTTCTCGGTTTATCTATTAACAATTTATTTTCCTTAAAAAACATTGTTCCGACAACTTCCATATTTTATGCCTCCAATACAAGTTATTATTTATTGTGATTATAGCATTTATTATAAAGTTATACAACTGAACATTTTTTGTTTCTAATGTAGAAGTTTGAAAGAAATTGTGAGAAAATTATACAAAACAGTTTTAAAAATCGAATTATTTTAAAAAAAAGTTGTAACCTTTTTAAGAAAAAGGTTACTA
The DNA here is from genome assembly GCA_944392105.1 of uncultured Clostridia bacterium. Taxonomy (GTDB): domain Bacteria; phylum Bacillota; class Clostridia; order TANB77; family CAG-508; genus CAG-273. The sequence continues at coordinate 16,424 of CALXVM010000017.1, read as the reverse complement.
TATATGAAAGTTAACTAAAAATAAAAGGAGATTTAGATCTAAATTGAAAAAAGAAATTTTAAAAGATTATCTATTAAATGGCAAATTAGACATAGACAAACTATTAGATGACTTCTATGGATATGTCTATATAATTGTAAAAAATGGAGTTAGCATATACGTGACCGATGAAGATGTAGAAGAAATAATATCTGATATATTTATTGCTGTATGGAAAAATAGTAAAATGCTTTCTAATACATTAGACATAAAGGCTTATTTATCAGGAACTGCTAAAAATATTATAAAAAATAAATATAGAAATAGCGAAATAAATTTTTCTATATCTGAATATGAAGGGAAAATTGTAGATAATAGCAATCTTGAAAAACAAGCAGAAGAAAATGAGCAGAACATAATAATAAAGAACACCTTAAAAACTCTAAAAAAGGAAGAATATACTATATTTATTAAGTTTTATTATGAAAATAGAACTACAAAAGAAATTGCAAAACAGTTAAATTGTTCTATTGGAAACGTAAAGGTTATTCTTCATAGAGTTAGAAAAAAGATAAGAAAAAATTTAGAAGATGGAGGTTATGGCTATGGAAAATAATGAACTAAAAGAGAAAATAAGAAAAAACATAAAAGAAGAAATAGCTATATCAAACATCAGAAAGGAGTTTGGTATGAAAACCAATAAAAATAAGAAGTTAGTCTATGCAATTTCATCTATATGTGCTGTATTTATATTAGGAATAGGTATATTTATAGGAACAAGCAAATTAAATAATAATATATTTCAAGATAATAGTTTAGAAATTGGAAAAACAGAAGATAAATGTTTAAATATTGAACTAAATATAAATATACTAAAAGATATGTCAATGACAAGTTTAGATGCTGATACAAAAACTATTGAACTAGAACAATTATCAGAAGAATTTATGTTTATGAAAAATTTACTGATACCAGAAGAATATGAGTTTGAAAATAGCTATACTGTTTATATTAGAGGGCAAAAAGAAATAGCAGAATACAATAAATTGCACGACTATATATTAAATTATAAAAAAGATGATTTGAACAATATAAAAATAGTTTTTTCAAAAATCGAACCACCTATAAGAGATTATTTTATCCAAGGAGGAGATAAAATTTCCAAAATAGGCGATGTAGAATTAAAAATTTCACGATGGAAAGAAATGTATATTACAACATTTGAATACAAAGATACTTATTTTGATATTGAAACAACAGGAATTACAGAAAAACAGTTGGTGGATTTGCTAGTGTCGATAATCGAAAATGAAGAGGAAAAAAATACAGATTCATTTGAAAAATAATCAATTTTAAATAATACAATCCGTGTATTGCTTGAAATAACTAATGGTAGCACTCACTTGCTACCATTAGTTATAAAAAAAATTTTTGGTAGCAACTTTGGTAACAAATTGCAAAAAATAATCAAAAATAAAATAAATTAATTTAAATTATTATTAAATAAAACGCTTGATATTAGGCTATTTTATAAAATAATATAAAATATTTTAAAATAAAAAAAAGAGGCTTAAAGCCTCATAATTGGTTGCGGAGGAGGACTCGAACCTCCGACCTTTGGGTTATGAGTTCCGCTTTTCTCGTTTTGTGTGATTTTGTAGTAACTTTTTGTGTTTTGTAATGACTGAAATTACTACATTTTTCATTTAGTAGTGATTAGTAATAACTTTTTTCGTTTAGTAATGGTAGTTGGTTAATAGTTGGTCAAATATATATTTTTGAATTACTTACTTTTTGAATTATTTAAATCTCGACTTTCCTTGGCATGTTTAAAAAACTCATGAAAATTGATTAGTGGCATAGTTATAGGTGGCATACCACTTAATGATGTTGCTGTATTAATATAAGCTCTACATAAGTGAGAAAGAGTGGTTGCACCATTTATTTTTAACATTTGTTCAAAGGTTTCTTTATTTATTTTTCCACTTCCTTTGAATAAAGCATTCATTACTAAAATTATTTTAGCAACTTCCTTTTCATTTTCTGTAATACTAATATCATATCTTAATTCAATTTGTCCAATCAAATCGTTTTCATTTATATTTACAAGTCTAAAACCTATATTAGCATTTATTCCTAAGTCTTTAGTTTCTTTAATTTTTTCAAATACTTTTAGAGAAAAGTCACTTATGTAATTATCCATTAACTGAAACTCTGCTTGTACTATTGATTTCTCCATAAATTATTCCTCCATCATCTTCTTTGTTATTATAGTCACAGACTAAATAAGTTACATTATCATTATTGCTATTATATTTATAAGTTTCATGTTTTGTATATTGAATAGTATAGTTAATATTCTTACTCTTATACAAACTTGTTATCATATCTTTTAACATGTTTATAAATAAATCTGAAGATTTAGTTAATTTTCTAGATATATTATACAAAAGTTTTACTGTTGGATTATATCTTCCTCTTTCTAATTTAGAAATCATTACTTGATTAACATTTAAATCTTTAGCCAATTCCTCTTGAGTAAGTTTATGAGTTGTTCTATAGTTCATAATTGTTTTAGAAATACTTAATAAAATTTGTTCATATTCAAGGACAGTATCTATATTAGAAACATCTTCTTTAATTTCTATACTATTCGCATCAAATAAATTATTCATATTGATTTTCATTTTAAATTACCTCCTAAGAACTATGTCTTTTAATTATATTAATAGCTCTTTTAATATTATGATCATATGAATCTGATCCTCTTTTCTTTCTTCCATTTTCAATAAATGCGCATATTAAAATAGGGACATTATTATTATGAACATTTTCTATTATAAATATGCATCTAAAATTAGATGTATTCCTATATTCGTATCTCCATAAGATATTGCCATCTAGTTCAGCTTTTTGTTGTTTAGTTAGTTTTAATTTTTCAAATCTGTTGTAATTTTCAAAATCTTTTCTAGCGAAATCTTTATAGAATTGAGAAGCAAATTTTTCAATATCTGTCTGTATTAGTTTATTTATATCTTTTACAAATTCTGGTGTTACGCGAATTCCTTCATTTTGTAGATATTGTAACAATCTAAGTATTTCATCACTTTTTTCCATTACATCCCTTAGAAATCCTCCTTTTAAAACATTGTTTATAACTTATAAGTTATATTATAAAACATAAAGAATTCTTTTGCAATAGTTTTTACAAAAAATTCTATATAATATTATTAATTTATTTTTGCAACCCCCATTTTCTCATTTTTTAATTACTCCTAATTAGTCTAGGTTAATCGATTTTTAATTTCTTTAAGCTATGAGCGGTCAATAAAATAGGAAATAGTTTATCCTTCACAAAACTATTTCCTTTATAATATCATATAAGACAGATAACAGTAATGGCACAACTATTAAGGTAATTATTGAAATTATAATATTTCTTCTTTTCTTTGCCATATTATTTTTATCTTTTATCGAAATTTCTACTGAAGGATATGCTTTCTCAAGTTCTTCACCCAACCTTGAATAAATAGGTACAAAAGGAAATATTACTAGAATTGTCATTAAGAAGCTCTGGTGTAAATCCCAATTTGTAAAATTCCTTAAAAATATTATTGTAAAAAGTGATGAAATGAAAGATAATATTATCATAATGAAAGCACATATTTTAAAATGATTTATTAGAAAATTACTTATTGGAGATTGCTTATTGCAAAATGATAGTAATTGTTCAATTTTACCTTTAGTGGTAAATATCCAATTTTCATTTTTAGACTCTATCTCTATTCTACTTATTTTCGTATTATCATAATTATATAAATATACTGTCAATTCACTCTTCAAAATATAACTTCTGTAAATCATTTTAATATATTTAATTTCTTTTTCTTCAAATAATCTATTTTCAAATATATCTAATTTTTTGCTTGAAATTGTAGAGTCATCTAAAAAATTAATATAGAACCTAACTGTAGAATCACTGTCATCTTCCTTTAATGTCATTATATAACTAGCTAATTCTATAATATTAGTTTTTTCTATAATTTTGTTATTAATTCTTAATATTATTTGTTGTTCCATTATAACCTCGTTTCTTTTATAGATATTATACAATATATTTTTAACAAAACCAAGTAGTTGCTGTAAATACTATGTTGTAAACAAAATTATATAATCATAAAATGGGCAAAACTTCTATGTTAGTCTGTTTTTTATGTTTTTAGTAGACGTCAAATAACGGCAAAATGATAAAAATATTAAAAAATTATAAATATTTATAAAAAATAAAAACGCCAGTAACCATTGAGATTACTGACTTGAATTGGTTGCGGGGGATGGATAAGAAGATTGATATTTCAATACTTTGAAGTGTTAGTCTGACGGCTACACTGACGATAGACAAAAAAAGTTGAGAAAATTTGAGAAATTTTAACAAGAGTTTTTTATTGTAATATCAATGAAAACTCTTATTTTTATCTTCTTTTATCAAATTAAAATAAAAATTGTTTGAAATTCAATTTTTATTCAAGGGTTTCCAAAGGGATTTTATCCCTTGGCACACGACAACTTTTTTATAAGTTGTCTAGTGTGTTAGTCAACTTTTGAGATTTGTTGACTTAAAGATAATTTTGCAAAGCAAAATTATCAAGCAAATCGAAGGAGCAAATTAAAATTTATGTATTTAGTATAAATTATGATTGCGACTGAAGATGTAGCTTGAGAAAGGAGATTATGTATGAGTTATGCAATTATAAGAAATGAAAAATATACAAAAGATGAAATGAATCAATTAACTCCACATAATGAAAGATATAAAAAGAAATATTCAAACAGAAACATAGACTTGTCAAAAACAAGTCAAAACTATCATTTAAAAAAACCAATAGAAAACACATATTATAAAGAATATAAGAGATTAATTAAAAAAAATAATTTATATGAAGGACAAATACATAAAAATAGTGTATATGCTTGTGAAATGATATTAACATCAGATTCATTATTTTTCGACAAAATAGGACGAGAAGAAACAAAAAGATACTTTAAAGAATGTTATAACTTTGTATCTCATTATCAAGGATTAGGAGAAGAAAATATAATATCAGCAGTAGTACATTTAGATGAAGAAAGTCCACATATGCATTTAGTATATATTCCAGTAATTAATTCTGTTGACAGGGTAGGTAATCCTATTAGGAAAGTTAATTCAAGAGAATTTTGGAAAGGTAAAAGTAGTTATAAAAAGTTACAAGATGAATTTCATAAATATATAACTAATAAAGGATTTGATTTAGAAAGAGGAAAAGAAAATACTGATAGGAAACATTTAGATACAGACAACATGAAGAACCTAACAAACTTTTATGACACAAAGACTCTAAAATTTGATTTAAGACAAGTTCAAAATGAAACGATAAATTACTCAGATGTTTTAGATTTTTACAAATATGAAGTTTTTACGAAGAATAACGTAGATAAAAAACTTATTCTTCCTATGATTAAATATAATGAAAAACTAGTAAAGCAAAATAATAATTTATTGATTGAATTGTCCAAAGTTAAAAATGTTAGAAAATATTACTATGATTTAGAACAACAATTTTTAACAAATGAAAAAGAATTAAAAGATTTAGAGGCTAAATTACGATGTAAGGATATTGAACTTAATGCTTGTTATGATGTTATTAAAGACTTACTCCAAAAAAATGAGAAAATGCAAAAGTTGTTAAAAGAAAAATTAGGTATAGATTTTGATAAAGAAAAGAATAAAATATAACCATTAAAATATAAGGATTTTAAAAAATTGGTAGCAAACTAAAGCTATCAATTTTTTTATCTTTAATTTCTATATAAAAATAGCCACTTGTAAGTTGTAAGCCTTGCAAATTAATAATTTGCGCTTTAAATTTTATAAAATTTATGATAGAATAAAGTCAATATTTGGAAAGAGTTAATAAAAGGTGAAAAATGAAACAATTAACAGATTATCATGCAAAATATTTAGCATACGAATTAACTAAAAAAAGTTCTTCAAATAGTATAGAAAAACTTATACATGTATTATCAGATGCAAAAGTAGAACCTAAGCCTCATCAAATTGAAGCTTCTCTGTTTGCATTTAAATCTCCTTTGTCAAAAGGCGCTATTTTAGCAGATGAAGTTGGATTAGGAAAAACTATTGAAGCCGGTATTGTTATTTCTCAAAAATGGGCAGAAAACAAAAAAAGAATGCTTATTATTGTTCCTGCTACTTTAAGAAAACAATGGTACGAAGAATTAAAAGAAAAATTCTATCTTGATTCTATGATATTAGAGGCAAAATTATTTAATGATGAAATATCAAAAGGCAACTTTAATCCTTTTATTCAAGATAAAATAATAATATGCTCATATAACTTTGTCAGCAATAAAGAAGCATATGTAAAAAATGTTAATTGGGATCTAGTTATTATTGATGAAGCCCATAGATTAAGAAATGTTTATAAAACAACTAATAAAATCTCTAGAAAAATAAAAAGTGCTATAGAGAACTCACCTAAAATATTATTAACGGCTACTCCATTACAAAACTCTTTATTAGAGTTATATGGATTAACAAGTATTATAGACGATTATATATTTGGTGATTTAAAAAGTTTTAAAAGTCAATTTACAAGATTGGATGATAATGATGAATATTTATATAATGACCTAAAGCAAAGAATAGCACCTATATGTAAAAGAACTTTAAGAAAACAAGTTTTAGAGTATATTAATTATACTAATAGATTATCTATAACTCAGGAATTCTATCCTTCAGATGAAGAACAAGAATTATATGATAAAATTACATTATATTTGCAAAGAGATGATTTAAAAGCATTACCACCAAGTCAAAGATGGTTAATGACTTTAATATTAAGAAAACTATTAGCATCTTCAAGCTTTGCTATAGCAGGAACATTAAGAGGATTGGTAAATAAATTAAATAAGATATTAAGTACTTCTAAAATTCTTAAAGATGAAGAATATGCAGATGCTTTTTCTGATTATTCTGAATATGAAGAATTAAAAGATGAAGAAGAATTTGATGAAAATAAAGAAATCATATTAACTGAAAATGATGTTGAATTAATAAGAAGAGAAATTGCTGAGCTAACCGAATATGCAAAACTTGCTGAATCAATTAAGCAAAATGCCAAAGGTCAAGTTTTACTTACTGCACTTAATAAAGGTTTTGAAGAAATGAAAAGACTTGGTGCGTCAGAAAAAGCTCTTATTTTTACTGAATCAACAAGAACGCAAGAATATATATATTCAATTTTACAAAACACTGAATATAAAGATAGTATAGTGTTCTTTAATGGAAGTAATAACGATGCATTATCTAAGAAAATATATAGTGAGTGGTTATTAAAACATAAAGGTGAATCAATAATTACAGGTTCTAAAACTGCTGATAAAAGGTCTGCCCTAATAGAATATTTTAAAAATAATGCAAAAATTATGATAGCAACGGAGGCTGCTGCTGAAGGTGTTAATTTACAATTCTGTTCTATGGTAGTTAATTATGATTTACCTTGGAATCCACAAAGAGTTGAACAAAGAATTGGTAGATGCCATAGATACGGACAAAAATTTGATGTAGTTGTAATTAACTTCTTGAATAAAAGAAATCAAGCTGACCAAAGAGTATATGAATTACTTAAAGAAAAGTTTAAACTATTTGATGGCGTTTTTGGTGCAAGTGATGAAGTCCTTGGAAGTATTGAAACTGGAGTTGATTTTGAAAGAAGAATAAATGAAATATATCAAAATTGCAGAAGACCAGAAGAAATAAAACAAGCTTTTGATGATTTACAAAAAGAATTAGAAGAAAAAATAGATTCTAAAATGAAATTAACTACTCAAAAGTTATTTGAGAACTTTGATGAAGAAGTAATCGAAAAATTGAAGATTAGTCAAAATACAAGTAAAGAGTATTTAAATAAATTTGAAAGGGAATTACTATTATTAACTAAATATAAGCTAAATTATAATTATGCAAAATTTGATAGTGATACAACATTTGAGTTACTAAAACAACCATATAAAAATATTAAAACAGGAATCTATGAATATAAATCTAATAATATAAATAGCGAAAATTATAGAGTTGGTCACCCACTTGCTCAAAATATTATAAATGATTATAAAGAAAAACAATTAGAAAGTGTAGAAATAGTATTTGATTATTCTAATTCTAATCAGAATATTGAAAAAGTAAAACCTTATATTGGTAAAACCGGAGAGATATCTTTAAACAATGTAGATATTGAAACTTTTGAAAAAGAAAACTTTTTAATATTTTCCGGTATAGATGAAAATGGAAATTATTTAGATGATGATACTTGTAGAAAAATATTTAATATTAATAATGTTAAAATTAATAATAATTGTAAAATAGAAAGCAAGGAAAAACTTAAAGAAACATTTGACATACAATTTAATAATGTTTTAGATAAATTATTAGAAAGGAATAATACTTTCTTTGACTCTGAAATGGATAAACTTGAAAAATGGGCTGAAGATGTTAAAAAGAGTATTGAATTAGAATTAAGAAACTTAGATATAGATATTAAATTTAAAAAAGCTGAAGCTAGAAAAATGCTAAAGTTAGAAGATAAACTTAATATGCAAAAAGAAATAAAAGAATTGGAAAAAAAGAGAAACAATTTAAGATTCAATTTGTTTGAAGAACAAGATAAAGTCGATGAAAAAAAAGAAAAACTAATTGAAGATATAGAAAATAAGATGAAACAGAAAATAGATATTGAAGAACTTTTCAGTATAAAATGGAAAATAGTTTAGGAGTGAATTAAATGAAAAATCAAAAATTAGAATTAACTTGGATAGGAAAAGAAAATCAACCAAAAATTGAGCCTCGAATTCTTATAGAAGATAAAGATAAATCTTATGGCGATGAAAATACAGAAAATATGTTAATACATGGAGACAATTTATTAGCTTTAAAAGCATTAGAAGATAAATTTACGAATAGAATAAAATGTATATACATAGATCCACCATACAATACCGGAAGTGCTTTTGATAATTATGATGATAATTTAGAACATTCTATATGGCTTAATTTAATGAAAGCCAGATTAGAAATTTTAAAAAAATTATTGGCTGATGATGGAGCAATATTTATTCAAATTGATGATGGAGAGCAAGCATATTTAAAAGTATTATGCGATGAGATATTTGGAAGAAATAATTTTGTGAATTGTATAGCAATAAAAATGTCTCCATCTTCGGGAGTGAAAAGAAGATTCGCAGATATAAAATTTATTAAAAATAAAGAATATATTTTAGTTTATAAAAAGAATAAGATTAATCTAACTCCTATTTATGATACTATAGACGAATACGATGTAAATTACACGATTTTTTATAATAAAGAAGAACTATGTCCTTTAAATGAAAAAATAGTGAAAATTGATCCATTATATAATGATATAAAAGTAAAGGATTATTTGAAAATAGATAAAATTAAAAAGTTTATTATGAAAAATCAAAATAATATATATCGTAGACACGGACATTCTAAATGGGTAAATGGAAATATAAATGATAATAATCTTGAATATAAGAAATGTAATGAAATGAAATCAAGAAGTCATATTTGGAGAGTATATAATCCAGATAATACTGAAGAATTTGAATTAATAATGAATACTGGAAGTGAAAGTAAAGTTGGATATGAAAGGTTAGAACCAATTTCATGGAAAATAATGAATAATGAACTAACATTATTAAGAGGAGACTTTTGGGATGGATATGAATCTGACATGGGAAATGTTTCGAAAGAAGGAAAAAATAAAGTTAAAGCTTTTGGAGAAGGTCAAAAACCAGAAAGATTATTGAAAGACATTATAGAATCAATTACTGAACCGGGAGATTATGTATTGGACTCTTTCTTAGGAAGTGGTACAACCTGTGCAGTAGCACATAAATTAAAGAGAAAATGGATAGGAATTGAATTAGGTGACCAATGTTACACATATTGTAAACCAAGATTAGATGATGTTATTGATGGAGAACAAAGCGGAGTAAGTGAAAAAGTCCATTGGCAAGGTGGTGGCGGATATAAATTCTATGAATTAGCTCCTTCACTTCTTGTTAAAGATAAATTTAACAATTGGATTATTTCTGAAAACTATAATGGTGAATTATTGACTAAAGCAATTTGTAAACAAGAAAAATTCGATTACATTGAAAAATCTGATAGCTATTGGAAACAAGGAAAATCATCAGAAAATGATTATATATTTGTAACAACAAATTATATTTCTATAGAATATTTAGATGCAATACATGAAGAAATGCGAAATGATGAAAGTTTACTAATTTGTTGTAAGACATATCAAGAAGAATGTGAAGAAAGATATGATAATATAACAATAAAGAAGATTCCTCAATCAATTTTAAATAATTGTGAATATGGAAAAGATGATTATTCTTTAAATGTAAATGAAGTATTGGAGATTGATGAAGATGAGTAGTAAAATTTTTAATATAATAAATAATAGAATGAGTCTTAGAAAGCCTCAAGAAGAATCATTAGAAATACTTGAAAAGATATTAAATAAAATAACATTAACTAAAGATTATAATAATGATGAGTTATTACCTATTATTCATGAAATAGCAGGAACATGTACTGATTTTGAAAGGAATTTCCCTTCTGTTTGTTTTTCACTTGCAACTGGTGTTGGTAAAACAAGATTGATGGGTGCTTTTATGGCATATTTGTATAAAGAAAAAAACATTAAAAATTTTATGGTTATAGCACCTAACTTAACAATATATAATAAATTAATAAAAGATTTTGGAGATACTTCATACGAAAAATATGTTTTTAAAGGAATTCCTGAATTTTATCAAGCTAATATTATTACTGGAGAAAATTATAAAAAGAACTATGAATCACAAATGTCTTTTTCGGATATTTCAATAAATATATTTAATATTTCAAAAATTAATGCTGAAACAAAAGGTGGTAAAGAACCTCAAATAAAGAGATTATCTGAATATATTGGAGATTCTTATTTTAACTATTTAGCTAGTAGAGAAGATTTAGTTATATTAATGGATGAATCACATCACTACAGAGCTGATAGAGGTATGCAGGTATTAAATGAATTAAATCCAGTTTTAGGACTTGAATTAACTGCTACGCCTCAAGTTGAAAAAGGAAATAGAACTATAAAGTTTAAAAATGTTGTTTATGAATACTCATTAGCAAAAGCCATTAGAGATGGATTTGTTAAAGTACCTTATGTTGCAACGAGGAAAAACTTTAATCCTCAAAACTATAGAACTGACCTAGACAAGGATATTGTTAAGCTTGAAGATGGTATAAGGTTACACGAAAATACAAAAGTAGCTTTAGATATTTATGCTAGAGATAATAATGTAAGAAAAGTTAAACCTTTTGTTTTAGTAGTTGCAAAGGACACTACTCACGCAGAAGAATTATTAAACATTATAAAATCAGATAATTTTTTTGATGGATATTACTCTGATAAAGTAATAATTGTTCACTCTAATCAAAGTGGTGCTGAAAAAGATGAAAATATTGCACAATTAGTTTCTTTGGAAGATTATGATAATAAAATAGAAATTGTTATACATGTTAATATGCTAAAAGAAGGCTGGGATGTTAATAATTTATACACTATTGTCCCTTTAAGGACTTCAGCTTCTAGTACTTTAACAGAACAAACAATTGGTAGAGGATTAAGATTACCATATGGAAAAATAACAGGAAATGAAGTTGTAGACAAATTAACAATTGTTTCACACGATAAATATGATGAAATAATTAGAGAAGCTAATAAAGAAACATCTATAGTTAAGCAAGAAAATGTTATTGATATTGAAGAACTTGATATAAGTGAGCCAAAAGAAGTTATAACTGTTGTAACAAATATAGAAACTGAAATAGAAAAAGAACAAGAAGAAGTTACACAAAAACTAAACTGGTATGAGGATAGAAAATCTGTAGATACATATGTTAAAGCTGAAGCTAAGAAACAAATATACATGGCAGTATTTGAAGACTCAGCAAAATACGATGCAACAAGTGTAGAAAATATAAATAAAGAAGATGTAAAAAACATTGTAATTCAAAATCTAAATAAAGCAAATGATGGTGACCAAATTAAAATAGATGGATTTAATGATGATGTAGTCCAAAAAGTTGAAGAAATATTTGAAGAAATAAAGAATACTATATATAACAAAACAATAGAAATACCAAGAATAACAATATATAAAAGTGCAGAAAATAATGTTTACTTCAATGATTTCGATTTAAATGTCAATGGTTTAAACCTTAGACCAGATGAAGGAAAAATTATTACTACTAATCTATCTAATACAACTCAAACAACAGAGATAGCAAAGACTGGAAAAGACTTTTTAGTTGAAGATGAAGAACATACACTTGTATCTTTATTGTGGAACAAACCTGAAGTCGATTATGATAAGTGTAGTGATTTGTTATTTAAATTATCAAGACAAGCTATAAATAAATTAAAAAGTTATTTAAATGATGATGAAGTTGTGTCTGTAATAAAAGAAAGAAAATCTCAAATAGCTGATTATATATATTCTCAAATGAAAGAACATCTTGTTATAGAAGATGCTCCTATACTTGGTAAAGACGTTAGACCATTTGTAAAAATTGAAGACCATAATTACTCAAAAATATTAAAAGATGATTTGTTAAGCTATACACAAACTGTTGAGGCAAAAGATATTAAGAAAAAAGTATTTACAGGATTTATAAAAGCTTGTCATTCAGCATATAAATTTGATTCGATACCAGAAAAAGATTTAGTTACATGTTTAGAAAATGATGCAAATGTCATGAAATGGTTAAGACCTGCATTTAATCAATTCAATATTATGTGGAACAGAGCTGGTGAGAGATATGAACCTGACTTCATAGTTGAAACTAATGATACTATTTATATGTTAGAAGTAAAGCGTGATGACCAAATCTATTCAGATGAAGTACAAAAAAAGAAAATAGCAGCGTTAAAGTATTGCGAAAATGCTACTGAATATAACAAAGCTAATGGTAAAAAAGAATGGAAATATATTATAATTCCAGGAAACGAAGTAAAATTTAGCAGGTCTATAAGAGAATATGAAAATTTATTTTGGAATAAATTTTAAATAGAGATTGTTTATGTATATGGAGAGATAATATGTTTATTTATAATTTACAAGAAAAAGCCAAAAGTTTACAAAGTGAATATGATAATCTTAGTAGTAGAATAGAACACTCAGGATTAAAAGGAACTATAAGGGAAGATGTTTTAAAAAAATATTTAAAAGAGTTATTACCCAAAAAATATGAGGTTACAAGTGGATGTATTGTAGATTGCTCTGAAAAACAGAGTAAACAGCAAGACTTTATTATTTTTGATAATTTTAATAGTCCTTCTTTTGTAGAATCGGAGAAAGAGCAAATTGTACCGATTGAAAGTGTATATGCAACAGTTGAAATAAAATCAAATTTAACAATTGAAGAGTTGAAAAAAGCTATTATTAATATTGATTCTGTTCATGAATTAGAAAAAACAAAATCTACAGTACCACAATTATTTAGCTCTCCAACTAGAGCCCCGCTATCAATGATTTTTTCATATACAAGTGATACTAGTTTAGAAAATATAGCAAAAAAATTAGATGAATTAAATGAAAATATTGAATACAAAAACAGAGTAAGTATTATTTGTATATTAGATAAAGGATTAATATTTGGTGTCGATAAGAAGGGATTTACCAATATTTTATTATCACCTAATGAAAATACAATATATACAACACATGAAGATAAAATAGAAAATAATTTGTATTTGTATTATTTATTAATGATAAGTGGATTGAACAGCATTTGGCTTCCACCAGTTAATTTGATGGCATATGCTGAAAAGATTCACAAGGCTGATTTTTCGCATACATTGAGTAATAATAGAAAAGTTCCCGATGATGCATATTTTGATGTCGGTAATGGAATGAGAATAAATATTAAAAAGGCAAGAGATATAGCTAAGACAATTCCACCTAAAATCCAAAAATTTAGTGAAGGGAATATGTCTAAAGAAGAGTTAAGAGAGTATATTATTGATGTATTATTAAAACTTCCATTGAATGAAATTATAATGAATAAAAAAAATAAATTGCCAGAATATATTGAGTTCTTTGATGAAAAGATTGCATTAAAAGAATTGAAGAAAATAGAAAATAACGAGGATGATTCAGAAAAAATTTTAGATAATATCTATAATATTTATAAGAAAAAATTAAATAATAATAAATAGTTTAATTTTAAAAAGGATTCACTCATTAGAATGAATCCTTTTTTTTATCAAAATTATTTTATTTCTAATTGTCGATAATATTCGAAAATAATCTAGGATTGAATTATCTACCTATTAAAACTAGACACTCATTAAACTAGATGTGTAAATTAATTTGGGAGATTCTAACGTTTTAATAGAATCTCTCAAATTAGTCTTTTGTATGAAATTAGAAGGTCGGTAAGTCTAATTTCATTAAGATTGTTTGAAGTTTTTCAGTTGTAGAAAAGCTTCAAAACTTTCAAAAAGACTAGAAGGAGTTATTAAAGAGCTATCAGATTCATATTTAAATATCTCTAGAAAATTATTTAAATATCTTGATTGATTTAAATAGCAAAATGTCTGAGAAATTTCAGAACGAATTGTAATAGGACACTTATTTATTTTTTTGCTATATACTTCAATACTTTGAGTATAACTTAATTCTTTATCTATTTCACAAAATGCAGTAATAACAATATTTTTAAAATGAAATGTTCCATCTCTAGTATTTCTAAAGCCTAACTTCATTAAGTGTAAATAGATTAAACTATTTATTTGTTCTAGCTCTTTATCTTGGGTTATTGGATAAGCATATTTAAACACTTACAAGCTCCTTCCTTTCTTATAAGATTTAAAACTTCTCTAACAACCTTGGATATATTATAGATAAATTTACATAATCTTACAAATTATATGAATTATACAAAATAGAAACTAAATTATATAAAATGGAAACAAATTGTAGCTTTTTTATTCAAAAATATTGAAAAAAATGTAAAAAAGTAGTATTATTTAATTATATTATACATTTTGGAAACTTTTGAAAGCAAAAAAAAGAACTCCCTCTTTCGGAAGTTCTCCCCGTTTTGCGAATGCCCGAGGAGTCACGAGTCATACTTGTCTAATTCGAAACGAAATCTAATCTTTAGTGTCCTATTTTCATTTGCTTTACCCGACCTTTCTGCCGAATTATCAAGTATTTATCTAGTTCTAAGTTGTAATTACTCATCATGTAAAATTTAGATAAATTAGCAAAATGTTGCGGGAAAGGCACAATCAATTTTACGAATTATCTATTTTATACAAGCAATTCGGCTTGCTCGATTTTACTGAATAAGTAATTTTCAAGCAATCCTAGTTGCTATATATAAATTAAAGGCCTTGCATCTAAAACTGTTGAGTGCCTAGCATAAGTATAAATACTGACTCAATTATAACACTAGTTAACATAAAATACAATACTTTTTTACAATTTTTAGGAGATGATTTTTATGTATGATATAAATAATATTGAATTTGGTAAAAGATTAAAAGAATTAAGAAAAGAAAAAGGAATGACTTTAGAAGAAGTAGCAAAAGCAATTTATAAATCAAAACCTACTATATATAAGTATGAAGAAGGACTATTAGAACCTAATTTAGAAGCTTTATTACAACTAGCAAATTTATTTGATGTAAATCTTGATGGATTATTTGAAAAAGAAAAAGAGCATAAAACTCAAAGAGATGTGAATCCTTTTAATACTAACAAACTTTATATGTATTATAAAGGTAAAAATGCTGTACTTATTTCAATAATAACAATAGAAAATTTGTCATTTCAAAAAGCAGTATTTTATAATTGTGTTCAAAGTGATTCTATATATTCAAAAATGTATAGAAAATATACGGGGTCACTTGAATATGAAAAAGGCATAGCATATTTTATTTTTGAAAGTGATTTAAAAGATGAATTTGAAAAAGTAATAGTACAAGTAAAAGTCCCTAGAGGAGACGATGAAAAATATTATGGTTGGATTGGTGGAGATTCTACTGCAGAAAAGATTGTGTTGCTTAGAGAATATATTGACAATCCAAAGAGATTAGAGGAAATAGCAAAGGATTTACAGATAACAAATGACGAATGGGAAAATATTCGTAAAAATGAATATTGGGATATAGATATATCTAATGAAAAAGATTTAAGAAAAAAATATAAGTCAGAAGAATAAATAGTAATTTGTTGAGGAGGTCAATTATGAATAAGAAAAATGACACAATAACAAAAACAGTTAAAACTGGTAT
>CALXVM010000016.1 GCA_944392105.1 uncultured Clostridia bacterium | reverse complement strand
GAGTAGGAAACTCTCATGCACGGTGTAGAGCAGGGGAAAATTTAGAGATTATATCAAAGAATTACCTATTGCTATATTCGATTTTACTATTAAAAACAAAAGAAGAAGCAATAGAAAAATTGGAAAAAATAAAAGAGTTTTTAGAAAACAACTTAGAACTCAAACTAAATAATAAAACACAAATATTTAAAAACAAACAAGGAGTTAATTTTTGTGGATATAAAATAAATGAATATAGACTAAAAATAAGAGATAGAGGAAAAAGAAAATTAAAAGAAAAAGTAAGGAACTTAACTAGAAAAGTAAAAGAAGGAAAAATTACTAGTAAAGAAGCAAAGAAATATTTGTGTGGGCATTTAGGATATTTAAAAATAGCAAATACATATAATATAGAAAACAAACTATTTGAGAAAGAATAATAAAAAATAATAACCATGTATTGAAAAATAATAAATAGAAAAATATAAAACATAGGGACAAGTTGAAAAGCGAACAACACCAACAACAGAGTTAATCGTGGAGGCAACTACAACAACAATGCCAGCAACAATCCAGCTTCTAATCGCAACAACAACAATCCGACGAACAGCAACAGCAACAATGGCAGTAGGTTAGCTCTAATATTATTCTAGATTATATATTTTAAGGAATATATACAATGAGATATTAGATATTAAAGGAACTTGTTCCTTCCTAATTTAGGTAAATATGAAACAGTAAAATATATATTAGTAGAAAAATTAGAAAGTATGTATTTTACAAAATTATAATAAGTATAATTGTAGATATATGACTGATTTTAAAATTTATTTACACATTAAAATTATAGAAGCTAAAAAACAAGAGGAAAAATAGAAAATGAACGAAGTCTTTTTAATAGGAAAAGTAATAACTAAAGTGGATTTTAAATTTATAATTAATTCAAAAAGATTATCAAAAGCAAAGTTTAGTATAGAAATATTAGAGGATAGAGAAATAATAAATATTGTAGCGTATGATGAAATGGCTGACTATATTTATAGAAATGTTAAATCAGAAGATATAATTATGATAAATGGATATATAGAAAAAAATAAGGTTATTATAAAAACAAATCAGTAGTGGATTTATTCGCTGCAAGTGCAAAATTTTTCTATAACCGAAGGCTAATAGAAAAATTTTGCAACTATCGTTGACAGGCGTCCACATTAGCGTCTGTTTTTTATAATTTTAAGGGTTGTCAAAAATCTCCGTCCCCATTGACAGAAGTTGTCAAAAATCTCCGTCCCCACTGACAATTTTCCAAAAACACTTGACAAATGAACAAAAATAGTGTAAAGTATATTAGCATTACAAAAGTAGTGCTAATATTTTTTGCACTTAGGAAGTGATAAAATGGAAGAAAAAGTTAAGCTAAGTATGTTATGCCAAATATATGGTAAAATGCTAACTAAAAAGCAATTGGAAATAATAAATGACTATTGCAATAACGATTTATCACTATCTGAAATTGCAGAAAATAATGGCATTACTAGGCAAGCAGTAAGAGATATAATTATGAAAGGGGAAAAGAAACTTTTCGAATTAGAAGAAAAGCTGGCATTTATGGAAAAGACAATGATACAAGAAAAACAGATTCAAGAAATATTAACAGAACTAAGCAAAATAGAAACTACATCGTCAGACAAAAAAATAGCAAAAATATTAGACCATGTTAGCAAAGAATTAAGTTGTTTAGTTTAAAAAACATATTAGGAGGAAAAAGTTATGGCTTTTGAGGGATTATCTGCTAAGCTTCAAGAAGTTACAAGAAAGTTAAGAGGCAAGGCAAGAATTACAGAATCAGATTTAAAAGAAATTTTAAGAGAAGTAAAACTTGCATTACTAGAGGCAGACGTAAACTATAAAATTGTAAAAGATTTTATAGCTACAATTCAAGAAAAAGCTTTAGGACAGGATGTATTAAAATCTTTAACTCCAGGACAACAAGTTGTAAAAATAGTAAAAGATGAGTTAGTAGATTTATTAGGTGGAGTTGAAAGTAAAGTAAACTTTACACCAAATCCTCCAACAATAATTATGTTAGTAGGTCTTCAAGGGTCTGGTAAAACAACAACAGCAGGAAAACTTGCTAATCTATTTAGAAAAGAAGGTAAAAAGCCATTACTTGTTGCATGCGACGTTTACAGACCAGCAGCTATTAAGCAATTACAAGTAGTAGGTAGTCAATTAAATATACCAGTATTTGCAAACGAAACTTCAAAAGATGTTGTACACATTGCAAAACAAGCAATAAATACAGCTATAAGCAAATTAAATGATGTAGTAATACTAGATACAGCAGGTAGACTTCATATAGATGAAGAACTTATGAACGAACTTAAAAATGTAAAATCATCTGTAAAACCACACGAAATTTTATTAGTTGTAGATAGTATGACAGGTCAAGATGCTGTAAATGTAGCAACTGCATTTAACGAAAACTTAGGTATAGATGGAGTTGTGCTTACCAAATTAGATGGTGACACTCGTGGTGGTGCGGCACTTTCTGTTAAAAAAGTTACAGGAAAGCCTATAAAGTTTGCTGCAACTGGTGAAAAACTAAGTGATATAGAAGTATTCCATCCAGAAAGAATGGCAAGTAGAATTCTTGGGATGGGTGATGTACTTTCAATAATAGAAAAAGCAGAAGAAGCATTTGACTTAGAAGAAGCAGAAAAAATAGAAAAACAGCTTAAGAAAAGAGAGTTTGACTTAGACGACTACTTAACACAACTAAGACAAGTAAAGAAAATGGGTTCTTTCTCATCTATTTTAAAAATGATACCAGGGATGGGTCAAATTAAAAATTTAAAAGTTGATGACAACGAATTTAATAGAATAGAAGCAATTATATGCTCTATGACTGCAAAGGAAAGAAGAAATCCAAAACTTTTAAATGGTAGCAGAAGGTTAAGAATTGCTAAAGGTAGTGGAACAACAGTACAAGAAATAAATAAATTTATGCAAACTTTTGAAACTACACAAAAAATGATGAAAAAGTTACAAACAGATAAAGGTAGTATGAAAAAGTTAATGAAAGGAATTAACCCAGAAGATTTAAAAAACTTTAAGTTTTAAAGTTTAAATAAATTTATTACTTTATAATTCTTTTATACAATTTTATTTATAAAAAGTATTGTTAAAACTTTTATAATTATAAAATAGATTTTAGAATATTAATATTTTATTTATTAGAAAAATATGAGAAACAATAAAAAACAGTGAAAAACTAGATTTTAATTTTTTAATTTTATATAGATAGTATTTTTAGGGAGGTGAACTTAAATGGTAAAAATAAGACTACAAAGACAAGGCGCAAAAAAGGCTCCATTTTATCATATCGTTGTTGCAGATTCTAGAACATCTAGAGATGGAAAGGTAATTGAAAAAATTGGAACATATGATCCAATGACAGATCCTTCTACTATAGTTTTAGACAAAGAAAAATTAGAAAAATGGATTAAAAACGGTGCAAAACCAACAGACTCAGTTAAATCTTTAATAGAAAGAGCAAAATAGTATTAGCAAAAAATATAAAAAGCTAAATTATTAAAAGCAGAAATAACAAAACAAGGACAAGATTATAGTGTTTGAAAGAAAGGCAAAAATATGAAAGAAATTTTAAGTATTATTTTAAATAACCTTGCAGACAATAAAGATGCCATAGAAATAGTAGAAACAGAAAAAGAAAATCATATAGATTTTAATGTAAAAGTTGCTTCTACAGATATGGGAAAAATTATAGGAAGACAAGGAAAAATAGCAAAATCAATTAGAACACTTATGAAATCATTAGCATCAAAAGAAAAGAAAACTGTAAGTATTGAATTTTCTGAAAAATAAAGGAGTATTATGAAACAAGAATATTTCGAAATTGGACAAATTGTAAACACCTTTGGAATTAAAGGCATAGTAAAAGTAAATTCTTTTGCAGAAGATCCTTTAGAATTTGAACAACTAAAAACAATTTTAGTAGAAAAAAATAAAAAACTATTAGAATTCGAAATAGAAGAAGCAAAGCTTCATAAAAATCAGGTATTACTTAAATTAAAAGGAATAAATGATATAAACGAAGCAGAAAAATACAAAGGTTGCTACATAAAACTTCCAAGAGAAAAAGCTAAAAAGCTTCCAGAGAATACTTACTTTATAGCAGATTTAATAGGACTAGAAGTTTATACAGACAATGGAGAATTACTTGGAAAAGTAGATGATATTTATAACTCTGGTTCAGCAGATATTTATGTAATAAAAAATGAGCTAGGTAAGCAAATACTTTTACCAGGAATTAAAGATGTTATAAAAGAAATTGATGTAGACAATGAAAAAATAATAGTTCACTTAATAGATGGATTAGTTTAATAGTTTGTATTTAAGCTAAATTATATTTATACACTTTAGCCTAATATGTAATTTAAGTTAAACTAAAATTTAGGAGGCAAGATGAAATTTAGTGTTCTTACACTTTTCCCAGAAATGTTTACACCTCTAAAAGAAAGCATTATAGGAAAAGCAGTAGAAGATAAAAAAATAGAACTTAACTTAATAAATATAAGAGACTTTTCTAAAGATAAGCATAAAAAAGTAGATGACACACCATATGGTGGCGGAGCTGGAATGGTTATGAAGGCAGATGTTGTCTATGATGCATACCAATCTGTAAGAGAAGAGGGAGCCAAAGTTATATTTTTATCTCCTCAAGGCAAAACATTAAATCAAGATAAAGTAAAAAAACTTGCCAAAGAAAAACATCTTATTTTACTATGTGGACATTATGAAGGAATTGACCAAAGAGTTATTGATGAAATAGTTGATGAAGAAATATCAATTGGAGACTATGTTTTAACAGGCGGAGAACTACCTGCAATGGTTTTAATTGATAGTGTTAGTAGATATGTGGATGGAGTGTTAAGTGAGGAGTCTATAAAAGAAGAATCATTTACAAATAACTTATTAGAATATCCACAATATACTAGACCAGAAATATTTCACGGAATAAAAGTGCCAGAAGTCTTACTATCGGGGCACCATGAGAATATAAAAAAGTGGAGAGAAGAGCAATCACTTAAAAATACTCTTCAAAAAAGACCAAATTTATTAAAAGGAAAGGAGGATATTCAATAATGGATATCATAAAATCAATAGAACATGAACAACTAAAAGATAAGATACCAGATTTGAAAGTTGGTGATACAGTAAGAGTACACCAAAAAATTAAAGAAGGTAACAGAGAAAGAATTCAAGTTTTCGAAGGAATTATTATAAAAAAACAAGGTGGAGGGCTAAACGCTACATTTACAGTAAGAAAAATAGCTTATGGTGTTGGAGTTGAAAAAACATTTTTAATTCACTCACCATTAGTAGAAAAAGTAGAAGTAGTAAGAGTTGGTAAAGCTAGAAGAGCTAAACTATATTACTTAAGAGACAGAATTGGTAAAGCTGCTAAGACAAAAGAAAATATAGGAGCTAGAATTGAAACTAACGAAATTACTGTAAAAGAAAACTTAGAAGAAGTGCCTGTTTCTGAAGAAGCTACAACACCTGTAGAAGATGCAAAAGAAGAAGCACCAGCTGTAAAAGAAGAAGTTCCAGTTGTTGAAGAAGTTGTAGATACAGTTAAAGAAGAAAACGTTGAATCTGTAAAAGAAACACCTTCTAAAGAAGTACAAGAAGAAAAAGTAGAAGATTTAAAAGAAGCTTCTGAAGAAGATAAAAAAGAAAGCAAATAATTTAAATAGAAAATAAACTTCATTATAAATGTACGTAAAATGTTAAACAAAATTTAACGTTTTGCGTGCATTTTTTATATTATTTGAAAATTTATTTTATTTATTATTTAAACTATTTTATAAATCAATGAAAAATACTTTTAAATTATTATTAAACCTAATAGAAACATATTTTGAAAAGTAAATTTTAGTTACTAATAAAATACTAAAAAATTCCAGAAACTATTGACTAAAAAAATTCATATTGGTAAAATGAAACTATGAATTTAATAACAAAACAAAGGAGAAGAATATGATAGTATTTATAGTAGTAGGAGTAATATTTGCTGTAATTGGCGTTATTGTAATGTTAACAGCACATGGAAAAAAAGTGCGTTGTACAAGTGTGACAAATGCAAAAGTTGTAGATATAGTAAAAAGTGTAACAAAAGATTATTCTTCACGTAGAAATTACACAGGAAACGGAATAACTATAAATGTAGGAAATGCAAGCTTTAGCAATGGGGCACATACACATGCATATAATACTACAACATTTTATCCTTTATTAGAATATACTGTGGATGGCATTAAATATGTAAGAAAGTCTGGAATAGGTTCTTCATCACCACAGTATGGTATAGGGGAAGAAATAGAAATACATTATAATGCTAGTAATCCTAACGAATTTTATACAGGAAAAGGCAATGCGAGTATGATGGTAGGGATGATTTTTACTATTTTTGGAATACTATTTATAGCAATTTATTTAGTAATGCAATTAGCAGCATAAATTATTAAAAAAGTAAAGTCTATAAAACAAAATGTAAAAAATAAATGAAAAAATAAATATAAAAATGAATAAAAATATAAATAAATCAATAGACAGTTTAATATTTTACTTTAAACAAAAGAGTTACTTAAAGATTTTAACAATTATAAAATTTTTAGGGTAACTCTTTTTTATATGGTAATAAGCAATTTTTATATTTAGCTTTTTATAATTATTCATAGCACTAATTAAATATGGTTTGACCTAAACTAATAGTTTAAAATATAAAATAATTAAGAATTTTAATCTATGATTTTTTATGCTAATGTGATATAATCAAGTCGAAAAAAGTAGAATAAAAGGAGCAGAAAATGTCGAATTTTGTACACTTACACATACATAGTGAATATAGTTTATTAGATGGAGCAAATAGAATAAAAGATTTGCCAGTTAGAGCAAAAGAATTAGGGATGGACGCAATGGCACTTACTGACCATGGAGCAATGTTTGGCGTAATTGATTTTTATAAAGCTTGTAAAGCAAATGGAATTAAGCCAATAATTGGATGTGAAGTGTATGTAGCTCCAAGAAGTAGATTAGATAAAGATCCTAATTTAGATGCAAAGTATAATCATCTAATTTTGCTTGCTAAAAATAATGATGGATACAAAAATTTGGCTAAACTTGTATCTTTAGGCTATACAGAAGGTTTTTATTATAAACCACGTATAGATAAAGAGGTGTTGGAAAAATATCATGAAAATTTAATATGCTGTAGTGCATGCTTAGCAGGAGAAGTAAATCAAGCTATTTTAAAAAATGACATGGAAGAGGCAAAAAGAGTTGCTTTATGGTTTAAAAAATTATTTGGTGAGGACTATTATTTAGAAATACAAAATAATGGAATAAAAGAACAAGTTTTAGCAAACCAGAAACTAATAGAATTATCTAGAGAGCTAGATATACCACTTGTTGCAACAAATGATGCACATTATTTAAAAAGAGAAGATGCATATAACCATGAGGTGCTTTTATGTATTCAAACTGGCAAAAAAATGTCAGATGAAGACAGAATGAAATTTGAAACAGATGAGCTATATGTAAAATCTCCAGAAGAGATGAGCGAATATTTTAAAAATGTTCCAGATGCAATAGAAAACACTGTAAAAATAGCAGAAAAATGTAATGTAGAGTTTGAGTTTGGACATACAATTTTGCCTAATTATGACGTACCTGAGGGTTTTGCAACACACTATGACTATTTAAAAAAATTGTGTGATGACGGAATAAAAAACAGATATGGAGAAAATCCTTCTAAAGAAGTTTTAGATAGAGCAGATTTTGAGATGAATGTAATAAAACAAATGGGATATGTAGACTATTTCCTAATTGTTTGGGATTACATACATTATGCAAAAACTCACAATATTCCAGTTGGACCAGGACGTGGTTCTGGAGCTGGCTCAATTGTTGCATATGCAATAGAAATAACAGACATAGACCCTATAAAATATGGTCTATTGTTCGAAAGATTCTTAAACCCAGAAAGAATAAGCATGCCAGATTTTGACGTTGACTTCTGTTATGAAAAAAGAGACCAAGTTATAGATTATGTTTGCAGAAAATATGGACATGACCATGTATCGCAAATTATTACATTTGGCACAATGTCTGCAAGGATGGTAATACGTGATGTTGGAAGAGTTTTAGATGTACCATATGCAGAAACAGATAAAATTGCAAAAATGGTTCCAAACGAATTACATATAACTATAAAAAAAGCAATGGAACAAAATAAAGAATTAAGAGACTTATACGAACAAAATCCAGACATGAAGAAAATGCTAGATATAGCAATGGCTTTAGAGGGAATGCCAAGACAGGCTTCAACACACGCATGTGGAATAGTTATTACAAAAGACCCTGTTGTAGATTATGTTCCACTTTATAGAAGAGACGATATAATTTCTACACAATATATAATGACAACATTGGAAGAATTAGGACTTTTGAAAATGGACTTTCTAGGGCTTCGTACACTTACTGTTATACAAGATACAATAGACTTGGTAAAACAAAATAGAGAAATAGATGTAGAATTTGACAAAGACATGAACGACCCAAAAGTTTATAAATTGTGGCAAGAGGGAAACAGTGTTGGAATATTCCAATTTGAAAGTCAAGGTATGACAAATTTTATGAAAGAGCTAAAACCAGACTGCTTGGAAGATATTATAGCTGGAGTTTCTTTATATAGACCTGGACCAATGGATCAGATACCGAGATATATTGCAAATAAAAAAGATCCGGAACATGCTGTGTATACACATCCTGCATTAAAACCAATATTAGAAGTTACTTATGGCTGTATGGTTTATCAAGAGCAAGTTATGCAAATAGTTAGAGACTTAGCGGGATATTCACTAGGTAGAGCTGACTTAGTAAGACGTGCCATGGGTAAGAAAAAGCTTGATGTAATGGCTAAAGAAAGAGAAAACTTTATACATGGTCAAGTAGATGAAAATGGAAATGTAATTATAAAAGGTTGCGTAAGAAATGGAATAGATGAGGCTTCTGCAAATAAAATATTTGATGAAATGGCAGAATTTGCAAAATATGCATTTAACAAGTCACATGCAGCATGCTATGCAGTAGTAGCATATAGAACAGCTTACTTAAAAGCATATTATCCAGTAGAATTTATGGCAGCAATGCTTAACAGTTTTTTAGGCAACTTAGATAAAATACCAGCATATACAGAAGAATGCAAGAGACTAAATATTCAAATTTTAAAACCAGATATAAACAAAAGCTATACTAAATTTACAGTTGATGGGGATAAAATAAGGTTTGGTTTAGGAAGTGTTAAAAACGTTGGAACAGCTGCAGTAGATGAAATAGTTGCAGAAAGAAATAAAAACGGAGAATATAAAGACTTTATAGAATTTTGCGAAAGAATACAAGAAACCAATGTTAATAAAAAGTGCATAGAAAGTTTAATAAAAGCAGGAGCATTTGATGAATTTAACGAAACAAGAAGAACTTTAATGGAATCATTTGAAAGTATTTTAGATACAATAGCAAGTAGTAATAAAAAGGAATTTGCCGGTCAAGTTAATATGTTTGACTTAGGCGGAAATGAATCTAAAGAATTGAAATACACTTTTAAAGAATTCCCTGAATATAGTAGAAAAGAATTATTGTTTATGGAAAAAGAAATGCTTGGGCTTTACATTTCTGGTCATCCTTTAGACAATATAAGAAATCAAATAGAAATGCAGACAAATATAAATTCATATCAAATGAGACAATTAGAAAACACAGATGAACTAGGAGAGGAAACAAGACAAGAAATAAAAGATGGTCAAACTGTAAAATATGCAGGAATAATTACAAAAATAAAGAAAAAGTATACTAAAAACAACAAACTTATGGCATTTATAACAGTTGAAGATTTATACAGACCTACAGAAATAATTTTATTTGAAAGTGCTTATCAAAATTGTGCAAGTGCTTTAATGGAAGATAATATTGTTTTAGTTACAGGAAGATTAAGTATAAGAGAAGATGAAGAAACTAAAATAGTGGCAAATCAAATAACAGAATTTACAACAAAAAAGAAAAAAGTGTTTGTTTTAAATGTAACACCATTAAGTGAAGACACAAAAAACAAACTAAAAGGAGCAATAAAATTCTTTACAGGCGATAGAAATAATATGCCACTAGAAATTATAAATAATGATGTAAAAAGCATGGCTGGAGGAATATATGTTACACCAGAAATTCTTAAAGAATTTCAAGAACTAGTTGGTGTGGAAAACGCTAAAGTAGAGGAGGTGGAATAAATTGAATTTAAATTACAACGATGTAGAAAACAAAGAAAAAAGTGAATATGTTACTAAAAAAACATTTGTAATAACAATTGCGATACTTGCTGTTGCAATAATAGTCTCTATTACATCTTTGCTATTTTATTTTAACGACAAATTACAAAGAACAGTTGAAAGCTTGGAACTAAAAGATGATTTAACATTAATCCAAGATGAAGACAATAGCTGGGTTAACAATATAACAGTTGAATAGTTGACAGTATACATAAAATGTGATAAAATGTTGTCGGATTAAAGGAGGGGAATTTTATGATGAAACATAAAAATATTTCAATTATTTTTATTTCATTATTAATTATAGCAATCCTACTAATGATGAGTCCAAACATGCTAGCATACACAATTCCAGCAGTAGAAAATCTTAAAGTTGAATACACTGATGGAACAGCATATTTAAGTTGGTCAAGTGTAGCTAATGCTGATGGATACGAAGTTTTTGTTAATATACCAGGTTACGGTTATGCTAATATTGGTTCAGTTTCTGATAATAAAGTTTCTGTAATAGGAATATCAGAAGACACAGCATATTCTGTAAAAGTAAGAGCTTATGAATATGTAAACAACATTAGAGAAACAGGAAGTTTTTCAAATGAAGTAGACTTTGACACAAACAAAGAAGCTGATTTAGACAGAGTAACAGGTGTAAAAGTTGAAACAACAGAAAACATTGCAAATGTAAGCTGGAATTCAGTTTCAGGAGCAGATGGATATGAGGTATACATAGACATACCAAGCTATGGATATTTAAAAATAGGTAATGTAACTACAAATTCAGCAATATTAATGGGATTCCCAACAAACGGAAAATATGCTGTAAAAATAAGAGCATATAAAGGTACAAATGGGGAAGATGGATATGGAGAATTTTCTTCATCAAAAACATTTAATATAGATAATGAAGATTTAGACGATGACAAAAAAGTAGAGCTAGATCAAGTTAGAAACTTAACATATGATTTAGACAAAGATAAAGTATATTTAGATTGGTCAAATGTAACAGATGCAGATGAATATATTGTATATATCTCAATAAATGGTGGAAGTTATAGCGAAATAGGAAGAGTTACAGGTAGCGAAGCTATAATAAATGATTTAAGAGAAAATACTACATATAAAGTAAAAATCGCTGCATACAACAAACATGATGATGTATATGGAGAAGAATCTAAAATTATTACATTTAAAACAGATAAAGAATTTGAAGAAAAGATAGAATTAGACAAAGTAAGAAACTTAACTGTAGATGTAGATGGAAATAAGGTATATTTAGACTGGTCAAATGTAACAGATGCAGATGAATACGAAGTATATTTATCAAAAAATAGCGGTGCATATAGTTTAGTAGGAACAGTAACAAACAGCAATGCAACTATTTCACAATT
The DNA here is from genome assembly GCA_944392105.1 of uncultured Clostridia bacterium. Lineage (GTDB taxonomy): Bacteria > Bacillota > Clostridia > TANB77 > CAG-508 > CAG-273. The sequence goes on along the minus strand of CALXVM010000016.1, from coordinate 30,210 downwards.
AGACTATGATACGTCATATAAAGTAAAAGTAAGAGCATATAATGAAAAATATGACGAATATGGAACATACTCAGACATAAAAAGCTTTAAGACAGAAGAAGACGAAGATAAAATAGAAATAGGAAAAGTAAGAAACCTAAGTGTAGATGTAGACGGAAACAAAGTATACTTAGACTGGTCAAATGTAGCTGATGCAGACGAATATGAAGTATACTTATCAAAAAACAGTGGAGCATATAAGCTTGTAGGAACAGTAGCAAATAGCAATGCAACTATTTCACAATTAGACTATAATACATCATATAAAGTAAAAGTAAGAGCATACAACGAAAGATATGATGAATATGGAACATATTCAGACATAAAAAGCTTTAAAACAGAAAAAAGATATAATGATGATGACGAAGATGACTATACTAGCACAACTGTTGGAACTGTAAGAGCATTAAGTTTAGAAGTTCAAAATAGAAATGAAGTAGCATTAGAATGGTCAGCAGTTTCAGGAGCAGATGGATATGAAGTATATCTTTCAGAAGATGGTGGCTCATATAAACATGTTTTAACTACAAAATATGTAAAAGAAATTATAACAGACTTAGAATATAACACATCATATAGAGTAAAAGTAAGAGCATATAAAGAAGTAAATGGCAGAGAAAAATATGGTAGCTATTCTTCTGCAAAAAGCTTTAAAACAGAAAGATATAGCAGTAGCATAAACAATGAAGATGTAGGAAAGGTAACAAATGTAAAAGCAACTGTAACAGGAAGCACAGTATACTTATCTTGGAAATCTGTACCAGGTGCAGTAAAATATGAAATTTTATTTACAGTACCAGGTTATGGAGGAGCTACATCTATATGGTCTGAAGGACCAGGAAGAACAATCTCTGGGCTTACAACAAAGGATTCAAACTATACAGCTAGAGTAAGAGCTTATAAATATGTAGACGGCCGTTTAGTACCAGGTGAATACTCTGATGTAGTAAGATTCCACGGAGAATAATGGTCAAAGGGGACGGAGATTTTTGACAACTTTTTAATATAATTCTAAAAACAAAAGTTATATATAATTTTTTGCACCTTGGTAGTTAATGCTAGATGCTACAAAATTAGTATGACTTTTGTTTTTTATATATAACCCAAATGAATAAGAAATATGGGTGAATTTTTAAATAAATTTTATTAAAAAGCTTGATATTTATATAAATATAGGATATAATAATTAAAGCATAAGATTTTAAGAAGAGTGGGAACAAATCCCACTCTTTAGTCTTGATAGGAGGAAAATATAAATGCCTAAAATAGAAGAAAATGTAGAGACTTTAATTATGCCAATTATAGAAAATTTAGGTTATAGTTTATATGACGTACAATATGTAAAAGAAGGAAAAGACTACTATTTAAGAGTTTTTATTGACAAAAAAGAAGGAATTTCTTTAGAAGATTGCGAAAAAGTAAATAATGCAATAACAGACATATTGGACGAGAAAAACTATATTAAAGATCAATACTTTTTAGAAATATCGTCACCAGGAATTGAAAGAGTACTAAGAAAAGATAAGCATTTTAAAGATAATATAGGTAAAAAAGTTTGCGTAAGCTTATTTAAACCTATAGAAAAAGAAAAACAACTAATAGGTACTTTAGAAAATTTTGATGAAAACAGTATATATGTTGGCATTGAAAATACTAGCGATAACAAGAATATTAAAGAAAAAACTATTAGTAAAGATACAATACAAATAGACAGAAAGAATATAAGTTTAATAAAAACAGTATATGACTGGGATTAGAGAAGGGAGAAATAAAATGAAAAAAGTAGTAAAGAAAAATGCACCAGCAATTGATTCTACTGAATTAATTACAGCTATGGAAGATTTAGAGAAGGAAAATGGTATACCTAAAGACTATTTACTAGAATCTATAGAAACAGCATTAGTTACAGCATATAAGAGAAACTTTGATTCAGCAGAAAATGTAAAAGTTACAATGGACAAAGAAACAGGCGAAATACATGTATATGCAGAAAAAGATGTTGTAGATATAGTAGAAAATCCACAACTACAAATAAACTTAGAAGATGCAAGAAAAATAAATAAAAAATTAGAAGTTGGAGACAAGGCAGAGGTTGAAATTGTTCCTAAGAACTTTGGAAGAATTGCTGCTCAAACTGCAAAACAAGTAATTGTACAAAAAATTAGAGAAGTTTCAAGAAATGTTTTATTTAATGAGTTTAATGAAAGAAAAGGCGAAATAGTATCTGGAATTGTACAAAAAGCAGATGGTGGAGTAGTAGTACTAGACTTAGGAAAATTAGAAGGAATAATGCCTGTAAAGGAGCAAGTACCTACAGAAAAATATAGAGTTAATGACAAAATAAGAGCATATATTTTAGATGTAGAAAGAGGAATAAAAGGTGCACCACAAGTTATTGTTTCTAGAACTTCAGCAGATTTTGTAAAAAAATTATTTGAGTTAGAAATTCCAGAGATATACGAAGGTGTTATAGAAATAAAAAGTGTATCAAGAGACCCAGGAAGCAGAAGCAAAATAGCAGTATATTCTCCTAATGAAAATATAGACCCTGTTGGTTCTTGTGTAGGACAAAAAGGAATAAGAATTCAAAACATAATAAATGAATTACATGGAGAAAAAATAGATGTAATAGAATGGAACGAAGACCCATCAATATTTATTTCAGCAGCATTACTACCAGCACAAGTTATGGCTGTAGATATAAAAGAAGATGAAAAATTTGCACAAGTAATTGTTCCAGATGACCAATTATCTTTAGCAATAGGAAAATCTGGACAAAATGCACGTTTAGCTGCAAAACTTACAAATTGGAAAATAGACATAAAGAGTGAAAGTCAATTTAGAGAAATAATGATGCAAGCTCAAAATGAGCAAGAGGCAGAAAATGAAGAAAACCAAGAATAATATGTTAAATTAAAAATACATATAACAATAAGGAAAGTGATGTATTTGAAAGCAATACCTGAAAGAACATGCATTGGTTGCAATGAGAAAAAAGAAAAAAAAGACTTAATAAGAATTGTAAAAAGCAAAGATGGAGTTATAAGTGTTGATACAACTGGAAAAGCAAATGGCAGAGGCGCTTATATTTGTAAAAGTGAACAATGCTTAGAAAAAGCAATAAAAACTAAAAGATTAGAAAGAAGTTTAAAAGAAAAAATAGACTCAAAAATTTATGAAAGTTTAAGAGGTGTAATTGTTGGTAAATAATTTAAAAGTGTTAAGATTAATAGGTTTAGCTATGAGAGCTGGAAAACTAAAATTTGGAACTGATAGTTGTATAGAAGCAATAGAACAAAACAAGATAAAGTTAATATTTATTGCTAAAGACGCCTCTGAAAGGACTAAACTAAATTTTAAAGAATTATGTACAAATAAAAAAATACCAATATATGAAGAGTTTGAAGAATACGACTTAAGTCATGCAATTGGAAAACAAAATAAAGTAGTAATAGGAGTATGTGATGATAATTTTTCAAAAGAAATTATAAAAATTCTAAATGGGGGTGAGGTTATTGGATAAAATTAAAATATATGAATTAGCCAAAAAAATAGATATAGCAAGTAAAGATTTAGTAAATAAAGCAAAGGAATTAGGGATGGAAGTAAGTAGTCATTTAAGTTCTATAAGTTTAGAACAAGCAGAAAAATTAGAAAAGAGCTTAAAGAGTGGCAAGACCACTTCTAATAAGCAAGCAAAAGAAGAAAAAAATAAATCAAAAGAGGAAACAAAAAAAGGATCTACGCCTGTTATTATTAGAAGAGAGGTAATTATATCTGACGATGAAGATAAAGCAAAAGAGGAAGAAAAAAGAAAAGCAAATAGTAGAAAAGATGTAGGATTTGTTGAAAGAAAATCTAATCAAGATTACAACATAGTTTATCGTAACAAGCCACAAAAACCACTTACGGTAAGTGAACTATTTGGCTTAAGTAAAAAAGAAGAAAAGAAAGAAGAACCTCCAAAGAAAGAAGTTAAACAGGAAGTAAAAGTAGAGCAAGAAAAAACAGCCAATACTCAAAAAGAAGTGAGCAAAGAAAAAATTGCAACAGCAGAAGTGAGTAATGCAGAAACAAAAATAGAAACAAAAGTTGCAGATAAAAACCAAGCAACTACTGTAAATAATCAGAATAATAATTACAGAAATGCTCAAACTACAAATAATTATCGTAATAATCAAAGAGATAATAACTTCCATAATAATGCTAATTATCATGGAAATCAAAATACTAATTATAGAAATAATACAAATAATTACCGTGATAATAATGGTCAAAACAGATTTAATAATAGAAATAATCAAAATGGACAAAATAAATATGGAAATAATCAACAAAGACAAAACTTTAATAGACCTCAAAGACCTTTAGATAGTAAAGGAATTGATAAAAACATTAAAGATATAATGTCTACAGAAATTATAGAAAAAGAAAATCAAAGGGACTATAATAATAGAGCAATAGATAAAGCAAAAAACAATCGTTATGAAGAGAAAAACAAAAAGTCGTCACGCTCTAGAAAAGGCAATTTTGATGAATTTGATAGTGGCAAATTAAATAAACTAAAACAAGAAGATAGATTATCACACATGTTTACAGAACAAGACGGTGGAATGTTAGATTACTACGATTTAACAACAGCTAGAGGTAAAAGAAATAAAAAGAAACTTCAAAAAGATGAAGAAAGAAATAAACAAAAAATATTTGAACTTAAAGAAATTACAATTCCAGAAAATATAACTGTAAAAGACTTAGCTATGGAATTAAAGAAAACAAGTGGAGAAGTTATTAAAAAGTTATTTAATTATGGAATTATGGCAACAATTAATAATACTGTAGATTTTGACACAGCTTATTTAGTTGCAAGTGAATTTGGAGTTACAGCTAAAAAGAAAGAAGAGATAAAAGAAGAAGACATTTTATTTGATGACTCAGAAGACAAGGAAGAAGATTTAAAACCAAGACCACCAGTTGTTGTAGTTATGGGACACGTTGACCATGGTAAAACATCACTTCTAGATGCAATTAGAAAAACTAATGTTATAGAAGGAGAAGCTGGAGGAATTACACAACATATTGGTGCATATAAAGTAAATATAAATGGTAGAGAAATTACTTTCTTAGATACTCCAGGACATGAGGCATTTACAAGCATGAGAGCAAGAGGTGCTCAAATTACAGATATAGCAATACTTGTAGTTGCAGCAGATGATGGTGTAATGCCACAAACAGTAGAAGCAATTAACCATGCAAAAGCTGCAGAAATACCAATTATAGTTGCAGTAAACAAAATAGATTTACCAGGTGCAAATATAGATAAGATAAAACAACAATTAATGGAATATGGACTAGTGCCAGAAGAATGGGGAGGAGATACAATCTTTGTACCTATTTCAGCTAAAAAACATTTAAATATAGAAAATTTATTGGAAATGGTTTTATTAGTTGCAGATATGAAAGAGCTTAAAGCAAATCCAAATAAACAGGCAAAAGGTGCTGTTATAGAGGCAAGATTAGACAAAGCTAAAGGACCAATTGCATCTATGTTAGTACAAAGAGGAACTCTTAATGTTGGAGATACTATAGTAGTTGGAAAGTCTATAGGTAAAATTAGAGCAATGAAAAATGACAAAGGTCAAAAAGTAAAAGCCGCAGGACCATCTACTCCTGTTGAAATTATGGGATTAACAGAGGTACCAGAGGCAGGAGATATATTCTATGAGGTAAAAGATGAAAAAACTGCTAAACACTTAATTGAAAGAAGAAAACGCCAAGAAAGAGAAGCACATTTAAATAATGTAAATAAAGTTACATTAAGCAATGTATTTGAGAGAATGGCAAGTGAAAACTTGAAACAACTTAATATTATAGTAAAAGCAGATGTACAAGGAACTGCCGAAGCACTAACTCAATCATTAGAAAAATTGTCTAATAATGAAGTAAATGTAAAAGTTATTCATTATAGCGCAGGAGCTGTTACAGAGTCTGATGTTCAACTTGCAAAAGCTGCGAAAGCTATTATTATTGCATTTAATGTAAGACCTTCTGCAAATGCAAAAGATATGGCAGAGAGGGAAGAAGTAGAGGTAAAACAATATTCTGTTATATATCAAGCAATAGAAGATGTAGAAGCTGCAATGAAAGGTATGTTAGATCCTGTATTTGAAGAAAAAGTTATAGGAGAAGCAGAAGTAAGACAAACATTTAGAGTATCAAATGTTGGTACAATTGCAGGATGTTTTGTACTTAGCGGAAAAGTTGAGCGTAATGCAGGAGTAAGAGTAATTAGGGAAGATGTTGTTATACATGAAGGAAAACTTGTTTCTTTAAAGAGATTTAAAGATGATGTTAAAGAGGTTACTAAAGGATTTGAATGTGGTCTTCAAATAGAAAACTACAATGACATTAAAGAAGGAGACAAAATTGAAGTCTTTGTTCAAGAACAAGTTAAACAAGTATAATATAGGGAAAAAATCATAATTACACATAACATAAATTTAAATAGAAAGATAATTCTTAGAAAGGATTAAAGATGTCTAAAGATAATACGAGACTAAATAGGATTAACGAAGAATTAAAAAAAGAAATAAGTCATGTAATTACTTTTGAACTTAAAAACTCTAACATAACTGGGTTAATAAGTGTAACAAAAGTGAAAATAACACCTGACTTGAGGTTTGCGAGAGTATATGTTAGCCTTTTAAATTCAAAGAGTAAGGCAAAAACTATTGCAGGTCTTCAAAGTGCTACTGGTTATATAAGAAGTCAAATAGCTAAAAAGATAAATTTACGTATTACACCAGATTTACAATTTGAATTAGATGAATCCATTGAATATGGAGAAAAAATGGATAAGATAATAGCAGAGGTAGCAAGAAAAGATAAAGAAATTCTAGAAAAAAATAAAAATATTGATTCAGAGGCTGGAAAATAAAAATAATTAATGATAAAATCCAAAAAAGCAAATAAAAGTGAGGAGTAAATTATAATGACTTTAGATAATATTAAAGAAGAAATAGATAAAGCTGAGAAAATTGTTATATTAACACATGAAAATCCAGATGGAGATGCTATAGGAAGTGGCTTAGCCATGTACAATGCATTAAAAGAATATGGCAAAAATCCAGATATTATTATTCCAGAGTATTCAAAAATATTTAAATTTTTACCTGGTACAGACGAGATAAAAAAGGAAAGTGATATAGAACAATATGACTTGGCCATTTCTTTGGATTGTGCTACCATAAAAATGCTAAATGGATTTGCAAAATATTTCGAAAATGCAAAAATGAAAGTTAATATTGACCATCATGGAACAAATACTATGTTTGGAAATTATAACTATGTAAATCCGGCAGCACCAGCATGTGCACAAATATTGTTAGTAGTTTTAGAGTACTTTGGAATAGAAGTAACTAAAGACATAGGTACTTGCATATTAACCGGAATCATAACAGATACAGGTGGATTTAAATATGAAGGTGTTACAGCAGATACTTTCGAATTTGTATCATGGCTTCTTAATAAAGGTGTAAATGTATCTAAAATCTATAAAAAGGTTTTACAAACAAAAACAAGAGCAAATTTTGAACTAACAAGACTTGCAACAGATAGAATAGAGTTTTTAGAAGATGGAAAAATAGCATTTACATATATAACTAAAGAAGACGAAAAAGCTGTAAATGCAGCACAAGGTGATAAAGAAGGTATTGTAGAAGTAGGAAGAGACGTTGAAGGTGTAGAAGTTTCTGTATTTTTAACAGAATCTGAAAAGGGAATAAAATGTTCTTTACGTTCAAACGAATATGTAAATGTTTCAGATATATGTCTAGCTTTTGGTGGTGGAGGCCATATAAAGGCTGCAGGTTGCACAATACAAGGATGTACAATAGAACAAGCTAAAGAAAAAATATTAAGACAAATAAAAACAGCTTTATAGAATGAAAACGCAATAAATATAATTAAAAAGGTATAGTCAAAAGTAAATGTTAAAAACATTGCAAATGAAAACATTATAACATTAAAATATTAAAATAAAATATAAAGAAAGATATGAAACTATAATGGACGGAATTATATTAATAAATAAAGAAAAAGAATGGACATCGCATGATGTTGTGGCTAAAGTAAAAAAATTATTAAATGTAAAAGTGGGACATACTGGAACATTAGATCCTAATGCAACTGGTGTATTACCACTTTTATTAGGTAGTGCAACTAAAGTTTCTAAGTATTTAGTTAATCATGATAAAGAATATATTGCAGAGTTAAAATTAGGAATTAAAACGGATACAGCAGATGGAGAAGGAAAAATATTAGAAGAAAAACCTATAAAGTTAGAGGAAAAATTTATAAAAACTAAAAACTGTAATAAAAATGAAGAATTAAAAGAAAACTTACAAAAAATATTAAATTGTTTCATTGGAAAAAGTTTGCAAAAACCTCCAATGTATTCTGCAATAAAAGTTAATGGTAAAAAGTTATACGAGTATGCAAGAGAAAATAAAGAAATAAATATAGAACCCAGAAAAATAGAAATATATGATATTAAACTTTTAAACTTTGATGCAATAGAAAATATTATTATTTTTAAAGTAAGTTGTTCAAAAGGTACATATATAAGAACATTATGTGAAAACATTGCAGAAAAATTAGATACCTATGGATATATGAAGGAATTACAAAGAATACAAGTAGGCGAATTTAAAATAGAAGATTCGATAACTATAAGTAAGTTAGAAGAAAAAATAAGAAATAAAGAAATATTTGATGGACCAAAAAATAAATTTTTTATTACTATTGAGCAATTGTTTTCTAATTATGATAGAATTACATTAAATACAGAACAGATAAACAAATTTTTGAATGGTGTAATGATAAATAATAATAATATAGATGGAATTTATAGAATATATAATGAAAGTAATTTTATTGGATTAGGTATAAATAGAGATAAAAAATTAAAAAGAGATATTGTAATATAAAAAAATATGTACAATTTTATGCACATATAAATTAAATATATCATAAAATTAATGTAAAAGCAAATACCGAAAAAGTATAAATTATATTAAAATAAGCATAATAAAAGAAGATAAACAAAGAAAATTTTAATATTTTAACATAAATGACTAAACTTATGATTGAAAATAAATAAAATGTATGATAATATATAAATATACTAAAAATAAAATTTAATATTTCCCTGCGCGGTACGTGTAGACTGGAATTTTAGAACCAACAAATATTAAACGGGAGTCCGCCTTTGGATGTGGCGTGTATGCTTGTTATTTTAATGAGAAACCCAGTAGCATTCAACAAGACACCCACCTGTGAAAGCAGGTCCTTAAAATTTCATTCATCTTACGGCTGAGGTGGGGGCTTTTTTTGTGCAACTTTACATTTTATGTAAAATGTGGTATAATTATATATGTAAAAAATATTAAAGGAGTGCTATCCATTATGAAATTTAACATGGAAAAATTTGGTAACAGCCAAATTTTAACAAGGAAAGTACGGAAACTCATCGAAAGACAAGTAGAGGCTGAAATCGAAGTGACAAGGCATTGTGGAGCCAGAATAGGAAGCAAGAGTATGGACACCGCCGATGTTTGGACACTTGCAAGAGACGAAGATGGCAACTACCGAATTGTATATATCTTGCTGGGGTATAAGGTTGATAATAGCGAGCTGACAGAAGAGGCGGTTATTAATTCACCGCAGATTTTGGAAAACCACGAGGTTCTTCCCCCCGCGGGTGAAGACATTGTAGAGTTCTACATTGGCAGAGTTACCAAAAAATACAGTGATTAGGAGTGAAAAGCACACCAATGCGGGCCTATTGGCCCGCTAATTTATTGATATATAAATATAAGTATGATATACTTATAAAAATTATATAAATGGTGAAAAGATGAAATTAAAAGAATTAATTAATTTAAGTAAAAAAAATTTGCAACAAAATAAAATAAAAGATAGCAACATAAAAATAAAACTTTTAATAGAGCATATTTTTAATATTAAAAAAGAGCAAATTATTTTAAGTTATGATAACGAAATAAAAAAAGAGAAGATATTAGAATTTAACAGTTTACTAGATAAATTAAAAAATGGAGTTCCAATACAATATATTATAAATAAGCAAGAATTTATGGGACTTCATTTCTATGTAAATGAGAACGTTTTAATACCACAGCCAGATACGGAAACATTAGTAGAAGAAGTAATAAAATATTGCAATATAATTAGAAAAAATAATTATGAAACTAGTAGTACAAATTGTAAAGAAAATAATAAAAAAAATTATTGTAAAAGTAAAAAAATAAAAATATTGGACTTATGCACAGGAAGTGGAATAATTGGCATATCGCTTTGCAAATATTTGGGAAATGTGGAAACGTATGCTTCAGATATAAATGCAAAAGCATTAGATATTGCAAGAAAAAATGCAGAAGATAATAATGTATCAATACAATTTATACATTCAGATATGTTTAATAATATACAAGAAAAAGCATTTGATATAATTGTTTCAAACCCACCATATATAGAAAGCGGTGTAATAAAAAAATTAAGCAAAGAAGTACAAAATGAGCCAAAACTTGCTTTAGACGGTGGAAGAGATGGACTGAGATTTTATAAAATTATTGCAGAAAATGCAAAAGAATTTCTAAAACAAGAAGGAATAATATTTCTAGAAATAGGTTATGACCAAAAAGAAAAAGTAGAAAAAATTTTTAGTAATTATAACTATTATAGTAATATAAAATGTATAAAAGATTTATCTGGAAATGATAGAGTAATTATTATAAAAAAATAATTTTTTATAAAGTTAGAAAGAAATATAAGTAAAAATAAATTAACAGGAAGGAGAATAAAATGTCGTTTTCATCAAATGTAAAAGAAGAACTAAGCAAGATAAGCAATTTACCAAACAAAGATGAAGTAAAAGCAGAATTAATTGGATATCTATTAACTTCTAATATAGATATCAAAAAAAATGCATTAAAATATTCTACAGAAAATCAATATAATATAAATAGATTTGGCAAGTTGCTAAGCAACTTAGGTTATATAGACTATAAGATAGAAATACAAGGAAAAGTATATTCTATTATTGTAAAACAATTAGAAATGGATGAAATTAATTATAAAGAAAATAGCATATATCTATTAAAATTGGAATGGATATTAAACAAAGAAAAATTAGAAAAGGCACTAACAAGAGGATGTTTTATGGGAAGTGGTTCTATAAATAATCCTAAAAACAAATATCATATAGAAATTCTATTTAAACAAGAAGAAAATGCAAAATTTATTTTAGAAATATTAAAGAAATATAATATAGACTTTAAAATATTAGAAAATAATAATACATTATACTCAAAAGATGGAGAAGAAATATCAGAGTTTTTAGCTTTCATAGGAGCAAGTTCATCTGTATTAAAGTTTGAAGATATTAGAGTTTTTAGAGAAATGAGAAATAATGTAAATAGGTTAGTAAATTGTGAAACTGCTAACATTAATAAAATAGCTACCACAGCCGCAAAACAAATAAATGCAATAGATAAAATAAGAAAAAAAGGAAAATTTGACAGTTTGCCAGAAAATCTTAAAGAAATAGCAATGATAAGAGAAAAAAATCCAGATATGTCACTATTAGAATTAGGAAAAATGTTAAAAACTCCAATAGGAAAATCTGGAGTTAATCATAGATTAAAAACAATAGAAAAAATAGCAGAGGAGTTATAAAGTAAAAAAAACTAGGAATAATCTATAAAATATAAAAAATAAACTAAAATATAAAATTCAAAATTCAAAATTCAAAATAATTATAGGAGTAAAAAATGAAGGACATAGGAATTTATGTACATATTCCGTTTTGCAAGCATAAATGTTATTACTGTGACTTTAGTTCATATGCAAATAAAGAATATTTAGTAGAAAGATATATAAATGTTTTAATTAAAGAAATAATAGATGTTGCAACAGGAAATAAATTAGACTATGAAAATGGAGAAGATGATTTATTTAAAGTAAATACAATTTATATAGGAGGAGGAACTCCTTCTTTTATTGAGAGTAGATATATTGTAAGTATTATAAATACAATAAAAACATATTTTAAAATAAGAGAAAATGCAGAGATAACTTTAGAAGCAAATCCAGGTACAGTTAGTAAAGAAAAATTGCAAGACTATTTTAATGCAGGAATTAATAGACTAAGTATTGGATTACAATCTACCAATGATAATTTATTAAAAAAAATTGGTAGAATTCATACATATAAAGATTTTTTAAATACATATAAACTAGCTAGAAAAATAGGATTTAAAAATATAAATGCAGACTTAATGATAGGTTTACCTAAGCAGACTATAGAAGATGTAGAAAAAGCAGTTAATGACTTGATAAAATTAGGACTAGAGCATATTTCTGTATATTCATTAATATTAGAAGAAGGAACAGTATTAGAAGAACAAATTAGAAGCGGTAAACTAAAACTTCCGGAAGATGAAAAAGAAAGAGAAATGTATTGGAAAGTAAAAAATATATTAGAAGCAAATGGATATATTCATTATGAAATATCAAATTTTGCAAAGAAAGGTTATGAATCACAACATAATTTAGATTGCTGGAGGCAAAAAGAATATGTAGGTTTTGGAGTAGCGGCACATTCATATACAAATGCAGTAAGATACTCAAATATAGAAAATTTAGAAGAATACATAGAAAATTATGAAAACGATAAATTAGAAGATAATTTTGTATTTAATGAAAAGCAAACACACAATATGAAAGTAAAAGAATATATGATGCTTGGTTTAAGAAAATTAAAAGGAGTAAGTATACAAGAATTTAAAGAAAAATTTGCAGCAAATCCAATATATGTTTTTAAAAATGAGTTAGAAAAATTAGTAAATGAAGATTTATTAGAAATAGATGGAGACTACATTAGATTAACTAAAAAGGGGTTAGACTTAGCTAATTTAGTATGGGAAGAATTTGTATAGTTAAAAAAGTCAATATTAAGATATAGGATGTATGGATAAAATATTAAGCAAACATAAAAAAAGAGGAAAAACATTTAGTAACAAAGAGAACATAAAATCTTAAAAAGCACTTAAATATAGTAGATAATTTGAAAATTAACATAAAATATGGTAAAATGTAATTTAAGATAGTCGAGTACTATTTTATAGAAAAATGCCAAAATTATGGGAGGTATTAGTATGAATTGGCGGAAACTTATCTATAGCATAGCAATCCCTGCGATTGTAGGATTTGTCTTTGGACTTTTCCTGAGCATTGGTATTTTAACCAATGCTACCGTTTTCTTCTTTGCAATTGCTTTGACAATTGCAGGAGTCCTGTCCAGTACTGGACAGGGAAAAAACGGCGACGCACCAACTACTATCACAATGGGATTTTTGGCTACTGCTGTGACCTATCTTTTTTTATCCTTGGTCAGCGAACTGGGAGATAGCTTCCACTGGTTGTTTGTTGTAAAAACAGTTATTTTTGTCCTAGTAACAGGATTTACTGTATACTTGGCAAAAATGATTATGGACAAGCCCAAGGAGAAAAAAGAAGGTGACAAAAACAAAACTAAATAAGGAATATCCGCAAAAACCACTAGCTTTATAGCTGGTGGTTTTTCATGTTAATGTATAACAAAATTATGCAAACGATAGAACAGGACTTCTTGCAGACATAATTACAGCTATAAATGGAATAAAAACAAAATTAGTTGCAATTCATAATTAAAAACAGATTAAATAACTAGTATTTATTAAATAAAAATTAAGTTTTCGTTCACGTAAAATTCACATAATTTTTAGCAATATGTATTGACAATTGCTAAAAATGGATATAATATATATGAAGTTAGCAGTCAAATAATATGAGTGCTAAAAATAAGGTGATATTATGTTAGATCAAAGAAAAAGAAAAATCTTACAAGCAATAGTAGATGAATATATTAATACCGCAGAACCAGTAAGTTCACGGTAGTATAGTACAAAAATACGGATTAGACTTTAGTAGTGCAACAATAAGAAACGAAATGGCAGACCTAGAAAAGGCTGGATACATTGAAAAAACACATACTTCAAGCGGTAGAATTCCATCTGCATTAGGTTATAGACTATATGTTAATGAGCTATTAAAAGATGACAATATAAGTTTAGAAGAAATAAAATATATTCAGTCAAAATTATCAACAAAAGTAGATGCCATAGAAGACCTAACAAAAATAACAAGTCAAACTTTATCAGAAGTAACTCATTATACTTCTGTTGCAGTAGGACCTAGAGCAGAAGAACAAAAAATACAGGAAATAAAATTTGTTTTGTTAGGGACTAGAATGTTAATGGCAGTTATCTTAACAGATACAGGGATGGTAAAAGAAACAATAATAAAATTTGACGAAGATATAACAGAAGATCAAGTAGAAACACTAAATTATATTTTTAACAATAAATTAAAAGGTAAACCACTAGAAGAAATAAATCAACCACTTAAACAATACATACTTTCACAAATGGACTATAGTGTAAAAGTTATAAAACCTGTATTAGAGCAGTTAAATAAAGTTGTTAATGATACGGATAAAATATATTTAGATGGAACCAACAGAATATTTGATTTGCCAGAATTTAAAAGTTTAGAAGTGGCAAAAAGATTTATAAATCTTATAGATACAAAAGAAATTGTATTAGATTTATTAAACACAGGATTTGCCAATGATATTAACGTTTATATAGGTGATGAAAGTAAAAACAAAGAGCTACAAGATTTTAGCATAGTAACTTTTAGACACAAGTATAAAAACAAGGACTTGGGTACAATAGGAATTATAGGACCAAAGAGGATGGACTACTCAAAAGTAATTTCTGTAATGAAATATATTAGTAAAAAACTAAATGAAAAGTAATTAGAAAGGTGGTATAACAATTGGAAGACAAAAAAGAAGAATTAAAAAAGAAGACAAATACTGATGAAGGCGAGAAACAAAATAATAAAAATATGGAAAAAGCAGATGAAATTATAGAAATAAAAAAACAAATGGCTAGTATGAAAGCAGAAATAGAAGAAAAAGATGACAGATATAAAAGAATAATGGCAGAATTTGAAAATTACAAAAAAAGAAGTGCAAAAGAAAGAGAATCATTATATGATTCAATAATTTCAGAAATAGTATCTTCATTTTTACCAGTATTAGATAACTTAGAAAAAGCGGCAGTGGCAGAAACAAAAGATGAGGAATACAAAAAGGGCGTAGAGCTTATGCTTCAACAGCTTAAAGACGTTTTAGCATCTAAAGGTGTTAAAGAAATAGAAACTGTTGGAAAAACATTTGACCCAGAATTACATGAAGCAGTAAGTTCAGTAGTTGATGAAAACTTAGGAGAAAAAGAAATTAAAGAAGAGTTTAGAAAAGGCTATATGATAGGAAATAGAGTTATAAGACATTCAATGGTTATTGTAGCAAATTAAAAAATAATGCTTATATATGAATTTAAAAAGTAACTTAAGATAAAAGCTCAAAAATTTTTTATAAATATAAAATGTTGAGCATAAAAGAATAAGATAGTTTTTAATTTTATATAAGTAATAAGTAAGGCGAAAGTATTGCTTATATATTAGTATAAATTTTAAAATTTAAAATTCGCCAAAACTTTTGTTAAATAGAGAAAGGAAGATTTTATTATGGGAAAAATTATAGGTATTGACTTAGGAACAACAAACTCATGTGTAGCTGTTATGGAAGGTGGAGAGCCAGTTGTAATTCCAAATGCAGAAGGAAATAGAACAACACCATCTGTAGTAGCATTTTCAAAAAATGGAGAAAGATTAGTAGGACAAATAGCAAAACGTCAAGCTGTTACAAACCCAGATAATACAGTTATTTCTATAAAAAGAAAAATGGGAACAGCAGAAAAAGTAAAAATAGAAGGTGAATCATTCTCACCACAAGAAATTTCTGCAATGATATTACAAAAATTAAAAACAGATGCAGAAAATTATTTAGGACAAAAAGTAACACAAGCTGTTATTACAGTTCCAGCATATTTTAGCGATAGTCAAAGACAAGCAACAAAAGATGCAGGAAAAATAGCAGGACTTGAAGTTTTAAGAATTATAAACGAACCAACAGCAGCAGCTTTAGCATTTGGTATGGATAAAGAAGATCAAGACCAAAAAATAATGGTATATGACTTAGGTGGAGGAACATTTGATGTTTCAATACTAGACATTGGAGATGGAGTATTTGAAGTTTTAGCTACAAATGGTAACACACACTTAGGTGGAGACGATTTTGACCAAAGAATTATAGACTATCTAGTAGCAGAATTTAAAAAAACAAATGGTATTGACTTAACATCTGACAAAATGGCAATGCAAAGATTAAAAGAAGCTGCAGAAAAAGCTAAAATAGAGCTTTCTGGAATGCAACAAACACAAATTAACTTACCATTTATTACAGCAGATGCAAATGGACCAAAACACTTAGATATTACATTAACAAGAGCAAAATTTGAGGAACTAATTGGAGACTTAATTGATGCTACAAGAGTTCCAGTAGAACAAGCTATGAAAGATGCTGGTATTACAGCAAATGACTTACACAAAATATTATTAGTTGGTGGTTCTACAAGAGTTCCAGCTGTTCAAGAAGCAGTTAAGAAAATAACAGGAAAAGAACCAGACAAAGGAATTAACCCAGATGAATGTGTTGCAATTGGTGCAGCAATTCAAGGTGGAGTTCTTTCAGGAGATGTAAAAGACCTAGTATTACTAGATGTAACACCTTTATCATTAGGTATTGAAACATTAGGTGGAGTATTTACAAAATTAATTGAAAGAAATACAACAATACCAACTAAAAAATCACAAATATTCTCTACAGCAGCAGATGGACAAACAAGTGTTGAAATTCACGTATTACAAGGTGAAAGGGACATGGCTGCATACAATAAAACTTTAGGAAGATTCCAATTAACAGGAATTCCAGCAGCACCACGTGGAGTACCACAAATTGAAGTAACATTTGATATAGATGCAAACGGAATAGTACACGTATCTGCAAAAGATATGGCAACAGGAAATAGTCAACAAGTATCGATTACAGCAAGCACAAACTTAACAGATGAGGACATTGAAAAAGCTGTAAAAGATGCAGAAGCACACGCTTCAGAAGATAAGAAAAAGAAAGAAGAAATAGAAGCTAGAAATAATGCAGAAAGCTTAGTATACAATTGCCAAAAAACAGTAGATGAATTAGGAGATAAAATAAGCAGTGAAGAAAAGGCAAAAGCAGAAACTGAAATTGCTAATGTTAAAAAAGCATTAGAAGGAAGCGATGTAGAAGCTATAAAAGCTGCAACAGAAAAATTAACAACAGTATTCTACTCAATCTCTGAAAAATTATATGCACAAACAGCAGGAGCAAAGCAACAAGCAGAAGCTAATGGTGCAAACACAGGAACGACAGAAGGACCAAAGACAGACGAAAATGGAAATGTATACAATGCAGAATATAAAGTAGACGAAGACGATAAAAAAGACGACAAGAAATAATGCTGAAAAAAATTAAAAATATAAAATATAGAAAATGAAAAAATAATGTTTTGACAGCAGTTTAAAACAGAGATGTTTAAAAAGAGTTTCTAATAAAGCAATAGAAAATTCACTGTTGCGAAACATTATTTTTCTGCAATTAAAATGCAAACTTTAGGAGGAACAAAATGGCAGAGAAAAAAGATTATTATGCAATTTTAGGGGTAGAGAAAAATGCTAGTGATGATGAACTAAAAAAAGCATATAGAAAACTTGCTAAAAAATATCATCCAGACGCAAACCCAGATAATAAGAAAGAGGCCGAAGCTAAATTTAAAGAAGTTAATGAAGCATACGAAGTATTATCAAATCCAGATAAAAGAAGAATGTATGACCAATTCGGAACAGCTGACCCACAAAGCGGATTTGGAGGAGCAGGTGGGCCATTTGGTGGAGGTACATATACATATTCTACAAGTGGGTTTGATGGCTTTAGCGACTTTGGAGATTTAGGAGATATCTTTTCATCTTTCTTTGGAGGTGGGTTTGGAGGTCGAAGCCAAAGAAATAATGGACCTCGTAAAGGTGCAGACTTAAGATACGACTTAGAAATAAGCTTTGAAGAATCATTTTTAGGAACAGAGAGATATATTAATATAAGTAGAAATGAAACTTGCGAAACATGTCATGGAGAAGGTGCTAGACCTGGAACACATGCAGAAACATGTCCAATATGTCATGGAACAGGACAGATAAAACAAGTTCAAACAACAATTTTAGGACAAATGCAAACAATGAGAACATGTAATAACTGTCGTGGAACTGGAAAAGTAATAAAAGAACCATGTGAGACATGTAAAGGCAAGGGAACAGTTAGAAAACAAGTTAGACTAACTGTAAAAATCCCCGCAGGAATAGATAATGAACAAACTGTAGTTTTGCGAGGAGAAGGAGAACCCGGAGAACAAGGTGAACCAAAAGGAGACTTATATATTAATGTACATGTAAAAAGACACAGTATCTATACAAGAAATGGAAACAATGTACATTGTGATATACCAATAACATTTACACAAGCAACACTAGGTGCTGACTTAAAAATACCAATGGTAGATGGAACACAAGAAACATACAGAATACCTGACGGAACACAATCTGGCACAAGATTTGTTATAAGAAATAAAGGCTTTAAAAATATAAATGGAAACTCATACGGAGACTTTGTATTTACAGTTCAAGTACAAGTGCCAAAACGTTTAACAAAAGAGCAACGAGACATTTTAACAGAACTTGCAAAAACAATGAATGAACAACCTCCTGTAAAAAAGAGAGGCATATTTGGCTAGAAATGCCAAAGGGGACGGAGATTTTTGACAACTTCAAGAAAAATAAGATATGTCAATTTTCTCCGTCCCCTTTGACAACTTATTAGCTTTTTTAATAAAACGCTTGCAAATTAGCATTATATGTGATAAAATATTTCTGTTAAAAAATAGAAATATTTTTTTCCTTACTTACGTAAAATACGTAGGTTACTAATCCATAAGGAGGTGAAAATAATGAATAAATACGAGAGTGTTATCATTATTAATCCATCTGTAGATGAAGAAAAAGTTAAATCTTTAACTACTACATTTTCAGATTTGATTAATAAACATGGTAAAGTAGAAAAAGTAGAAGACCTTGGAAAGAAAAAATTAGCTTATGAAGTTAAGAAAAATTCTGAAGGTTACTATGTTGTAACAACATTTGAAGGAGAACCAAGTCTAATCGCAGAATTAGAGAGAAATTACAGAATTACAGACGACGTAATAAAATTCATGGTAATTAGACAAGATGAAAAATAATTTAAAATTTTAGTAAACTGCACTTACTATAGTGCGAGAAAGGGTGTCTACATGAATAAAGTAATTTTAATGGGAAGATTAACAAGAGACCCAGAAGTAAGATACACACAAACAAATAATACTTTAGTTGCTTCTTTCTCTCTAGCTGTAAACAGAAGATTTGTAAGACAAGGAGAAGAAAGACAAGCAGATTTTATTAATATTGTTGCATGGAGTAAATTAGGAGAATTCTGCAGCAAATATTTTAAGAAAGGTCAACAAGTAGCCGTAACTGGAAGATTACAAACAAGAACATGGGATGATGACCAAGGTCAAAAGCATTATGTAACAGAAGTTATTGCAGAAGAAGCATATTTTGCAGATAGCAAAAGAGATGGAGCTACAGACGGCAATGCTTTTGGTTCAATACCAATGCCAACCCCAGATTCTGACTTCGAAGTTTCATCAGGCGATGACCTACCATTTTAATAAAAGGAGGTTACAAAATGGCAGACAATAAAAGAAATAGCAAGAGAAATGACAGAAAAAATGATGAAGATTACAATCCAAGATTTAGAAAAATGAGAAAAAAGGTATGTCCTTTATGTGCAGATAAAAACTTAGTATTAGATTATAAAAATGCAGATCAACTAAGAAAATTTGTAAACGATAAAGGAAAAATATTACCAAGAAGAGCAACAGGAGCTTGCTCAATTCATCAAAGAGATATAACAATAGCTGTAAAGAGGGCTAGACAAATTGCTGTATTACCATACACAGCAGAATAATACAAAAATAGAGCATTTTAAAATGCTCTATTTTTGTGCGCAAAATTATTGTTCTTTATTTTATGCTATTACTTGCAAGTTTTCATAAAAAATGGTATTATAATACATAGATGTGTAGGGTTTGAAGATATGCTTCAAGCTAATTTTTAGCTTTTAATATAGTAAAAAGTAATATTAAAAATACGAAAAGACTATATAGTGAAATCTAAAAAATAATTCAATAAAATATCGAAAATAAAAACTATTATAAATTGAAAGCTAAAAATAGAAGGGAAAAAATTATGAAAAAGAAAATTTTAATTACAGTTATTGTATTACTATGCATAGTCGCTTTAATTATATTTTTATGTGTAAAAAATGCTAGTAGAAATGATAAACAATCACAGGAGAATAGTAACTTTAAAATTGTTACATCATTTTATCCTATTTATATAATGACATTAAATGTAACAGAAGGTGCAAATAATATAGAACTAAAAAATATGGCAGAGTTAAATGGAGGTTGTTTACATGACTACACTTTGTCAACAACTGATGTAAAAAAAGTAGAAGATGCAAATGTTTTTATAGAAAATGGAGTAGGAATAGAAAATTTCACAGAAAAGCTATTACAAATATATTCTAGAGTAAAAATAATTGACTCTAGTAGAGAAATTCAAGATATTATAAGTAATGGAGAAGAACAAAATGGACATATTTGGACAAGCTTAGATAATTATAAAAAACAAGTAGAAAATATTGCATATGAACTTTCTAATTATAATTCAGAAAATGCAGATATATATAATAAAAATGCTAATGAATATATAGCCAAAATAGAAGATTTAGAAAATAGATATAAAGAAGAATTAAGCAATTTAAGTGGAGAAAAAGCAATTTGTTTAAATGAAGCTTTTGAGTATTTAGGTAGAGACTTAAATTTAGACATGATTATGGTAGAAACAGATCATGAAGAAAGTACTCTATCAGCAGATAGACTAAGAAGTTTAATAGACCAAGCAAAAGCAAGTAATATAAAAGCTATTATTATTGGTGAAGACGATAATACACAAAATGCGGAAACAATAGCTACAGAAACAGGAGCGAAGATATATAAATTAAAAACTGGAATGAGTGGAGATTACAGTAAAAACTCATATTTAGATGATATGGAATATAATTTAGAACAGCTAAAAGAGCTTGGAAATTAGGGACGAGAAGAGGTGTAAGTAGTGAAAGAAGCTAATGCATGTGGGTTACATTGTACAAAAATAAATAATATTAGTGTTAATATAAGTGGTCAAGAAATACTAAAAAATGTTAGTATTCACGTCCATTGTGGGCAGTTAACAGTAATTATAGGGAGAAATGGTGCCGGAAAAAGTACACTTTTAAAAGCAATACTTGGAGAAGTAGAACACACTGGAAATATTGTATTTACAGATATGAAAGATAATAAAACTAAGAAAATAAAAATAGGTTTTGTTCCACAAAAGATT
This sequence comes from uncultured Clostridia bacterium, assembly GCA_944392105.1. Lineage (GTDB taxonomy): Bacteria > Bacillota > Clostridia > TANB77 > CAG-508 > CAG-273. The sequence continues at coordinate 8,517 of CALXVM010000016.1, read as the reverse complement.
AATGTAGAGAGACACATGCCTACAACTGTATATGACTTATTTGCATCTTGCATTTCAGATATACCAGTATTCTTAAGAAAAGATAAAAAACTGTATAAAGAAATAAAAGAACAACTTGGCTTATTTGGTGCAGAAGAATTAATAGATAAAAGTATAGGAGAACTATCTGGAGGAGAGCTTCAAAGAGTATTACTTGCAATGGCAACAAAACCAATACCAAATTTATTAATATTAGACGAGCCAGTTTCTGGAATAGACGAAAACGGAACAAGAGAATTTTATAAAATTCTTCAAGATTTAAAAAGTAAATATGATATGTCAATAATATTAGTATCACATGACTTTGAATTAACAAAACAATATGCAGATAAAGTAATTTTATTAGATAAAGAAGTTATAAAAGAAGGAACTCCAGAACAAGTATTTAATAGCTTGGAATTTAAATGTAGATTTGGTCAAATTTAGTATATAAATATACTAAATTAATACGGTTCGAGCCAATTTAGAATATAAGCACAATAAACTTAAATATAGTTTAGGCAAAAATATAAGCTAAATAAATTTAAATCAAACTAGGAGGAAAAATGGACGCAATATATGCAGTATTAGAATTTTTGTTACCTTTTGAATTTATAGATTATACATTTATGAAAAACGCATTATTAGCAATATTATTAATAACGCCAATATTTGCAATATTAGGAACAATGATAGTAAACAATAAAATGGCATTCTTTTCAGATGCGCTAGGGCATTCTGCATTAACAGGAATTGCTATAGGAATGCTTCTTGGAATTTCAAACATAAATATATCTATGATAATTTTTGCAGTAGTGTTTGCTTTATTGCTAAATTTTATAAAAAATAAAACAACATATGGAGCAGATACAATAATAAGCGTATTTTCATCAATAGCAATAGCATTGGGACTAGCAATACTTGCACAAACAGGAAGCTTTAATAAATATTCAAGCTATTTGGTTGGAGATATATTAAGTATAACACCATCAGAAATATTATACTTGTTTATTACATTTATAGCAGTAATATTATTTTGGTATTTTATGTTTAACAAATTAAATGTAATAAGTATAAATAAAACACTTGCAAAAAGTAGAGGTATAAATACAAAATTAATAGACAATATATTTGTAATACTAATAGCAGTAATAGTAATGATATCTATTAGATGGATAGGAATTTTATTAATAAACTCATTGCTAATTTTACCAGCTGCTGCTAGCAGAAATGTAGCAAAAAGTATGAGGAGCTATCATCTACTATCTGTAATATTTTCGGTATTTTCAGGAATTACAGGACTAATTTTATCTTATTATTGGAATATACCAACAGGACCTATGATAGTAATAATTTCTGGAATTATATATTTTGTAACATTCGTAATTGGAAAATTAGGGACAGGTTCAAATTTTCTAAATTGGGAAAAAAGGGACAGGTCACCTTTTAAGAAAATAACAAAAAGAAGATATAGAAGTTATGACTAAAAAAGTCAATATAAGTTTTATAATAAAAATTAAACAGTAAAATTGAAAAAATAGGAGCTAAATACAACAATTAAAAGCAAAAAAGAGTATAAGCAAAAAAGGTGGGCATAGTTATGAATAATTTAGAAGTTACAGGAAGAATCCATTCGTTTGAAAGTTTTGGTGCAGTTGATGGACCAGGAATTCGTTTTATTATCTTTACACAAGGATGCAATTTAAAGTGTAAATATTGTCAAAATCGCGATACTTGGAACACAAAAGCAGGCAAAGAATATACGGTAAAAGAGTTAATAGATCAAATATTAAAATTTAAAGAATACATGCAAGTGTCTGGAGGAGGGGTTACAGTAAGTGGAGGAGAGCCTTTGCTACAGCCTGATTTCTTAATTGCGCTTTTTACAGAGCTTCATAAAATAGGAATTTCAACATGTTTGGATACTTCTGGAATGGTTGCATTAACAGATAAAATAAAGAAAGTAATAAATTTAACAGATATCTTTTTACTAGACATAAAATCAATAAATGACGAAACTTGCAAATGGCTTACAGGGATGTCTAACAAGTTAGAATTAGAATTTGCAAATTATATAAATGAGAGAGGAAAACGTATTTGGATTAGACAAGTACTAGTGCCAGGCATTACAGATAAAGAGGAAGATTTAGTAAAACTAAAAGAGTTCTTAAGTAAGCTAAATATAGAAAAAATTGATATATTGCCATATCATACTTTAGGGAAAAGCAAGTGGGAAAAACTTGGGTTGCAGTATGAGTTAGAAGATATAAGACCAGCAAATTCAGAAGATGTAGCTAAAGCAAAAGAAATATTAGGAATATAGAATTAGATTGATTTTGAATTATTTTGTAGTATAAATACTAAAGTTAAAATAAAAAATAACAATTTGAATTATTTAATTTTATATATAATTTATAAGGAAAATTTATAGTGAGGAAGCATGGAAAAAATTTTAGTATATAGTTATCTGGCAATCGGTTTATTATCTGCAATAGTAGCATGTAGTATGTCAGTAATATGTTCAAATTTCAAAGAAAAGTATAAAATTATACCTTTAGCAGCATTGCATTTCGTAATTTATTGCTTAATGCAATATGCTTGGGGATTTATACTATGGACTATCAGGTTTAATAAATTTGATAATTATCCATATAAAAATCCATTTTGCATGTTGTTTATTGCTTATTCTATAATTTCATTTATAATATTAATAGTGTATTATTTTAAATATAATGAAAACAAAAATACAGTAATTCAATCTATCGCATACTTATGCGGAATACATATATTAGCAATTTTGCTTATGCTATTCTTTAGCCCATTTAAAAATTGGTTTTAAAATAAAACTTGATTACAATATGAAATAAAAGTTGTATATTAAATACATCGTTTTATTAATTGCAATCAAGTTTTATTTTTTTATGTTTTAGTTAAATTTTTTCTTGGATTGTTCTTGCTATAACTTCTTCTTGTTGTTCTCTTGTAAGTTTAATGAAGTTTACTGCATATCCAGATACACGTATTGTTAATTGTGGGTAATTTTCCGGATGGTTCATAGCATCTATTAATAAGTCTCTATCAAATACGTTTACGTTAATGTGATGAGCATCTTTTGCAAAGTATCCATCTAACATATTTACTAATGTTTTCTCACGAGTTTCTAAATCATTTCCTAATGTTGATGGGGTAATAGAAAATGTATTTGAAATTCCATCTTCACAGAAGTCATATGGTAATTTAGCTACAGAGTTTAATGATGCTAAAGCTCCATTTTCATCTCTTCCATGTAATGGGTTAGCTCCTGGTGCAAATGGTACGCCAGCAGGTCTTCCATCTGGAGTAGCACCTGTATTTTTACCATAAACAACATTAGATGTAATTGTAAGAATTGATAGTGTTTGTTTTGAATTTCTGTAGCAATAGTGTTTTTGTAATTTTTGTAAGAATTTTTTAACAAGTTCAACACCAATTTGGTCAACCCTATCATCATCGTTTCCGTATTTTGGATAATCTCCCTCAACTTTGTAGTCAACAGCTAAACCTGTTTCATCACGAATTACTTTAACTTTAGCATATTTTATTGCTGAAAGTGAGTCAACAACAACTGAGAAACCAGCTATACCGCAAGCCATTGTTCTTAATATATTTTCTTCTCTATCATGTAAAGCCATTTCTAATGCTTCATAAGAATATTTGTCATGCATATAATGAATAGCATTTAATGCTTTAATATAAATCCTTGCAACATATTCCATCATATTGTCATATTTATCCATAACTTCATCATAGTCTAAGTATTCAGATGTAATAGGTGCAAATTTAGGTGTAATTTGTTTTCCACTAATTTCATCTCTACCACCATTAATAGTGTAAAGTAAAGCTTTTGCTAAGTTTGCTCTAGCCCCGAAAAATTGCATTTGTTTACCAATTCTCATGGCAGAAACACAGCATGCAATACCATAGTCGTCTCCTAAAGTTACTCTCATTAAATCATCATTTTCATATTGAATAGCAGATGTTTTAATAGAAATTTTAGAGCAATATTCTTTAAAGCCTTGTGGTAATCTTGTAGACCAAAGAACTGTTAAGTTTGGTTCTGGAGCTGGTCCAATGTTCTCTAATGTGTGCAACATTCTGAAAGAGTTTTTAGTAACTAAAGTTCTTCCGTCAATTCCCATACCACCAATGCTTTCTGTTACCCAAACTGGGTCACCACTAAATAGTGCATTGTATTCAGGAGCTCTTAAGAATCTTACCATTCTTAATTTAATAACAAATTGATCAATTAATTCTTGAGCAAATTCTTCTGTTATTGTTCCATTTTTTAAATCTCTTTCAATGTATATATCTAAGAAAGTAGATGTTCTACCTAAACTCATTGCAGCACCATTTTGATCTTTTACAGCTCCTAAGTATGCAAAATATGTCCATTGAACAGCTTCATGAGCATCCTTTGCAGGAATAGAAATATCAAATCCATATTGTGCAGCCATTGCCTTTAAGTCATTTAATGCTTTAATTTGGTCTCCAATTTCTTCTCTTTCACGAATTATATTTTCTGTAAATTCATTTACATCAAGTGTTTCTAAGTCATTTTTCTTATCAGCTATAAGAGCATCTACACCATAAAGTGCAACTCTTCTATAATCTCCTATAATTCTTCCACGTCCATATCCATCTGGAAGTCCTGTAATTAAATGTGAGCTTCTAGCAGCTCTAATATCTGGTGTGTATACTTCAAAAACACCATCATTATGAGTTTTTCTTAATGTATGATAAATATATTCTGTTTCTGGATCTACTTTAAATCCATAGCTATCACAAGATTTTTCTACAATTCTTATACCACCATTTGGCATAATAGCTCTTTTTAAAGGAGCATCAGTTTGAAGTCCAACTATTGTTTCTAATTCTTTTTCTATATATCCTGGAGCATATGCATTTACAGCAGATGGTGTTTTAGCATCTACATCTAATACGCCACCATTTTCTCTTTCTTTTTCATAAAGTTCTAAAACTTTATTCCATAATTTTGTTGTTCTTTCTGTAGGACCTACCAAAAAACTACTATCCTTTTCATAAGGTGTATAGTTCTTTTGAATGAAATTTCTAACATTAATTTCATCAGTCCATCTTCCAGATTTATCAAAGCCTTCCCATTGTTTAAAATCCATAAAAATACCTCCTAAAAATAAAAATATATTTTTTAACCATAATTAATCATATCATAATTAGACAAAATAAGCAATTAATTTTGTGCATAATTGCTACAAAATTTTTGTAAATAAGAAATTGGGACCAGATCTAAATTTCTTCATTTAGGAAAAAAAGATCTGGTCCCAATTTCTATCTAATCTTCATTTACAATTATTTCAGCAATTTTATAAATAAGTTTTTGTTTTTCTGGTGAAGCTTTTTCTAAAATTTCTTTAAAATCTGCATTTAAGTAATCTTTTGAATCTTCAGAAGCACCATTTAAAATAACACCTTCAGAAATACCTAAAATGTTACAAATTTGTGTTAATCTTTTTAAATTTATATGAGAACTTCCACGCTCAACTCTACTTAAAAATGCAATTGAAACATCAATCTGTTCTGCTAATTGTTCTTGTGTTAAATTTTTGTCTAATCTAGCTTTTTTCAATCTTTCACCAATAATAGTATAATCTAATGCCATAATATAACCTCCCAATTTTTTCTTGAAATATAGCATGTATAGGTGTAACTTTACAGAAACTAAAAGGTTAATATTTAACCCATAAATTACATATAAACTAATTTTTTATACTATTATGATTTCACGAAAAGCCTAAATTATACGTAAATATCAAAAAAATAATTGGAAAAATTTAGAATGAAATAAAATTTAACTTATTCGGTAAAAAAATAATGTAATATGTAATTTACCTACTAAGCAAAATTATTACACATACTTGTAAAGTTGCCAATTTTTTGCTATTATTAATATAGGTTTGAAACAATATAAAAGTGGGTATATATAAAGTAAATTGATTAGTTTAATAAAGGATGATTAGGAAATACAGTTTACAAATGGATTAAATGAGTATATACAAACCAAATTAATGTAAAGAAAGGAGTATGTGATATATTTAAGTACTAAATATATTATATAAATAAAGCTATGAAACTAGATAAAGAAAATACAAAGCAAATTATTAAAATTGTTGTAATTGCAATTGTTCTATTAGTAGCTCTTTTAAATATAGAACCTGTATGGAATGTATTTAAAACTTTTTTAAGCATATTATCTCCATTTATTTGGGGATTAGCTATAGCCTTTATTTTAAACATTTTTATGAGATTTTATGAAGAAAAATTGTTTAAAACAAAAGCAAAGACGTATAATAAAAGTACTAAAAAAAGCAGTATATCTGGTATTAAAGAAATAGACAAAAAAGAAAGTGCAAAAGGCAATAACATTAAAACAGAAAATGTACAAAAAGCTAGCAGTAAAACAGGAATAAAAAGAGCTCTTTCAATTACACTTTCTATAATAACAATAGTGGCAGTTATAACAATAATATTATTATTAATAATTCCACAATTTGTAGAAATTATAAAAAATTTAATTATTAATATGCCAAGTTATTTAGAAAGTTTAAAAACGTGGGCAATAGACTTAACAGAGCGTGTACCAGAAATTAATAATTTTATTCAAAATATACAAATAGATACAGAAGCATTAAAAGAGGGTGTAATGAACATATCTAAAGATGTTTTAGATGTAACTATAAATCAAGTATCAGGGCTAGTAGGTGGAATTGTTAATTTCTTTATAGCAGTAGTATTTGCAGTATATATTTTAGCAAATAAAGAAGGCCTAAAAGTTCAAGCAAAAGAGTTTATTTATGCACGTGCAACAAAAGAAAGAGCAGATTATATTTTAAAAGTAAGCAGACTAGCAAGAGACTCTTTTAGAAGCTTCCTAACAGGACAAGCAAAAGAAGCTGTTATATTAGGAGTACTTTGTACATTAGGAATGCTAATACTAGGAATTCCATATGCAGGGCCAGTTGGAGCATTAACAGCACTAACAGCATTTATACCAATAGTAGGAGCTTTTATTGGAGGTTTTGTAGGAGCAATACTAATAGTTGCAGTAGATCCTATTAAAGCATTAATATTTATAATATTTATTATAGTGTTACAACAAATAGAAGGAAACTTAATATATCCACATGTTGTTGGTAAAAATATAGGACTTCCAAGTATATGGGTATTAGTTGCAATTACAATAGGAGGAAGCTTATTTGGAATAATGGGAATGATAGTTGGACTTCCAATTCTTTCTATAATATATGCAATTGTTACAGAAAATACGAATAAAAAATTACAAGAAAAGGGATTAAAGGAAGAGGCATGATTTAAAAACTAAGTAATAATACAAACCCCACTTGAATACAATGTAGCAAACATCGTATTTAAGGGGGTTTTTCATTTGGAAAAAATGTATATAGAAGAAAGAGCAGTAAAACTAGCACAATACATAATAGATAGCAAAGACACAGTAAGAGGAGCTGCCAAAAAATTTGGCGTTAGCAAAAGTACAGTACACACCGAAGTAACATTCCAGAACGGTAAGAATAAATCACCTATAATTCCAAAAAGTATTGAAATTAAAAAGGTTTTTTTAGCTGAGAAGAATCCTATTGTAAAATTAGGATTAGTAATAAAATAATTAGGAGGTTTGTTATGGATAGTAAAGAATTAAAAAAAAAAATTGTAGATGAAAAGACAGGAATAAGTTATACATTAGTCGGAGATTATTATATGCCTAACTTATATTTGGAGTCAGAAGAAAAAATCACATTAAATAAATATGGTTTATTAAGATTAAATTATTTGAAGAAACATAAGAAAGCAGAATATAGCATACTTTTTATAAATAGAGAACTAAACAAACATTTAAAAGAAGTTCAAGAACAAGCACAAAAGGAAATTGATTTTATAATAGAAGATTTAAAATCAAAAAGTGATTTAACAGAAGATATGAAAAATACTAACCCTTTATATTGGGTTGGTACAATGAATGCAATAAAAAATCAAGCAGAAGAAATTGTTTTAAAGAAATTAATTTATGTATGATAAATTATTTACTTTAAAATAAAAATGCCTTAAAAACGATTTTGAGGCTTAACTGAATAAAGGAAATAACTAACTACTTGTAGTTTATAAACTATGAGTAGTTTTTTTGTTTTCAAAAAGAGAATATGCCTCAAACTCTATAAAAGTGATAGGTGTGATGAGCCGATGCTATAAAGTTCATCCGTATTTGTATAAGTAGTCTAATTATACAAAGTGCGTGAGTGAGATTTTAGAACACAGACTCACAATAATAAAAGAGTATTCGGTGGCAAAACTTGGTGTGGATTTATAATTGTAAAAAGTTTGGACAAGTATGAACAAAGATACTTAAATGTATCAGCAATTATAGTAACAATATTGTTACTTACTAGACTACCTATGAAACGAGGCGAA
>CALXVM010000015.1 GCA_944392105.1 uncultured Clostridia bacterium | reverse complement strand
CAATATCATTTTTGGTACTCTCTTTCAATATTTTATTTTCAATGTATGTGTGACATATCTATTTTAAACCTATATTTCAGCACATTTGGAAATTAGGGACAGGTCCCAACTTCCCGATTTGGGAAATTGGGGACAGATCATTTTTTCCAAAATTGGGAAATCAGCAAAAAATCATTAAACGATTTATTTTTTTATACGTAAACTCTAAATTAATTATTTTAATTTAATTAAAAAATTAAATCAAAAAAAGAAGGTATTCTAAAAACTAGAAACCTCCCTCTTGACTTTTAAAAAATCTATAATAAATTATTCTGCTGATTCTGAACTTTCTTCAGTTTCAGGAGCTTCATAAGCATCTAATATAGCTTTTTGAATTTTCTCTCTTGTCTCAGCATTGATTGGATGTGCTATGTCTCTATACTCTCCGTTTGGAGTTTTTCTGCTTGGCATAGCAATAAATAATCCATTTTGGCTTTCGATAACTTTAATGTCATGAATAACAAATTCATTATCGAATGTTACAGAAGCAACAGCTTTCATTCTGTTCTCTGAATTTACTTTTCTTAAACGTACATCTGTAATTTGCATTTGAGCACCTCTTTCCAATTGTTTTAAATTTTAGTACATGTTTATCTTATGTACTATCTATATTATTCGTCAAAAATTTGTTTTTTCCTTCTTATTTTTACAAATTTTATTTATTTTTTAATTTTTATTTCAAAATTATAATTTTAATAAACAAAGTAGTATTTTGTAGTGAGACAAGGTCTTAAAATTTGCATAAGCAAATTTTAAGTAGCCGTGCGTCCGCAGTCGAACGGAAAAATTACTACTTTGTTTATTATTTTTTTACTTTTAAAACTATTTTTCTAACTATGAAAATTTAGATTTTGCACTAGGACAAGGTCTTAAAATTTGCGCAAGCAAATTTTAAGTAGCTGTGCGTCCGCAGTCGAAATAAAAGTCAAAACGAAAGTCACAATGAAAAATGACCTGTCCCTAATTTCCCAAATCGGGAAGTTGGGACCTGTCCCCAATTTCCAAGTTTAACTTATTTTAATTTGTTACATAATATATATAAAAAAGTTTACAAAACCATTGAATTATATATAAATTAAGTATATAATATTCACGCAAGTTATGTTTAATTTTAAAGGGGTGCAATTTATTTATGGCAAATATAGATGAGTTAAAGCAGTACAATCACATACATATGATTGGTATTGGTGGAATTAGTATGAGCGGAATTGCTGAAATTTTAAAGCATTGGGGGTTTACGGTAACTGGTTCTGATTCTACTAAATCTGAAGTAACTGATAAATTAGTTTCTCAAGGTATTCCAGTTATTATTGGTCATGATTTAGATAATGTTTCTAAGGCAGACGTGGTTGTTTACAGTGCTGCCGTAAAAGATAACGATCCAGAACTTGTTAAAGCAAGAGATTTAAATATTCCTATTATCACTAGAGGAACTTTTTTAGGAAAAATTACTAAAGCTTTTGCAAACAGTATTTGTATATCAGGAACACATGGAAAGACAACAACAACTTCTATGATTTCGGTTTGTTTTTTGGAAGCTCATAAAGATCCTTCTATTCAAGTTGGTGCTTATTTAAAACAAATAGATGGAAATTACAGAGTTGGCTCGAGTGAATATTTTATAATTGAAGCTTGCGAGTATGTAGAAAGTTATTTAAAGCTATTTCCTAAAACTGAGGTTATTTTAAATATAGATAATGATCACTTAGATTATTTTAAAAATATAGATAATATAGTAGCTTCATTTAAAAAGTATGTAAAGTTACTTCCATCTGATGGTTTACTTGTAGTAAATTCGGATGATGCTCGTTGCAGAGAGGTTATAAAAGAGTGTAATGCAAAAACAATTACATACGGTATAGAAAATGACCATGCTAATTATATTGCTAGAAATATTCATTTTGACAAAAATGGTTTTTCTTCTTTTGATGTTTATCATAATAACTTTTTCTGGGCAACAATTAAACTTTCTATTCCTGGATTGCATAATGTTCTAAATGCACTAGCATGTATAGCAGTTTGCAATTATTATGGTTTAGAAAGAGAACAAATTAAAGATGCTTTATTAAAATATACAGGCGCTCACAGAAGATTCGAATATGTAGGAACATATAGAGGAACAAATATATACGATGATTATGGTCACCATCCAACAGAAATAGCTGCAACAGCCAATGCACTTAAACAAAAAACTTATAGGCAATCATGGGTAGTATTTCAGCCTCATACTTATAGTAGAACTAAAAATTTGTTAAAGGATTTTGCCCGTGCACTTCTTGGGTTTGACAATATTATAATTACTGATATCTATGCAGCTAGAGAAGACAACATCTATAATATTTCTTCTGAAGATTTAGTTAAAGAAATTGAAAAATTAGGTAGAAAAGCTATATATATACCTAGATTTGACGATATAGTAACTTATATAAAAGAACGTGCTATGCCAAATGATATAGTTCTTACTTTAGGTGCAGGAACTGTAACAAATATCGGTCCTATGATTTTACAACAATAATTTTTTATATAAGCCTAAATAATAACTATTATATTATAAATTATTAAAATAAAGCTGCGGTAAATTTACTATTCTTTATATTTTTTAAAATTATCATAAGAAGTTTAAAACTTACACAATTTTAAAGTTTACACAAATTTTACAATATACTCTATAATAGCAAAATAATCCAAATATTATATTTGGATTATTTTGCTATTATATTATGCTATTTAAAACTTAATATAATATTTTCAAATTTTTTGTACTACAAATTATAGCGTTTCTATTTTTTTTGATACAAACTCATAGTTATCATATTGTAATTTATTTATAATATAAATTTTATTTAAAAGCAAATTTGTATATATTTTTCTATTAATATTTATAATCCTTAGAAAATATAATCAGCATTATTTAAAGTTGGAAATGTAAATTCCATACTATTTTCTGATATCATTCCATCCTCTTCATGGTCATTTAAAAAGCTTTTACCTTTTAACAAATATTTAGATTTTTGGCTGTCTGTAAGCTCGCCATCACCTATTACAACTGGGTCATTCCAAGTAACATCTACAGCATACCATTGTCCATTTAATTCTACATAGTTCCATGCATGTAGTTCTGTTTGTCCGTCTGAGTTAGTAGCAGTTCCAGATACTAATATGCTTGGTATATCAAGCCCATCCATAATGTATTTAAACATTCTTGCATATCCCTCACATACCACCTTTGTTTCTACAATGGCTCCATAAAGATTATATTTATTATTGTTACCTTCTCTGTCTTCATAAGACAAATTATCTATCATCCATTCATTTACTACTTTTATCTTCATGGCATTGTCATATGGTCCTAGTATATCCATTACTTGTCTTCTTATATCAATAATGTATTCCTCTGCATCTTCTATTTCTTGTTTATTAGCAAATGTACTATTTAAATAGCTGCTGTAATCTCCTGGTCCTATTTTAACATAATATGTAGTAGTTCCACCTTCTGTTCTAGCTTCTATTGTCATGCTTATTTTACTTATATCTAAATAAAATAAGTCCACATTATCATAAGAAAAAGCATTCCAAGCTGATTGATATTCTTCGTTTAAAATTTCTTCTCCATCTTTAGCACTTAAAATGCTATTAAACTCGGTTCCGAAGTCTATTTCATATGTTCCAGATTTCATATCCTCTTTATGATTTTTTAGTTCATCATATATTTTTTTAGCAGTATCACTTAACTGTTTATAGTAGTAATTGCTGGAATCTGTTTTACTACTAATTGGAGTTTGTGTTTGATTATTATCCGTATTTTCTACTGCTACCACAGTATTCTGTGTTATATTATTTCCCACAACGACAGGTTCTCTAGAAGTTGTGTCATTATACATTTGGAAGTTCATATCATTTTGAGCTGAGTTATTGCCATTACTTAAAAATGCATATAAAATAAATCCAGCTATTGCTAAAACTAACACCACCACAATTATAATTAATATAATTAACTTTTTCTCACTACTACTTCTCATAATATCTCCTATAAAACATGGTTAATTTAAATCTAATTTTTTTCAGTCCTTTTTTCCATAAATAAAGTTTTAAATACAGACACTATTATTAATACAATAATTATACCAATAAAAACTCCTGCAGTATCTATACACACATCTGTTACAGAAGGTCCTCTACCTGCAACAAAACTTTGATGATACTCATCTGTTATAGCATATATTAGCCCAACTAATAAGCTGATACCAAATTTATATAATACTCTAGTATTATATGTACACATAAAAGCCATAATAAATATTCCCACTAAAGCATAAATAGACAAATGTGCCAGTTTTCTTACTATAATTTCTCCATGCTCTATTAATTTTGCTTTAGTTTCTGCACTTAAATCTTTAGTATATGGAAATGTATTTACTATTTTTTCTGTAACAGCTCTACTTAGTGAACCAGACTCTTCTCCATCTTGTGCAGAAAAATTAAATATAATTGCAAAAGTTGCTATTAATAAACTAAGAAATATTGCCCTGAGTAAATTTCGTTTCATTTCTGCCTCCATTGTTGTTATTATAAAATAAGAATTAGAAATAGTAAATATATTTCTAATTCTTATTAAAACATATTTTTATAAAAAATTGCAATAGTTATTTTAAAGTAATTTATTCCAGATTAAAAAGTTACCTTATATTTTAGTAGAAATATATATTTTCTATTAAAAATTTAATATTTTATTTTAATCAATAATCCAAAAGAATATAAAAACTAATTATTCAAATTTAATTCTTTTCTTACACAATTTAAAGCTTCTACTATTACTTTGTCCATGTCAAAGTATTTATATTGTCCTAGCCTTCCACCAAAAATAACATTTTTGTCTGCTTTTGCGAGTTCAACATATTTTTGATACAAACTGTTATTTTTTTCATCATTTATTGTATAGTATGGCTCTTTTCCTTGTACCCACTTGTCTGGATATTCTCTTGTTATAACTGTTTTTGGATTTTCTTTAGCATCTAATTCAAAATGCTTATGTTCTATTATTCTTGTGTATGGTACTTCGTATTCAGTATAATTTACTACAGCATTTCCTTGATAATTTTCTTTATCTAAAATCTCTGTTTCAAATCTCAAACTTCTATACTCAAGCTCTCCAAATTTGTAGTCGTAAAACTTATCAATTGGACCTGTAAATATAATTTTATCTGCTATATTTTCCAATTCTTTTCTATTGTCAAAAAAGTCATAGTTTAGTTTAACCTCTATTCCATCTAGCATCTTTTCTATTATCCCGAGTATATCCACCTATAGGAATTCCCTGATACTTATCATTAAAGTAATTATTATCATATATAAATCTAACAGGTAATCTTTTAATTATAAAACTTGGTAATTCTGTTGCCCTTTTGCCCCATTGTTTTTCAGTATATCCTTTTACCAATTTTTCGTAAATTGTCTTTCCAACTAAACTAATAGCTTGTTCTTCTAAATTTTTAGGTTCAGTAATTCCCGCTTCTTGTTTTTCTTCTTCAATTTTAGCTTTTGCCTCATCTGGCGTAATTACTCCCCATAATTTATTAAACGTATTCATATTAAACGGCATATTATATAGCTCATCTTTATAACGTGCAACAGGTGAATTTGTATATCTATTAAATTCTGCAAACTTATTAATATATTGCCATACCTCTTTGTTACTTGTATGGAATATATGTGCACCATATTTATGTACTTGTATTCCTTCTATATTTTCTGTATAAATATTTCCACCTATATGTGAACGTTTTTCTATAACTAAACATTTCTTTCCCACTTTATTTGCTTCATAAGCAAATATTGAACCAAAAAGCCCGCTTCCTACTATTAGATAATCATATTTCATAATATATTTATCCTTCCTTATATCTTTTTAATTAATAACAATTACATTTTATCAATTTAGTAAATTAATTACAATACTTTGTTTAAAAAATACAAATTTACTCTTTATTTTTTATTAAAAACCATTATCTAGTAACAATTTACTTTCATTTTTATTTACTCCTCAAGATAATTCTAATTATAATAATTTAAATGTTCTTAAATTTTTTCTAAGCATTTTGCCATAACAATTTAAAGAGTAAAATAGAGTTTAAATATCTAACTTGTTTACTTTACAAAATAAAACAAATCACATACTTAAACTCTATTTTACTTAATGAATTTTAAGATTTAATTTTTAAAATTTTTTTGAATACTTGCTGTAGTTAGCTCTAAAGCTGCAATTCGAGCTGCATGATGTTCTGTTACGTTTTCTACCTTTTCAATTCTTTCTTCATCTCTTTCAAATCTGTCATCATGAGAACTAAACTTGTCAAATAGGGCCGGTATTTTGTTTGTAACAGCATCTTCAATGATTAATAATGCTCTACTGTGGTCCTTTAATATTTCTTTTATTTCTTTAATGTCTGCTGTATTTTTTTCTATTGCCTCGGTGTTTTTTCTTATTCCTACTTTACATTCTTCTATTGCCACTCTATTTTGCTCTATTGCTTCGGTATTTTTTCTTATTCCTACTTTACATTCTTCTATCGCTTCTCTATTTTGTTCTATCGCTACTCTATTTTGTTCTATTGCTACTCTATTTTTTTCTATTGCCTCGGCATTTTTTGTTATCCCCATAGCATTTTTGTTTACTTTTGTTAATATTTCTTTTTCCAACATACACTTCACCTCCTAACATATTAATAACTATACTAGAAATTCTAGTATAGTTATTATAACATTTATAAATTTTTGTTCAAACTTCATTTTATTTAATTTTATATGACTTTAATCTATTTTTCTTTCAATATCACACTTTTATTACAATTTTCATTATAATTATATTTTATAGTTTTCAATTCTTTCTTTAAATTTGTCTGGATATTTCTCGCTTTGCTCTTCAAACAGCTTAAGCCAAGCTTGTCTTTCTTCTTCATCTAAAGGTTGTACTCTTTCATATGCATAATATGTTATTTTACTTGTTACATCAAATGTCTTTACTAACTCAAATTTTTTACTTATTACTTCATCTTCTTCTACAGCATACTTTATATTCGTAATTATCTCACCTTTTGTAGCACCTGTCGACTCTAGTCTAACATTACTTACAAAAATATATTTACATTTAAATAAATCTATTGGAAAGCCTCTTGTAGATTCTGTTGCAGCAGTATATGGAATTACTTTAGTTAAATAAGTATTTTCAGGAGCATTATAATTAATAAAAGTTTGATGATTATATTCGGAAGTCGCTGAATTTATATATGCTTTATTATTTTCATCGCAGTTTTCTTTTATAAAATCTACTATTTTTCCAATTTGTTCCATGTCTGTTCTTTTTGTTGGCTTTAAACTTATATTAGTATAAAAATTATTGTTAAATAACACCTTATTTTCTGTTATTGCACCTACAAACGTTGTAACAACAATTGCCAAGCATATTACTTCTAATGCTATATTTATCTTAAACTTTTTTATATTCATTGCAAGTATCATTCCAGTAATAGCAAGTAAAATGTAAGTTGGCACTAATATTAAGCTTTGGTGATTTCCCATATTTTGTACTTTTGTAAATGAAATAATTGAAATTATATAAGTTAAAATCAAACTTATAGTAAAATATCTTGTTTTCTTTTTCTTTATTCCGAAGTATTATTCCGAAAGCTATAATAACAAAATATATTTCTCCTACTCTATTAATCTGTGCTTTTATTTCTGTTATTAATCCTCCACTACTCCAAGCAGAATATGTTGTTAAATAATTATTTTTTAATGTCCTATATATTATTGGAGAAATTAGTATTCCTACTATAACAAGTGAAATAACTCCAAATTGTACTAAATTTATTATTGTAGTTTTTAGCTCTTTTTTGTCTTTTTTCAAAAGTGCTTTTACAATAACAAGAATTGCATATGATATAAAATATCCTAATATCCAAAACATATACCATCTTCTAGTTATCATTGTTAAAAATGTAAGTCCAGCAATATAAATCCATCGTAAATAATCTTTCTTAGAAAAGTCGTAATCCATTGTAAGAAGTATAATCATTCCTACAAAGAATAATCCGAAAATATCTGGTTGTCCCATAATTGCTGCTTTATGTAATAGTGGAAATAAAACAACTAACAGCTGACTTGCTCCAAATAAAAACAGTTTACTCTTTGCTTCAACCATGTCTAATATCTTTTTTACAATCATTGAGAATATTATAATTACAGGAATAATACATGTTGCAAAATAAGTCATTACAAATGCATCCGGAGTTCTTGTTGTGAGACTAAAAATTCCTCCTGTAAATGCTAATAAAAAATCTCCATAATCTTGGTTATATGTACTTGTAATAATTCTTTTTATTCCATCTTTAAAACCAATGTCAAATGCTCTAAATACACTTAACTGTTCACTATAATAATATTGATTATCCCATGTGTATATATACTCTCTTGCATACACAATATATGTATAAATTGCACCACATAGAATGATAGAAGCTATTAATATAACAATATATTTTTTATCAAACTTAATTTCTGCAATTTTTCCTACCATATATATTATATATACAAGAAAATATAAAACCCATAAAGAGAACACATAAAATGCTACGTCTTCCATTTGTTTTATTGGTAACGTACTTATTGCTATTACTATTAGAATAGCTGTAAATATTATAAATATTTTAGTAAAAATACTTGTTTTTTTCCAAAGTTCTCTTAGTTTTTTCATTACTTTTCCCTTCTATTTATCATTAATAATGCAATTATATATTAAGCAAAGATTTTATGCAATCCTAATACTAGTATAATTTTTATTTTTATTAAAAAATATACATACCATAAAAGGCATGTATATTTTAAATTATAAATCTAGTTTTTTATTTTTGTACAATAATTATATATCATACATGCTGCTTCTCCTCTTGTTGCAGTTCCTTGTGGGTCTACTTTTGTTCCATTTTCTTTTCCTGTTATTACTCCTGTTTTTATTGCCCATTGTGCGGCTGGTTTTGCAAAGCTTGATACTTTGTACCAGTCCTTATATTTTCCTGTATCTACTGTTACATTTGTATTCTTCTTTTTATATTTTGCATAATTGCATAATATTGTTGCAAGTTGCTCCCTTGTTATATTTGCATTTGGCCCAAATCTTCCATCTCCATAGCCATTTACTACTCCATTTTTCGCTGCCCATCTTACTGCATCATAGTAATATTGTCCTTTTACATCTGTAAAGTCTTTTACTCCTGTTACTTTTAGTGAACCTTCCATTCTCCAAAGAATAGTAACAATCATTCCTCTTGTTATTTTTGCACTTGGTCTAAATTCTGTATCTGTTGCCCCTGATATTATTCCATTTTGATATGTATATTTTATTGCTGTATAATACCAATCATTTGGATTTACATCATTACAATTAGGTCTAGTGCTTTTTAATACTGTATATGTATCTATACTATATCTTCCATCCAAACTTCCCTCATAGTTTAATAAATCAATATTTTCAACATAATACTCAGATTTTTCTACTTCTACTAGTTTCATAGTTTTATTACTTTCATATGCTGTTAAATATATTTTTGAATCTAAAATTGCTTCCGGATTCATTGTAATTGTAGTAGTGGGTTGTGATAAAGAAAATTCACCATAAAATTTGTTATTACCTATTACATGTAAATTTTTAGCATTGATTGATACCATAGCATTTGTGGCTGTTGTTACTAGTCCATTCATTGTAACTGTGTCTGTCTTACTATTATAACTAAACTTTTTCGCTTCATCTTCTTTTAATCTAAAAATAGCTGCATATGTCTTAGTATCTTGTGCATCTGTAAATTCAGTTTCTTCTATTTTATTATCTCTAGTTAAAACATAATATTTTAATTCTTGTATATTCTTATCTGTATCATCTTTTGGAACAAGTATCATTTCACTTGACACACGAGGCTCTTTATCATCCTCTTGATAATAATCTTTTAATGTTAATGTATCATTAATAAAATCTAAACTTGCTCCAGGCATCCATGCATCAGCTGATTTAAAGGCAATTTCTAAATATACATTATGCTCATGGTCTGGTAGGTTTTCTACAAAGTCAAATCCAGAATCACCTTTTAATAAATCAACACCACTTGAAGTTATTAATTCTACTTTTCCTGTAGCATAAGAGTCTCTTCTTATATAGATACCTAAATATAAGTGTAATCCACCATTTGCCATTTCTTCCATATCTTTATAATACTTATTAGAACTTGTTATTCCATCTGGCTTTTTTAGTTCTTCTATAATTGATGCTATATCATAATCTCCTGCTCCAAAAAATAGTTTATTTTCATCGCCTTCATAGAAGCTATCTTTCCTTAATTCTTTTACTGGTAATACAGTAGCTTGATCTATAAGTATATCTGATTTTTCTCTAATAATATCTGTTCTTTCTACTGCTTCTGTAGATTCTCCTACTACTACAGATTTTGCATCAGCACTACTATTTAAAAGAAATATTATTGCAAGAGTAAACAGTGCTATAATTACTAGTCTTGTATGTTTAGACATTTTTTTATCTCCTTCATATTTTATTTGTTTTTTTTATAAAACTAGCTTATTTACATTTTATTAAGCTTAAAGCAATTAACAAATAATAATTTATCTAATTGCTTTAAAAAATTTTAAGCAACTGATAAATTATTATTTGTTTAATTATCTCGTATAGTTATAAGCCACTAGCAAATTTTTATTTTACTTTAGTACAATAATTATATAACATTACTGCTGCCTCTCCTCTTGTTGCTGTTCCTAATGGGTCTACTTTTGTTCCGTTTTCTTTTCCTGTTATTACTCCTGTTTTTATTGCCCATTGTGTGGCTGGTTTTGCAAAGCTTGATACTTTGTACCAGTCCTTATATTTTCCTGTATCTACTGTTACTTTTGTATTTTTTCCTTTATATTTTGCATAATTACATAATATTGTTGCTAACTGCTCTCTTGTTACATTTGCATTTGGTCCAAAACGTCCATCTCCGTATCCGTTTACTATTCCTTTTTTTGCTGCCCATCTTACTGCATCATAGTAATATTGTCCTTTTACATCTGTAAAGTCTTCTATTCCTGTTACTTTTGGTGAACCTTCCATTCTCCAAAGTATTGTTACTATCATTCCTCTTGTTATTTTTGCACTTGGTCTAAATTCCGTATCTGTTGCTCCTGATATCATTCCATTTTGATATGTATATTTTACAGAAGAATAGTACCAATCAGACATATTTATATCATCAAAAGGAATTCCTATTTTTTCTTTCCACTTTTTCGCATCTAATACATAAATTGTGTTTCTAAATTCCTCTCCATTATATTCTACTCTAAGGCTATATTCTCCAGGTATTGTCATACTAATTTGCTTATTCTTATTATCTATGGTTATTCCTTCTCTTTGGTCAACATCAGTTCCAATTGCATAACGGTACATATCTGTAATAACAGCGTCATCTGGCATTCTGCCTATTTTCTTATATTCTTTTGCAGTTTCATCATATTCGTATAGGTCTACATTTAATTTTTCATTTCCTTTTGTATAAAATATAATTCCTCCCTCTCTATATACATTTTTTCCTGATACTCCAAAATTTAATCCCTTTGTTACATTTAGCACAAATGTCTTTTTTAAATCATAGCCATCTTTTGACATAGCTGTAATTGTAACTTTACCTTCTCTATGTGCAACTACCGTTCCATCTTCCCACATTTCTGCTATAGATTCATCACTACTTGTCCATACAACATCTTGTGCAAATGCATTACTTGGTGATACAGTCGCAGTAAGTTTTGTACTTAAACTTCTTGATACTGAATTTCTTCCACTTATGCTTATAGATTCTACTGGTGTTAAATATTCTATGTCTGGAATTTTTTTTCTTGCATAAAACTCTGGTTGAGTATCCTTGTATACATGGAATGTACTATCTGCCATATTAATCCAATTAAAAGAATTGCCATATAAAGTATATACTTTTGAATTAAAGTAAACATCTGTTATTCCTGTACAATTTTCAAATGCATAATCTTCTACAGTATGTACTTTATATGGAATAACTACAGTTTTTAGAGATGTACAATCCATAAAGCACTTCTCTGGTATAACAGATATTCCTTCTGGTATATCAATATCACTTAAAGCTGTACATCCTTCAAAAGCACTGTCTCCTATTTCTGTTATAGTTTTTGGAAATGTTATTTTCTCTAATTTAGTACAATCCTTAAATCCTTCACTCTTTATTTTTGTAACTACTTTGTCTTCAATCATCATTGGAATTTCTACTTCTTCTACATCTTTGCTACTAGCCAATACCGTAATAGTACCGTCACTATTTTCTTCATAGCTAATGTCAAAATTATACCAAGTTGCAGCTTTTGCATTACTACTAAATAATAATTGTGCAATAATTGCAATAAATACAATTGCACCAACATATAATAGTTTTTTCTTCATATTTATTTACATTCCTTTCTTAAAAATAAAACCCGATTGAAAAAGAAGTAAATTTTCTTTTTCAATCATTTTTCCTTTATTTTATCTTAGTACAATAATTGTATATCATTACTGCTGCCTCTCCTCTTGATGCTGTTCCTAATGGATCTACTCTTGTTCCATTATCTTTTCCTGTTACTACTCCTTTTGCTATTGCCCACTGCATTGAAGCTCTCGCATAACTTGATACTCTATTCCAATCTTTATACTTACTTGTATCTACTGTTACATTTGTATTCTTCTTTTTATATTTTGCATAATTGCATAATATTGTTGCTAATTGCTCTCTTGTTATATTTGCATTTGGTCCAAAACGTCCATCTCCATATCCATTTACTACTCCATTTTTTGCTGCCCATCTTACTGCATCATAGTAATATTGTCCTTTTACATCTGTAAAGTCTTTTACTCCTGTTACTTTTGGCGAACCTTCCATTCTCCAAAGTATTGTTACTATCATTCCTCTTGTTATTTTTGCATTTGGTCTAAATTCTGTGCTTGTTGCACCTGATATTATTCCATTTTGATATGTATATTTTACAGAAGAATAGTACCAGTCAGATACAATAACATCTCTAAATGGTAAATCAGTTAGTTTTACTGTTACATTATATGTTTTCTTAACTCCTGTACCATCTTTTGCCATAGCTGTAATTATAGCTGTTCCAGATTTTACTCCTGTTACTACTCCAGATTGTGATACTGTTGCAATAGAATTATTACTGCTTGACCATACAACATTTTTATTATATGCACCACTTGGTGATACTGTTGCCTTTAATGTTATAGTTTTTCCTTTTAATACTGAGTTTGAACCAGTTATACTTATAGAACTTACTGGTGTTAGTTCTGTAAAGCTATATCCATTATCTTGAGCAAAATATTTTGCTGCTGTTCCTGAATATCCATAAAATCTTATTGATTTAGAAGTTGTATCTCCATAAAATGTCCAATCATCAATTTCTTGTATAGCTTTTGTAAAATATATACTTTTTAAATTTGAACAAGCTGAAAATGCGTAAGCATCTACGGTTTTTACATTATATGGTAGACTTATAGTAGTCATACTTGTACATCCATCAAAGGCATTCCTTTCTATGCTTTCTACAGTGTCTGGTATCGTTATGCTCTTAAGTGATTTACAATTCTTAAAACAATCTCTACATATATTGGTTAATTTTGGTGGTAAAGTTACATTTATAAGAGATGTACATCCAGCAAACGTTGCTCCGCTAAATTTAGTAATAGGACTATTGCTTGAAAATTTTACTGTTGTTAGAGCTGTACAATCTTCAAATAATCTACCTGGTAATTCTTCAACAGATACATTAACTGTTGCAGTTTTTAGTGATTTACATCCTTCAAATGCTCCATAATTTGTTCCCATTTCTGTTATGCTTGATGGTAATGTTATACTAGTTAATCCTGTCTCCATAAATGCTTGTGCTCCTAGTTCTTTTAGGCTTGATGGTAATGTTATTGATTTTAAAGATGTACAACCTCGAAAAGCTCCACTGTCAATTGTTTTTAATTTAGAAGATAGTGTTACAGAACTTAAGCTAGTACAATCATAAAAAGCATCTGGGTTTATAGTAGTTATATTAGATAAATTTATGCTCTTTAGTGAAGTACAATGTTGAAATCCCCAATAAGGTATTTCTGTTACTTTTGATGGTATGTTAATGCTTACAAGTGAACTGCATCCATCAAATGCATTTGAACCTATTTCTGTAATAGAATTTGGTAGTGTAACTGTTTTTAGATATTTACATCCTTGGAAACCAGCATATGCAACTTCAGTAACTGGTTTTCCATTAATTGTACTTGGAATAGTAGCACTCTCAATGTATTCACCTGCTGCCATTACTTTAATAGTTCCATCATAGTTTTCTTCATAACTAATCTCTGAGTTATAAGTTGTTTTCGCTTTTACATTGTTACTAAATAACAATTGCAAAATAACTGCCAAAAATAAAATTCCTCCTATTAATAATAATTTCTTTTTCATTTTCATCCTCCTTTATTATTTAGAGTAAATTCACATTCCTCTATTTCTTTATTTATAACTATATAAGTAATATATGCTTTTATACTCATTCTAAGTTTAATATTACTCATACAAATATAAATTCTTCGCTATTTTAATATATACCTTTTTAGATTTTTTTTCAATATATTTTCATAAAATAAGTGTAATATTAACCATTAAATTAATATTACACTTATTAGTATGTTTTTTATTTTATTTTTGTACAATAATTATATATCATACATGCTGCTTCTCCTCTTGTTGCTGTCCCCAACGGATCTACTTTTGTTCCATTTTCTTTTCCTGTTACTACTCCCGTTTTTATTGCCCATTGCATTGAAGGCTTAGCATAACTTGATACTTTATACCAATCTTTATACTTACTTGTATCTACTGTTACATTTGTGTTCTTCTTTTTATATTTTGCATAATTACATAATATTGTTGCTAGTTGCTCTCTTGTTATATTTGCATTTGGTCCGAAACGTCCATCTCCATATCCATTTACTACTCCATTTTTTGCTGCCCATCTTACTGCATCATAATAGTACTGTCCTGTTACATCTGTAAAATCTTTTACACCTGTTACTTTTGGTGAACCTTCCATTCTCCACAAAATTGTTACTATCATTCCTCTTGTTATTTTTGCATTTGGTCTAAATTCTGTTTCTGTTGCACCTGATATTATTCCTCTTTGATAAGTATATTCTACTGCATTATAGTACCAGTCCGATTTTTTTACATCTATAAATGGATTAACCTTAACTTGAACTTTTTTGGTTACATTTCCACATGTAATTGTTATTGTGGCACTTCCCACACCTGTAGCAGTTATTAATCCATCTTGTCTAACTTTAGCAACCTTTTCATTAGATGATGTAAATTTCATTAATTTATCTACTGCATCTGTTGGTTCTGCTATAGCATTAACTTTTTTAGTTGCTCCTACACCTAGTTCAACACTTGTTGTATCAACTTTAATATTTGTTACCTCTTTTTCTTCTATTTGAAATGCACTCATAAATACACTTCTATATGTATAATCTGTTGTTTTTCCTGTAGAATCAGTTACATTATGTAGTGTAATTTCAAATACATCTCCACTCTCATATGCAATAGAATCATCTCTAAAAGATAGCAAACCAGAATTAACAGCTTTTAAAAATTTACCTGAATTATTTTTATTTGCATTTGTTATTTCATAGGTTTTTCCTGTATTTAAGCATTTTATTGTTACTTCTGTTTTATCTGATACTTTATAGTTCTTATAAAATTTTGCTGTCCAATTTCCTATACCATTATAAGCCATATCTAAAGGAAATATACCATTGCTTGGCCAAGCCACTAATTCTACACTATTGTAACTTCCTGAACTTGAAAATTTATGTACTCCTTGAGTTCCGTATGAAATTTCTGAGCTAACTGAACCCACACCCCATTCTGTATGGCTTGGTTCTAATAAATTATATCTATGTCCACAACCTTCTGGGTCTCCATAGCCATCATTTAATGCATTTGTTATACTAGATTGAACATTTCCCATATATAAATTTTCGTTCATATAACTCTGTGCTTTATCATAAAAATCGTCACTGACTCCACTAGGCTGTTCTGGATAATGACCGCTTAGTAAATCATGGTTACTATTATACATAACCAACGCTGCCTTATTTTGTGCACATTCTACTATATCTTCATTTAACTTTAATGGTGTTAATCCCATTCCGACTCTTGCCATATTTATATAATCAGTACTTCCTTGTAATGCCATATCATTCCATTTTCCAGCTGTAAGAGGAAGGTTATCACACTGTGGCTCTATTATATATTGGCTACCACCATTATTACTTGCAAATTCATTAGCTGCTTCTATATTCTTCTTTTCTTGCGCACTTATTTCTTTTACTTTAGTTAATAGTTCTTTTTCTTTTGCTGTTAATTCAACTTCTTGTTTTTCTTCTAAGAAACTTGGATCTATAAATACTATTGTAGACCAAAATTTATTAGGATTACTGCTTGTTAATTTAATATCATAAAAAAGATATTTATAATTTTCTGCTCTATTATAATTTTCTGTTACATATCCTAATCCAAGAGGATTTGGAAGTTCAAAATAATAATCTCTTATTCCAGCAGTTATTAAAGATATATATTTTTGTTTTCCTGTAGCTATTCCATAGTCATATAAATCCGTTCCATTAGCTTTTAATTGCTCATTTATATAAAATAAATTTTCATCTATATAAGTTTGTGGAAAATCATCATTATGTTTTTTAGCCAAAATTTTGCTTACTATAATAGTATGTTTTTGTAGGTCATATAAATATTTGCCATCTGCTAAATATCTGTTCCAATATTCGTCTTCTTCTGTTGAGGTACAATTATACTCATATATACCCACTACCTTATTAGAATCGTCTTCTGTTATTGCTCTTCCCGATAAAAAAGAATACCAGTTTTCCTCATTGTCTCCATATTTATATCTTTTAGAAACAAAATTTCCTTCTATACATCCAAAGCCCTTAATTTCTCCTTTAGCATTTGTTTCTACATGCAAGTACCATGTATAGTTATTGTCACAGTATGAATATGACTTCCCACCAAAAGCAGATTCTCCTTCTGCCTTTGGCGTACCAAATTGACTATTAAGCTGTGCTATAGTTGTGGTCTTTTTTATTGTATAATTTCTAAATTTTAATATCTCATCAGAGGCTAAACCATTATTACTTGTCGCTGCTAAAGATGTTACAGGAAGTATATAAATAAGTATTAGTAGTATAATTACTAAACTGGCTAGAAATTTTCCAAGTTTCATTTAAAAACCCCCTTTACTTTATTTTTCTATTTTACCTTAGTACAATAATTATATATCATTACTGCTGCCTCTCCTCTTGTTGCTGTTCCTAGTGGGTCTACTTTTGTTCCATTTTCTTTTCCTGTTATTACTCCTGTTTTTATCGCCCATTGTATAGATTGTCTTGCATAACTTGATACTCTATTCCAATCTTTATATTTGCTTGTATCTACTGTTGCATTTGAGTATTTCTTCTTATATTTTGAATAATTGCATAATATTGTTGCTAATTGTTCTCTTGTTATATTTGCATTTGGTCCAAAGCGTCCATCTCCATAGCCATTTACTACTCCATATTTTGCTGCCCATCTTACTGCATCATAGTAATACTGTCCTTTTACATCTGTAAAGTCTTTTACTCCTGTTACTTTTGGTGAACCTTCCATTCTCCATAGTATTGTTACTATCATTCCTCTTGTTATTTTTGCACTTGGTCTAAATTCCGTATCTGTTGCACCTGATATTATTCCATTTTTGTATGTATACTCTACTGAGCTATAATACCAATCGCTCTTTTTTACATCTACAAAAGGTAATAACACGTGTAAATTATATGATATTGTCTCAGCTCCAATGTTTGCAGTTATAGTTGTATCTCCAACTCCTACTCCAGTAACTTTTCCATAAGCATCTACTGTTGCTACTTTTTCATTAGAACTTGTCCATTTTGCACTATTATTCTCAATTGCTACATTAAATACCGTATTATTTGTATATATTTGCCTACTAGTTTGTTCTCCTATTTTTATTGTTACATCACTTGTATATTTTGTACTAAGCCAAATTGCAGCATCTACAACTTCGACTTTATTTGTTCTAGTAACACTTCCTGTTTGCTTTTTAGTAGGTTCTACCGCTTCGCCTTGTCCAAAGCATTGTACCCAATAATTAACTCCGTCTACTACAATATGTCCAACCCCTATAGACTTAAAAGATTCTGTTAATATATTAGCTCTATGTCCAGGTGAGTTCATCCAACCTTCCATTACAGATTCTGGTGTTGCACTTCCAGAATTCCATCCAATTGCAATATTTTCGCCATTCATTTTGTCGGGATTTATAGAAAAACATTCTGTTGCATTAGGTCTTATATGATCCCAATATATAACAGTTTCTGCAGCTCTAATCATTGCAGAATCAAGCAAGCTTTCATCCATCTTAAGCGGATTTAACCCTTGTTTTTTTCTTTCTGCATTTACTATGTCTAGCACTTCATATGCATAAGTATAATTGCTAGTTCCTTTTACATATACATTATATATTTGATATGGATTATAGCTTTGTGCAGCTTTAGCCTTCATATCAGTGCCTACAGTAACTTCACTATCTATTGTTATTGCATCACCTATAATTCCAGTCACTTCATTTGAACTACTAGAAGAATTAACCTCTATGTTCTCTGCTGCAAATGATGTTACACTTAAACTCAAGCAAATTATTATTATAATGACAACTGTAAAAATTTTTAATTTTTTCATAATAATCCCCCTTATATAAAATAATTTTTTAAATATAATATCATTAATAAAATATTTTTTAGCATAACATATTTTTCTTTTAATTTTTTAACTTAGTTATAATTTTATACATTTTATATTTATTATTTTTTATTTATTTAATTCAATATACTATCTTTGTGCAATAATTATATATCATACATGCTGCCTCTGCTCTTGAGGATGTTCCTTGTGGATCTATTTTAGTCTCATTTTCTTTTCCTGCTACTACTCCTGTTGCAACAGCCCAGCTCATAGAATTTCTTGCAAAACTTGATATCTTATTCCAATCTTTATACTTGCTTGTATCTGTAGATAAATTTACATTTTGATTTTTATATTTTGCATAATTACATAGTATTGTTGCAAGCTGCTCTCTTGTTATATTTGCATTTGGTCCAAATCTTCCATCTCCATAGCCATTTACTACTCCATATTTTGCTGCCCATCTTACTGCATCATAGTAATATTGTCCTTTTACATCTGTAAAATCTTTTACTCCTGTTACTTTTGGCGAGCCTTCCATTCTCCAAAGAATAGTAACAATCATTCCTCTTGTTATTTTTGCACTTGGTCTAAACTCTGTTGCTGTTGCTCCTGAAATTATTCCGTTTTTATATGTATATTCTACTGCCAAATAATACCAATCGCCTTTCTTTACATCTCTAAAAGGTAACTCTGTTGTTATTTCTGTGTCATCACCAGTATCATCTTCATCATCTTTTCCTGGTTCATCTTTATCATCATCAGGGTCTTCACCTGGGTTAGGGTCTTCTTTATCGTCGTCATCTTCATCGTCTTTTCCGTCGTCTCCACCACCTTGCTCTGTTCCTCCTCCATCTGCTATTCCTGTTACTGTTAGTGGTACTTCTTTAATTATATTCGTTCCATCTGTTGTTTTTATAACTATTGTTGTAGTTCCATTTTTCAAAGGTTTTATATAACCAGTTTGGTCTATAGTAGCAATAGAAGTATCTTTTATACTATAATTTAATCTTGGATTTGATGCTTCTGTAGGCATAGCATAAGCACGTAAATAAGTAGAGTTCTTCCCGTTTATCTCAACTTTTTCTTTTTCTGTATAAATTGATGTACACTTTATATTAACTTTTACATTAACAGTTTTAGAAATATTGCTATCATCAGTTGTTCTTATATTAATTTTTGTACTACCACTTCCTTTCGCTTGTACTATTCCTTCCTGAGTAACTGTTGCAACTCTTTCATTGTCCGAACTAAATTCAAGTGTCTTGTTACTTGCATTTTCAGGTAATATTTTTACATTCAATTTTTGACTAGTTAGTGATGTAAATTCCATAGTTTCTGGCGTTACTTCTAAACTTGTTATTTTTCTATCTGTATCAACTATTACGTCGCAAACATCTGATAAAACATAATTATCTTGACTTCTTACAATAATTTGTGCTTCACCATCATTAACTCCTGTTATTACTCCATTTTTATCTACTGTAACTACACTATCATCGCTACTCTTCCATGAAACATTAGTATTAGTTGCATCATTTGGATTTATAGACCAGCTTAATTGATATTTATCTCCACTTTCGAGTATTACTCGTGAGTCCTTAAGGTCTATTTCTGTTACTCTTGTAGTAACTTTTACAGTACAAGTAGATTTTATATTTGGATATTCTTTTGGATATGCTGTTATTGTACATGTTCCTGAATTAATAGGAACTATTCTTACTATATTGTCATTAGAAGTTTCCGATATTGTTGCTACATTTCCATTACTAGTAGTCCAGATTACATCTGTGGCTATACCACTTGGAACTATTGTAGCCTCAAGGTATTCTCCTATAGAACCTTTTTCCAAATTTAAGTTTGTACTGTCTAAACTTGCAGTTCTTACTTCATTATCTATTATTATCTTTACTCTTACCTCTTCTACTCTTGGAAGTCCTTTAGCAGATATTATAACTTCTGCTTCTCCTTCTTGTTTTGGCGTAACAGTACCATCGCTAGCAACTTCCAAAACAGATGAATTTGTAGTTCTATATTCTAA
Source organism: uncultured Clostridia bacterium (assembly GCA_944392105.1). Taxonomy (GTDB): domain Bacteria; phylum Bacillota; class Clostridia; order TANB77; family CAG-508; genus CAG-273. Next base: position 29,666 of record CALXVM010000015.1, on the reverse strand, counting down.
CACAGCATTATTATTAACTGTTGCATTAATATTAAATTTATTCTTTCCACTCTCAATTCTTTCTTTATCTTCTACTGTTATTAAAGTTTTATCTTGAGTCTTTGTAGTATTTATTTTGTATGTTCTTAATTTGTTAGTTCCATCTGAAATAGTAAAATATACATACCCTGCATAATATACAGGTTTAGAATTTCCAGGTAGCATACCTTTTTCAAGTAATAACGGTTCTTGTTCAATATCTCCCTCATTATTTACTATCATATAATAAACTTTGTCTGTTTCTTTTATAGAACTTCTTAATTTAGAAACTGTATAAAAAATGGCTACTCTATCTATATTAAGTTCTACTGTTTTTACATTTTTTACTGTATAATCCCCAGAATAATTGGTTAACCACTTAACCCCATAATCTGTTGTTCCTTCTTCTAAAAAATATTTTTCATTTCCACTAGATTGTTTTTTAGTACCTGTTGCTTTTCTTTCTCCTACTGTAATAAAGCTATCAGCAGTCAATTTTTCTCCAGCATGCCCTGTAAAGTATTCATCTTTTAGTATTTGTATAAAAATATTTCTAGACTCATTTTCTGTACTACTTGCAGGCGATAATGACAATGTTTTTTCTGCACTAGCAATTAATGTTACGCCAGTCTTTAAATCCTCTATACTTCCATAATTAGAAAAAGTATAATAATAACCATTTTGTTGTGCTAGCCCTTCTCTAAAATGAAAGTATTGTCTATTATAATTTTTATATTTTCCCTCACTATCTTCTGAAATTAGGCTTATATCATATGCTCTTTGACTACTGTCACCTTGTTGTACAAAAGCAAATTCTCCATCTGCCAAAGCTATTACATCTGTTGTCCATGCATGTGAAGTATATGGAAACTCATTATAGTTCTCAGCTTCTTGCATGGTACTTGAATCTATAAAACCACTACTATTACATTGAACTCCTGCTTTAGTTTCTTTAGCATAGTTATATGCTATAATACCTCTTGAATTAATATCCAAATTACATGTTCCATTTGCAAATATTGTTTTCGTTGGCTCTTCTTTTCTCGTTTGTTCTTCTGGCTTTTCTTCAGTCTCTCCAGTTGCAGGTGGATTTTCCACTGGTTTTGGACTATCAGTTTTTTCATAAGAACTTATATATTTTCCAGTATTGTCATATTTAGAAATAGCAAACGTAATTTTACCTGTACTTTCAGAGCTTGTATCGTTTTGTCCCCAAGCAATATAATAATTACCATCATCATCAACAATTGTATCCCCATATACTGGATAACGTTTAGCAATTTTTAAAGTATCCCTTGCTCCCATGTTCTCATTTAATCTTTGTATGTAAACATAGCTATTATCTGTATATATAAAATTCAAATTATTTTTGTTGTCTAGTATAGTTGTCTCAGAATCCTTTTTAGTGCGATCCCATGATGTCTCATTACTTGTATTACTAGCAATATTTATAGCAGCAGTTGTGTCAAAATATTCCACACTAGCTAACTGTTCATATGGAACATATACATTATAAGATACTGTTTGATTATCCAATTTAGCAGTTATAGTTGCATGTCCTGAATTAACAGCTGTAACATTTCCTTCTTTATCTACAATTGCTACCCCTCTATTAGAACTTGTCCATTTTGCATTGTAATTTTCTATTGCAGTATCTATCCATGTATTATAGTTATATATGTCTCTTTTTCCCTGTTCTCCAATATTTAATGTCATTGTTTCTTCGGTATCTTTCATTTCTAACACAAGATATTTTTTTAATATACCGATACGATATGTTTTTTCATTAGTTCCTGTTGGTTTTTGCTCTGGTTCTATTGCATCATATGGACTAAACAATTGAACCCAATAATTAACTCCATTAATTGTAACATGACCAATTCCAACTGACGAATAAGTCTTTGTTAATATATTAGATTTATGCGAATCTGAATTCATAAAATTTTCCATTGCATTTGATACTGTCACATCACCTGCTGTAAAATTTTCTCCACTTATCTTTCCATTTATAGAACTAAATTCTGTCCCATCTGGTCTATTATGTGATAAATATAAAGCTATTTCGACTGCTCTTTCCATTGCTGACATAAGCAAACTTTCATCCATTTTTAATAAGCTTAGTCCATTTTCTTTTCTTTCCTTATTTATGAGTTCTAGCATTTCATAAGCATAATCATAATTTTGGTTTCCTGTAACATATAGCTCTAACATATCTTCTGAATTAGCCAATAAAACTATACTACTAGAGAATAAATTTATAATAATTGTAACAATTATTATAAATGCTAAAACACCATATTTTTTCATAAAATATCTCCTTTAAACTTCTTTAGTATTTTTTCAAAATTTTTTTCTCGTTTACAGTGTAATTATATATTAATAAAACATTTTTTGCAATTATTTTAAAAATTATTGTAATAATTTGAAAGAATTATATATCTTATAAAGTTATTAATTATTTCGTTTGCTTTAAAGTAGAATTTTGCCATAATATAAAAAAGAGATAATATATGTTTTGTAGTACCGCGCAGCGACCAAACGTAGCGTAAGCGGAGTGCGATTCGAGCAACTTTCTTTCTATCAAAATAAAAATGTAGTTTTTATTTTGATAATAAGTAGTTGCGAGCAGCAAGGTACAAAAAACATATATTATCTCTTTTTTAAAATCTTTTAGTAAATTTTAAATACAATCTCCATATAAACTTATAAAAATTAAAGCCTAGTTTTAGTGAAATTATTCCGAACTTATCTCTTTTAGGAACTCTTTTATCCTTTAAAATTTCGTTTCCATGCTTTTTTATATATGTTGTCATTTCTTTTTCTTCTTTTGGATATTTTTCTTTGCATTTTGCAAGTTGCGATAAAGTTGATAAATAAGCATACATGAGTCTTCTATTAGCTGCTTTTTCTAAGTCTGGATACTTATTTTTTACATATTCACTCATCTCTCTTGTTGATGTTATTAAATCCATCTTTTTAGGAGAAAAACTAGCATTCGATATAGAGTCTTTCCTTATTATATAATTATATTTGCTTTCAGAATGAACAGCTATTTTTTTAGCTTTATCTACTAACATATACGTTGTAGCAGAATCTTCAAATAGCCTTCCTTTAGGAAATCTTATATCTTCAAATAAAGATATTTTATATAATTTTCCCCAAGCAGATAAGTCAATTCCATCATCATATAAAATTCTTTCCAATACTATTTTAGGTTCTAATACACTATTCTCATGTGTAGCTTTTTCTATTATTTTACCACTATCATATAAAACTCTATGTGCACCGATTGCAATATCAGCATTTGTTTTTTCTATTGTATTATATAAAAATTCTACATAGTCATTGTCAACATAGTCATCTGAGTCTATAAAAGTAATATATTCTCCATTTGCTACTTTTATCCCGGCGTTTCTTGCATCAGATAGCCCACCATTTTCTTTGTGAACAACCTTAATTCTATTATCTTTTTTTGCATATTCCTCACAAATTTTAGGACACCTATCTGGTGAGCCATCATCAACTAAAATAACTTCTATATTTTTATAAGTTTGATTTAATACACTATCCATACATTTTTCTATATATTTTTCTACATTATATATTGGTAATACTATACTAATTAACTTTTCCATTTTATAATCTCCTATATCTTTCTATATCTATGGCATAATTACCCTTAAATAAGGTATTTTCTTTATAATTTTTGTTATTAAAGCACAGAAGATATACAAAAATATTGGTATTATGAAATATAATACTTTTGAGTATATATCTAAACTAAATACACTAATAACTATATTTAATATCGGTTGATGTATTAAATAAATTCCTAAACTTAAGCCAGATATATCTTTTAGTATTTTCACTACTCTTTTATTAGAAATTTTAATTTTCGAAAATAAAATATATATCATAACATAATATAAAATTCCAAATAGCTCTGTTTTCATAAGAACACTAACTATTTTGTTATTGTAATATAAATTACAATAATTTAAAACTATTAACGCTATTAAAGAAAGTAGTCCGATAATAGTTATGAACAATAGCTGTCTCTTTTTTCTATTTTCAGAAAATTTAGATTCGACCTTACTTTTTTCTGAGTCAGTTGTAACACTTGTACTAATAATATTATTGGTGGTATTGTAAATCCTCTCCGTCATATTTAATAAATAATATCCTAAGATATAGTAAAATAAATATTTACTTATAATAGGCAATTGAAAATAGTTTCCAATACCCGAATTTACTAATATTGGATTAATTGTTAAATACACAAAAGATAAAATTAAAAACCATTTTGTTACTTTTTCATTTTTAACAATTTCTTTTATCACTGGTGTTAATAAATATAAACCTATAATACTATAGAAGAACCAATATACATTATTAATTTTGTTATTCATAAATAAATATACAAAGTTATATATAGAAAAATTCCATTCGTCTGTTTTTATACCTTTTTTCACTACTGAATATATGTATAATATAATACTCCATATAACAAAAGGCACTGCTACTCGTAATAATCTTTTTTTATAAAACTCCTTTGTTGAATATCTTTTATAATAACCCAATAAATTAGCCCCACTCATCATAAAAAAACATGGAACAGCAAATTTAAATACTTGTTGAAGTACATTTGCTATATCCCATCTTATTCCTTCTCTATATGAGAAAAAAGCCGGCGTACAGCAATGTAAAACTATTACCGCAAAACAAGCAACAATATTTAACAAATACATCCATGTTCTTTCTTGTTTTTCCATCTTTTTCTCCTCTTTATCTTCTTTTTTTATTTAGCTTGTCATAAAAGCTATAATTTTTATTAAGGTTGTCAAACTTCTCCGTCCCCATTGACAAGTTATCTCTTTATAAATTTTCTTACCATATCTATAACAAATTTTACATTTTTTCTATTTACGAAAATTGTATATATAACTACTGCTAATGCAATTATAGCACATATTACAGTATTTCTTACATAATATGCAACCATAGTAATTACAAACATAGTTAAAATAGAGATTAAAAATTTGTAATTTAATGATATTTTAACATATTTTCTTGAATCTATAAAACGATATATTGCCATAGACATATATGCTACAACAGTTGAAATTGATGCTGCATATAGCCCTAACCATTTAATAGTTGCTAGGTTTACTACAATATTTATTATTGCTGCTAATATTGATGTTTTTGCTATTTCTTTTGTTAGCTTTTTTGCAACATATATAGAACCTAAAAAGCTTACTATAACATTAAATATAGCTCCTATTAATAAAATAGGAATTTGGTAGTATGCTTCTCCAAATTTTTCGTTTATTAAAAGTCCAAAGACAAAAGGTAAAAATGCAATTATGCCAAGACAAAGAGAACCAAAAAACCTTAAGTTAAAGTCAAACATTTTACTAAAGAATTTGTCCTTATCTTCTGCTTCAATATTTAATGCTGCAGACTCTGTCCACGTTAGGTTTACTACGCTATATAATGTAGTTATTACTACAGAAAATTTACTAGCTGCTGAAAATATACCATTTTTTTCAATGCCTAAAACAGAGCTTATAATTGTTCTATCTGATGCATTAACTACCCACCATGAAATCATATTTGGAACTAAGTGAATAGAATATTTTAATATTTTCTTTAGTACCACTGTATCATTTGCCTTAGTTGATACAGACTTATATATCTTTTTACGAAAAATAATATATAAAGAACAAAGTAAGTTTCCTATTAAAGTAGCTGTTAGCATACCATATGCTCCCATTTTAAACACTACTATGAAAATTACATTTAAAATAACAGTAACTGCACCTGACAAAAAACTTCCTATTGCATAGCTTGTATTATCTCCTAGTCCTCTACTAATTTGTAATAATACAGCTGAAAAGATATTAGCAATTAAGTTAATTGCTAGGAAATATTTATAATCATTGTGTATCCATTGGCTTACTATAACAAAACAGACTAAATATATAATAGATTGAACTATTAGAAAAAATACCGTAGAACTAATAATTGTTTTTTGCTCTTTTTCATTATCTCTACAATCCAATAAATACCTAAATACTCCTTGCTCTATTTGTAATGTAACTATTGGTAAAAAAAGCCCAACTAAAGTATTAAGCAAATCAACTACGCCATACTCTTCTGTTGAAAGTACGGCTGTATACAATGGCAATAGGAAAAATGTAATTAATTGAGTACATATTTTTCCTATTGAAACTATGGCTGTATTTTTTATCAATAGCTTTTCTCTGTTCATTTCTGCTCCTTCTTTATAATCTTTATTACAACTTTACTTTTTTATTATAACTATATTTTTAGGTTAATTGCTAATTTTTATTTTAGTTTAAAATAGCATTCTATTTTACAAAATAAATCTTGTTTTAATTAGATTTTATATTGATTAATCTATCTTTTTAGCACTTTATCTAATTCTTTAAATTGTAATTCCGCTTCTTTTCTTATTTTTTCTACATTTAATTTATAATCCATATTTTCTTTTTCAAAAAGCTCTTCTATATTATAATTCTCTAATTCTCTAATATCAACTGTCTTTCCTTTAAAATTTAAATCTTCCAATACATGTTTAGTCTTGTCACTATATATAATTGGAATTACAGTTTTATTTAATAATAGTCCCAATATAGTTGCATGAAATCTTGTTCCTACTATTATATCAGAATTGTTTAAAACCTCTAGTGCTTCTTTTATATTTCCTCTATAATAATATGTTTCTATAAAATCTCTAAGATTGTTTTCTTTGGCACTATTTTGATTTGCATTTTCGTTTAACTTATTTAAAATTTCTTCTATTGCTAACTCATCATTTTCATTTTTGCAAAATGACATATATGTAATTTTATATCTGCTATCAATAAATCGTTTTGTCATATCTATAATAGCTTGTCTATACTTTTCTTCATATTTCTCATCTAATTTATTTTTACAAGAAATGATAGAAAAAACCGCTCTTTTAGCTTGTGATTTATTTTTATCTTTATTATCTTTTATCTCAGCATTATCATAATTGCTTTCTTCAATATTATTAGCATTTATATTATCCGTTGTTTTGTCCGTTGTTTTGTCCATTGCTCTGTCTTTTGTTTTGTCTATTGGATTATATAATAATTTTTCTACATCTAAGCTAAATATTATATCTGGCGCATATCTTACAACCGGAATATCTGCAAATAAATTGTATGAATATTTATCTCTAAAACAAACATCTTCTGCCTTTTCAAAAAATTTATGTGCATTATTAAAATACGTTTCTGAATGATATGGTCCAAAATTGCTACCTAAAATATAATAAGGCTTCTTTCCTAAAAAGAATTTTCTATTTGTATCATTTTTTTGTTCCATATACATGCTTCCACCAATAGAAACAATTAGGTCACATTTATTTGTTATTAATTTTTTTAATTCAAATCTTCTTATTATTTTATTTATGAACTTATTTTTGTATACGACAACATTATCTTCTTTTTTTATTGAAGAAGACATTACGTAAAACTTATTTCCATTATACCTATTTTTTAAAATTTCAAAAAATAAGTCATCTCCTAAATTATTTTCTAAATAAGCATTAACAAAAACTTTCATCTTAAACCTTTCTTTTTTATTTTAAATTTTATCTTAAATCTTATAAATGTTTTTTATCTTTTACATAGTACTTTTTCAAATTTCGAAATATCATTTTTTTCTCTTTTTAAGTCTTTCCCCTTTTGGACAACTGTAACTCGGCATAAATGCCTCTAACAGTTGTCACAATGGTCACCCACGCAAGACTTAAAAAACCGAAAAAAACAATATTTCGAAATAAAAAAGCAAAAGAAAAAGAGCAAAACAAAAAAAACATTTCAATCATATTATCTTATTTTTATTTCAAAAAAGTACTACGTAAAAAGCAAAAAACTCATCAACAAAATCTTTACTCGTTTCTCAATTTTTTAAGTAAAAGCTTATTCCTTAAATACATTAGTGTTATATGTTTTTTATCATATAACTTTTTTATATTTTTCAAATTTTCATATTTATTTTCATCACTTAAGCAGTAATCTAAATTTGTGTATTTATTTAATGTTTTTACAATTTTAAATGGATTATTTATATTATTTTCTTTTATGTAATTTCTTAGATGTAAAAAGTTCATATCCACTATATTTATTTTTACTCTGTCTATATTGTTGTTTTGGTTTAATATCATAAAGCCTTCATAAATCAGCTTAGTCCTTTGTAGCCTATTTTCTATAGGTTCTTTATAAGATTTATTTATTCCTGTCTTTTTAATAATGTAGTTATATAAAACATTTGGAATTACACTAACATTTTCTATATATTTCATATATTCCAAATTAAATAACAAGTCTTCTCCTTTATAAAATTTTGTATTAAATTGTATATTATTGTCTATTATAATATCTCTTTCAAAAATTTTGTTCCAGACAAGGCTGAAAAGCTCTTTTTCATATACTTTTATCATGTCATCTTTAGTTAGTACTTCTACTTTATCACTATATTTTTTTATTGTTTCTGTTCCTGTTTCATATTGTACCATTCTATAAGAACAAATAACTAATTGTCTTTCTTTAACGTATTTAAGCATTGTACTTATATAATCTGGTTCTATGTAGTCATCGCCATCTATAAATATTATGTACTTTCCAGTAGCTTTTTTTATTCCTGCATTTCTAGATGATGAAGGTCCATTGTTTTCTATATTGTATAATTTTATATTATTATTTTCTTTTACATAATTACTACATATTTCTTCTGTTTTATCTGTTGAACTTGCATTTATTAATATTATTTCATCTTCTAAAGTTAGTTGTGGAATTATACTATTTAAACATTTTTCTATGTATTTTTCTGCATTATACACAGGAATAATTACACTTACTCTCATTATTTTCTCCCATTTTAAAACTTTATTTTATAAATTAATACAATTATTTTTCTATTCATTTTAAGCGCCATCTCATCTGATTAAGCTCCTTATTTATTTTTAACGTCATACCATTTGCTTAAGTTTTTTATTTATTCTTAATATAATTCAACTTTATTTCATTTAAAACTTTTTAGCTTTCTTTTTATTTTTTGTACATCTTCATCCGAAAATTTACTCCTTATTATATCTTTTAATGTCTTTTTAAATTTTAAATTTTCTATATAGAATTTTTTAAAATCTTTCTTGTCTAAGTCATTATATATATAATTTCTTATGTCTTTTCTATGTGTAGGCTCCACTAAATTTGAATTATATTTTTTTATAGAATCTAAATTTGTTTTTATATATTCTAGATTTTCTTTTACATTATTCCAAGCTTCCATGCCTTTTTCTGTATTTACTATAATAGCAGAAACGCCCTTGCCATCATAAAATTCTGGGTGAATACTTGCCACTCCCCAATAGTCTGCAAGTGTTATATCTCCTACTCTTTCGCTATTAGCATATTTACAATTGTAACAACACTCCCTATATGTGTCTCCATTTATAAAAGCTTTATAGTATGGATCTACATAAGCAAATCTTCTTATTATTTTTCCATTGTCTAATTTTATTTTTAAGTTTAGTCCCCAACCCTTTTTCTCTTTGTTTCTAAAATAGAATTCCTGTACTTTTCCATTATACTTTTTTTCAATATATTCTTTATACTTTATAAATATCTTTTGGCTAGGAACTCCATGGCAAACAATATCTATAGTTAATAAGTTTTCATAATCTTTACCTAAAAAGTTTTTTAAGCCTGCTATTTGGCATGCTGTTCCAGAATATAGAACTTTTTTATTATTTTCTAAATCATTTTTTACCTCTGTATATGTGTTTTCAGTATTACTTTGCACATATTTAGAGCCTCTTAATTTATTTAAATCTACTACATTATCTATACCAATATGTTTTACCCTAAAGTTATTATCAAATGCTGCCCCATATACTTTTCCGCCGTCATTTATATATGCATTTGCCAAAGCAGAAAAAACTCCACCTGATGTACTTTCTTCTAAAATTTCTCTATTCTTTAATTTAGCTGCATAAGCTGTTTGATTTTTTATGCTTTTTTCTACATTGTTTCTTTGTGGACATTTTTTAAAACAAAGTCCACAATTAATGCATAGCTCTTCATTTATTACTGGATGCCAAAAGCCTTCTTCGTCTTCCTCCATTTTTATTGCATTTTTAGGGCATATTTGCTCACACATTCTGCATCCTGTACATTCATATTTTAAATTTAGTTTATTTACATTATTTTTAGCTCCATTAAATATAGCATTTTCAAAATCTTTAAGTGACTCTTTTCTTTCTTCTTCTATAATTTTATTAATCTCACTATATTCAATATTGTTTTCTAGCCAGCTAAAATTATTAAAATCTTTAATAATTCTATTTTCTTGTTTTACTAATTTTAATATGCTTTCAATTCTTGTAGATGTTTCCCCTGGTAAAATATCAACAAAGTTTTTATTAAATATTAATGAAAATACTGTTCCATGGAAAGAGTCTGTAACAATGTATTTAGCATTTTTTATATAGCTTATAAATTCACCCGGTGTTGGCAAGTATATAAATTTTCCTGGTTTAAGCCCATAATAAAAAGATGGATGAACTCTATATATTGGTAATTTTGTATGTTTTTTTAATTCTTTTAAGTAGTTTTCCATTTGCTTATTATGATGTAATTGATATACTAGTATATATTCTTTTCCATCTAATTTAGTTTTTTCTGCTAATTTTGACCATTCTTCACTATTTAATAATAGAGTAGGATCTACAACTTGCTTTACATTTGTAAAACCTTTTTCTTTTATAATTTGTTCCGCTGTATTTTCTCTTACAAGTATTGTTTCATATTTTTTTAAAAGTTCTGGTAATTTTTTTTCTAGTTCTTTATCTATTTTGCTTTTTCCTAAACTAGCAGCATACGAAATACATTTTTTATCTTCTGGTACAAAGCTTAAAAAATAAGCTTCATCGTAATTAACTCCACCTATCTTAGCCCATACTTGGTCGCTTCCTGTACAATATACATCTGCCTTAGGTAAATTACTTCTTAATTCTTCTATAGAATTGTATTCTCTACTTGTTTGTTTTAAATAGATGTTTCTATATTTAGAAAACTTTTTATGCATGTGTTTAACATTAGGTGCTTGTAATATTAAATATCCTAATTTTTTTATTTTAGATTTTATTCCGCTTCCTTCTATATTACAATTTGTTGCTATAGTTTTATCTGCTGTTTCATCTAGTCTAATATAATTTATAACCTCTGAATCACAATTAAGTTTTTTTAATACTTCTTGAGTAGCATATGTTTGTAATATTGAGCCATAATTAGGTATTGCATGTCTTGTTATAAAATCTACTTTCATTTATGTTTTTTCATTCCCTTCTTCGTTTTCTAAATCCTTTACAATATATAAAAATGTAAAATTATATAATTTCAAGCTAATTTTAGTTAAACTTTATAAGTTCTTTTTTTATTACACTTTAAATTACATTTTAAATTACACTTAAAATAAAATTTCTACAATTTAAAAACAATTTTCATATTATATTTCATAATGTAAAAGTTTATTATTTTATTTCAATATCTTTATTTATTATAGTTTTATATGGCAATACTTCATTTGTATTTACTAATATATTAGTCCTTGTAAAAGCAAATACAAAACATAGAATTACTACTAAAGTTACTACTTGCTTCATATATTTTTCTAATTTACTAAACTTAAACTTATTTCTTGTTATTTTCTTTAAATCCTTTATTACTTCCTTAACTGGAATTTTACTAATATAATATGGTAACGAAATTACTTGGAATATAGAAAAATATAATGCAGTTCTTATAAATAGCATATGTGTAGAACCAAGTACCATTACTATTAGAGCTAATGCTTGTATATTTAAAAATAGTATATCTTGTGTTTGAATATTGTCTAATTTTTTATTTTTTGAATATATATACATCATCATTAAATATATAATTAAATTTTCTGCCACAAAAAGATACGAAAATTCACCTTGAGCAAGTTTTCCTGTTAAATATACAGAAAATCTAGTATTTTGTACAAAAAATTCTAATATATTCATTAAATTTTCATTTAGTAAAACAATTATAACACATACAGGTAAAACCCATTTCCAACTTACTAGCATTTTTTTATTAAGTAGAACAAGTATTAACATTATAATTGCAGAACTATGTATTAATGTTGCAATTATTACAATTGCAATATAAGCTAAATACCATCTTTTACTTTTTAATAAAAACTGATATCCAAAGAAAATTAAGCTCATTGCCATGTACTGTCTCATTATATTTAAAGAATCAAAGAAAAATCCGCCAAGTAAAAAAATACAGACACTTAATATTTTATCTTGTGACTTAGTAAAAGATGTTCCCAAAATAAATCCTACTATTATCGCTGACGTTATAGCAAACATTAAATATGGTTCTTCTGTAAATATCATACAAAATTTCATAATGCCTTTAAAAAGTATCTCTAAATTTGGTACATCTACACCTTGAAGTGTTCTATTGTAGTCAAAAACATAACGCCTTGTATAATCTGTTCCTAAGTCATATCTAAATGCAGACACTACAAAAAATGGCATTACAGCCATTATACAACATAATATTTTAATCCATCTTTTTTTTGCCTTTTTTTCTAATATTAAAAAAAGTATTGATAAAACTAACATTAAAATATATACAATCATATTAATTCTCCGAATTTTTATAAGCTTTTTTCATACTTTTTACCCCTAAATTTTGAATTAATAAAAAGCATACCCTTTTTAAACCAATTAACTGGCTCTATATCTAATACTTTTACTTCCTTATATTTTATGTTATTTGTATTAATCCATACATCTAATAAAAGCTCTGACACTCTTCCTATATAACGAGCATGAAACTTATTATATTTGGTACCATCTATCCTTTTTTCAAGTTCAAATAAAATATCAAATAGCCATTTACAATAATCGTCTAATATATCCTTTTTCATAATAAGCATATTAAACATATGTGCAGAACGTCTTTTCTTTAAATTTTCAAATTCTTCAATGTATTTTGGATATTTCTCTTTAATTATTTTTCCTGCTTCGTCTAGTGGTTCTACATAAGTTGTATGACTATAGTGGTCATATAAATTTTCTATAAGATAATTTCTCTTCTTTGGTAATATTACGTCAACTTCATTTAACAACTCTTCTAATTGTTTATTATCTAAAACACTATCTACTCTAGTCTTTATTTCTTTTGATTTACACTTTTTTCCCTTAAAATGTCTTCTATAATGCACTAATCCTATATAGTCTGCTTCTACGTTTTTCCAAGCCCAATATAAGCCGGTTAGTTCACAGAAATTCGGATTTTTAATTGAAATATTACTACCAGTGTCGTCTCTTTTATATCCGCTTATGTCTTTTTTACCATCTGCCCCCACAAAAACTGGTAAATAAAGATTATTATCTGGCATATCATATTCTTTATGTGCTGCGACAATAATTTTTATATTTTTCAACTAAATTGCTCCTTCCTTCTTAAATACAGCTGCTATAGTCTTCATTAGTATAATAAAATCCTTCTTTAGTGATTTATTTATTACATATTTATAGTCTAATTCTAGTCTCTCTTCAAACTCTATATTACTTCTTCCAGATACTTGCCATGGACCTGTTAAGCCAGGTCTATCTTTAACAATATAATAGTAATAATCGTTCATATCTTTTATTTCTCTTATTAGATAAGGTCTTGGTCCTACCAAGCTCATGTCTCCCTTTAAAACGTTAATAAACTGTGGGAACTCATCTAAACTTGTTCTTCTCAAAAATTTACCCACCTTTGTAATTCTTGGGTCATTATGTAACTTTTTATTTTTTACGTATTCTTTTCCTATATCTGTTTCTTCCTTTATGTGTCTATTTAAAATTTCTTCTGCATTTACAACCATGGTTCTATATTTATACATTTTAAATAAATTTCCGTCTTTCCCCACTCTTTCTTGTACAAAAAAGATTGGCCCCTTATTTTTGGTAACTAAATTTAATATACATACGATAATTGTAATTGGTACTAATAAAATAATTCCAATTATAGAAGCTAATATATCCACCAATCGTTTAACAAATCTATAAGTTTTTCTTTCTGTAATTATATTTTCTTTTTGTTTATCATGGCTTTTTAGTTTACTATAGTCTTCCTTTACTCTTTCGTATGTGTTACCATCCATTCCTATTTTCCTCCATTTAAAATCATGGTTACTTATTTATAATATAACATTTTATACATAATTTCAACCTTTTTCAGCCATTTTTTTAAGCAGTTACTATAAAACATATAAAAGCAACAACTAGAGTATTTTTTGAGAGACAATGGCTTACAATTTGCTCATACAAATTGTAAGTAGCCATGCGTCCGTAGTCGAGACAAAAAATATTCTAGTTGCTGCTTTTCTAGGCTTTCTTTATTTTTAAAGCTTTTAATATTTTATTTAATCTTTCCCATAAAAACTCATCTTTCATTAGTAGTAGGCTACCTATATAAATTATTCCTCCAACACATATTTGTAGCATTGTAGTTAAAATTGTAGGTGCCATGAATATTCCCATAATATATACAACAGCAAACATTAAAACACCGCTAATAATATATTTTATATATGCCTTTGTAAACACGTGTATGTTAATTTGCTTTTTAACATAGTAATATTGAACAATTGCAATTGCAACCTCTGCTATAACAGATGCTATAATTGCACCTATTGCACCACATATAGGTATTAATATAAAATTTAATATTACATTTAATATTGCACCAGTAACAACTGATTTTGTAAATATAGCTTGATTTCTACTAGGAATTAAGTACTGAACCCCTGCCACATCTGTAAAACCTTTAGCAATAATTAATAATGCTCCTGCCATTAAAATATATACAGATAGAGAGAATTCATCACCTAAAAACCAAGGTACTAATGTTTTAGATACTGACATTACTCCTAACGTTAATGGAATTCCTAAGAAGAATACAAAGTTAATTGACTTTGCTAAGTATTCTTCTACTTTTTTATTATCGTTAGAAGCCAATACACTCGCTATTCTAGGCGTCATTACAGTTCCAAGTGATGTTATTAATGTATATGATAATTTTATAATTTTCTGTGATTGCTCATAATTTCCTACCTGTGACATATCGCTTGTTAAATATCCAAGCATAGTTCTATCTAGCAATGTATACACATCAATTGCAATTTGAGGAATAAATAAACCAATTGTAGGCTTTAAGTGAGAAAATATTTGTAATTTTTCTCCTTTTATTTTTTGTACATATTTAGGTAAATACACCCATAGTGACATATTTCCTAATAATATAGATAAAACAAATATTACAAAATAGATCCATAAATCATCTTGTGTTTTTACAAATATAAAAATGCATACAACACTTAATACTTTAACAAGTAGATTTCTTGTTACTGTTTTTTTAAATTCCTCTAATCCTTGAAAAAACCAACTTATATCAAATACATTTGCGAATAATTGAATAATTAATATTTTATAATATAATTGATATTCTCCATGTGATGCATATGTAAAGTAAAACACAATAATAGAAATTGTCATTGTAATACATCTAAAGAAAAATATTTCCCAAAATAATTTACTTCTCTTTTTCACATCATCTTGAACATATGCAATTTCTCTTTGTGCATACATTGCTACTCCTAGAGAACCAAATAGTATAAAATATGTTGCAATAGATGTTGTAAAGCTATATATACCAATTTTTTCAGCACCAAGAACCCCTGATATATAAGGTGTAGTTATCAGGGGCAATACTATTACTAGTATTTGATATACTAAATTATATATGTAATTTTTTGTTACACTTTTTTTCTTTACTGTATCTATTAGTCTCACAACCTTTTTTATAATACTTACTATCCTATTTTCTTCCTACAGAATAATATTCTACTTCATTTTTCTTCATTTCTTCTACAGAATAAATATTTCTTCCATCATAAACTAAAGGAGTTTTCATTATTTTTTTATATTCTTCTGGTTTTACATCTTTTATTTGTTGCCATTCTGTAAATATAAAACATACATCTGCATTTTTTAATGCGTCCTGAGGTGTTTTTGTATATTCTATTTCTTTTGGATATATCTTTTTATAATTGTCTACACCAATTGGGTCATATGCCTTTATTTTCGCACCTTCTTCTAATAAAATTGGTATGTTTGTTAAAGAAGGAGCTGCTCTTAAATCATCTGTTCCAGGTTTAAATGTTAATCCTAAAACCGCTACGTTTAAGTTTCTAAAGCTTTTTATATTTTTTCTAGCTTTTCTTAGTAAAACTAATTGTTGGTCTCTATTTACTTCTATAGCAGCCTTTACAGTTTTAAGCTCATATCCACCTTTTTGTGCTAAGTATTGTAAAGCCTTTGTATCTTTAGGGAAACAACTTCCACCATAGCCACAACCAGCTTTTAAGAATTTATCTCCTATTCTACTGTCATAGCTCATTCCTTTTGTAACATCTTCTATGTTAGCATCAACTTCTTCGCAAAGATTTGCTATATCATTTACATAGCTTATTTTTAATGCTAAAAAGTCATTTGATGCATATTTTACCATTTCAGCACTTCTTCTATTCATAGTTAATTTTGGAACATCAAAATTTTCATATAGCTTTAACATTTTAGCTTCTGTTTGTTTATTTTCTGTTCCTATTACTATTCTAGAAGCATGTATTGTATCTCTTACAGCTGTTCCTTGTGCTAAAAACTCTGGATTACTTGCTACGCTTATTTTTACATCATGTTTTAAGTTTTCCCTTATGTATTTTTCTACATCATCATTGGTTCCTATTGGAACTGTAGATTTTACAACTACTATGCAATCTTTTTCTATTGTCTCTGCAATTTGTTTTGCTACCTCATATACATAATCTAAGTTAGCTGACCCATCAGCTCTTTCTGGAGTTCCTACACCAATAAATATAAAGTCTGCATCTTTATATGCTTTTTTATAATCTGTTGTAAAATCAAGTCTACCTTCTTTGTAATTTCTTTGCATCATAGGCTCTAAATCTTGCTCATATATAGGAGAAATTCCCTTCTTCATTTTGTCTACTTTTGACTTGTCCACATCAACACAAACCACATTTTGTCCCTTTTCTGCAAAACATACTCCTGCTACTAAGCCTACATATCCTGTTCCTGCAACTGCTACTTTAAACATAAAATCAACTCCTTAATTTTACTGTTATAATTTTATTTTATATATTTTCTATAACTTTTTAAACTGTATTCTTATATTTAATTTTCTATCATTAACCTTAGCTATCTATTTTTTTATTAAAATTGATATATTTTAATATCAATGTAATATTAATGATACATAATCTTTGTTAATATTTTACTTCTTAAATTCCTTATATTATCAACCCATGGTTTTCTTTCAATATTATTTGCATATAATGTTTTAATTTTTAGTTCTTTATGTCTTTCAATCCAAACATTAAATAATCTTTCAGAAAGGAACCCATATATTCTTTTATTGTAATCTGAATAATTATCTATATTTACTTGTTTTTCTAATTCTCCCAACACATAAAATACCCATTCAGCATATTCATTAAATAGCTGTTTATCCATTATAAACATATTATAATTGTAAAAATATCTTCTGTTAGAAACAGCATCAAATGCATCTAAGTATTCTGGAGTATTTTCCTCTATAATTTTTCTTAACTTTTTATAATCCTCTATATTATGGTCTACCGCATATTGTTCTTCAACCGTTTTTTTATAAGTCCAATATGGCTTTGGAAGTATAATATCATATTTTTTCAGATAGTTATTTATATCCTTATCTGTTATCGCTTTTTCCATATTAGTAGTAAAAAAACTTTTTACAAAATATCTTCTATAATGTACTAATCCTACTATGTCTGCTTTAGAGTGCTTCCATATCCAGTATAATCCTGTTAATTCACAATAATTAAGATTTTTACAAGAGATATTATCTCCTGTATTATCTCTTGTAAATCCTAAATCTTCTTTTCCTTCTGCTCCAACATGTAATGGAATATAACACTCTCTTTCTAATACTTTTGCCTTTTTATGAATAGCAATATATATTTCTATCTTTTTGTCACTCATTTAAACTTTTATATTAATCTAAAAAATACTTATAGATTAATTCCTTTATAAATTTAGGTTTTTGAAAGGGTACCTATAAACCTTTATTATATTATTTTATACTCTATATATTAACTTTTGTAAAATTTTATATTTCTTTATTTATGTATAAAAATCATATATTTTAGTCTGTATAACCAGTTTTATTTATAATTCTGTTACTAATAACTTCTACAGTTTCAGGTGCTTCATAATCTGGATCATCAAATTCTTCTCTATGTAATTTTTCAACATTACTTTCTAATGTTACAGGAACACCATACCATCTATCTAATGTTATACCTTTTGTATCATATGGCCAACCTATGCTATTTGTTATATTAAAGTTAGCTACAGATGGAACTAAAGATAATATATCATTAGTATCTAAGTTTGTATAAACTTTAGGAAGTATTGAATCTGCAAAAGCATTTATCTCACCTAAACTTTTTGTCTTAAGTTTGGCAAGCATTGCCTCTATAACATCTCTCATACGTTCTGTTCTCTTATAATCCCCACCTGATGTATATCTTATTCTAGAATAAGCCACTGCTTGAACACCATTTAATGTTTGAGTTCCAGAACTACTAATATATGTTGCAGACTTTCCTGTTACTTTTGCAGTTTCTCTTATATAATCATTTGCATAGTCTACTTCTTCTGAAGTAAGAGTCATTGTAATTCCACCTAATTGGTCAACTGCTTCTGCTACAGAGTCAAAATTTACTGTTACAAATTCTTTTATATTTAAGTCTAAGTTTGTATTTAATGTTTGAATTGCAAGCTCTGGTCCTCCATAAGCATAAGCATGTGTTATTTTGTCCAATGTATTAGAACCATTTTCTTTTATTTGAACATAAGTATCTCTGTACACAGAAATTAATTTTACTTCTTTTGTTTTATTATTTATGTTAGCAATAATTATACAATCACTTCTATTTCCAACATCTAAATCATTTGACCTACTATCTACACCAAATATTGCTATATTTCTATAACCCTCTAAGTTCTCATTTGTAGATATATCCAAATTTCCTTCATTAATATCTACTTGTTGCATTTTTCCTATTTTATCATTTATAAAATAAAACGCTCCTCCTGCAACTAGTAACACAATTATAGCAATAACCAATAAAAATATTGCTAATACTTTTAAACCTTTATGTTTCTTTTTAGTATTTTTCTTAGGCATCTTTTTACCTCTTTCTACATCCTCAACTTCTCCCGTTTTTCCTTTTATTGTTCTTGTTGAATTACTTTTGCTTACATTATTATTTCTTACATAATCCTTGCTATCATTTCTTTGTGTTAAATTTTTTAACTTATCTTCCCCATTTGTTCTACTATTTTGACGTCTATATGGGTTAAAGTCATCATCTGCTGAATGCTTTCCTGCCATTTTATTCCTCCTTTAATTTTTCTCGTGTTTTTTTATTTTGCATAAATCATTTAGTATCTAATCATCATTTTTCATTTTAACACAAACTTAATTTTTGTGTCAAATATCACAATAAAAAAAGTATAACATAATTAACTATAATTTGCTATACTTTTTACTCAATCTACAGAACTCATTTGCTCCACAAGTATGTCTCCAAAAACAGCATACCCTTCTGTTGGGTCATTTACTAAAACATGGGTTACTGCTCCAATTAATTTTCCGTTTTGCAATATAGGAGCTCCGCTCATCCCTTGTATAATTCCTCCTGTTTTTTCTATAAGCTCTGTATCTGTTATTTTTATTAGCATACTCTTATTATCACTATTGTTGTTTATAAATATTCTTTCTATTTCAATCTCATATTTTTGTTTTTTCCCATTTTCTAGTTCACATAGTATTTCTGCTTTTCCTGTTTTTATTTCTTCTCGTGACGCAACTTCTACGGCATCATTTTCTGATACATTTAATATGTTTTTATTGTCTAAAGTTCCATATACTCCAAATGCTGTATTCTTATACACTTTTCCTATTGTATAACTATTTTCAATTGTTCCTTTAATCTCCCCAGGTTTGCCTTTTTCTCCTTTTTCTATTGATAAAATATTAGCAGAAACAAGCTCTCCGCTAGCAATATTTATTAATTTAGATGTATCTATATCTGTTATGCCATGCCCTAATGCAACACATTTATTATTCTCCGGATTATAAAAAGTTAAAGTTCCTACTCCTGCAGCTGCGTCTCTTACCCATAGACCAATTTTGTAATCTTCCCCTGTTTTTACTGGAGTTATACTTGTTGTTAATACTTCTTCTTCTGAGACATATGTTATATTAACAGGTTGTCCACCGCAATTATTTACTGTATTAATTAATTCATCTGTATTACTTATTTTGCTATCATCTATTTCTATTATTCTGTCTCCTTCTTCTATTCCGCTGTTTTCATATGGTTTTTTTCCTTCTATTTCTGACATTCCAACTACTAAAACACCATCAGTATATAGCTTCATTCCAATTGCTTTTCCTACAGGAACTACTTTAACTTTTGGTATTACATTAACAGATACATCTTTTACTTGTAAGCTTCCAAATAAATTTACTTTTAAATCCAATTTTCCAACTTCGTTAACTTTATTTTTGTTTATAGAACTAGATGCCTCTAGTATTTCGCCATTACTACCTTGTTGTTCTAAATTTATTCCCAAAATTGTATTTATATTTAAAGTCTCCCCTTGCATCATAATTATTGACTCTGGCATAAAACTTATATTGCACACATAGATAAATATTATTAATAGTACAATTACGATGCTTAACTTTAAAATAATTTTTTTACTTATTTTATTTTGCTTAAAATTTTCTACATTTTCTTCTAATTTATTATAATTCTCTTTTAGATTATCTTTAAAATGAAAAAAGGTCATCATATATCAATCCTTTCTTAATATATGATAACCATTTTTTTATTTTTTTAAACAAATTGAAATTATATTTTTATAACTGTACATTAATTTGCATCCAAATAATCATTGCTCTTGTATAAATAATATCTTTCTCTCGCCAATGCACTATAATACATGCTTCTTACTTCTCTAAATTTATCATTTTTAGTATTACTATCAGAAGCATCATATATAGGTACTCCGTCTTCCGACTTTGGATCTTCTATTATACCATCTATAATATCCTCTATATCATATGTATTGCTAGAATTTACTATACAGTTATAGCAAGCTGTACAAGTATTATTTCGATTTAATTCAGCATTATATTTTGCTTGAGGATAGAAGTATATATAATTTCCTTCTGAAATTCTTACAGTTTGACGTAAAAAGTCTATATTATAATATGCTTCTCTAAACTGATCTGGTGGTATAACTCTCATGCTGTCTGTATCATCATCTTCTATTAATCTACTACAACCAGGTTGATGATATTCTATATTACTGCTTCCAGGTTCTTGTGTTGTAATATAAATAGCATCTTTAGAAATATATTCTTCGTTTTTGTCGTTTGTTAAAATAACATAATCATTATAATACTTACTTCCTATAGGTAAACCTTGTAAAAATGAAAGTACACAAATATGGTTTTGTATTTTATCCCAGTCTGTTTCAGTTAACACTGGTAAAGCAAATTCATAAGTAACACCAGAATATTCATTATATGATCCAATTGCAGCTGTAAGTGTTGTTTGTATAGTTTGTTTTATTGTTACTCTTCTATTTTCGTCAAATATTGAGTTAGATGAAAATGGATTATTTGTATCTCTAGTCGTATCAAATATTGGTTCTGTACCTGTTGAACCTTGTAATTCTTCATAGTCTATAGGGTTTCCATCTGCATCAACAGCATATTCTTGTGTAACCCAACCTAAAGTATTATTTACCCATTCACTAAAAACTTTAGCTTCTTCAAAATATTTGTAAGCTCCATATTGTCCATGCTCATTATTTATATAATTTTCTATATCTCTTTCAGTTTGAGTATTGTGTGATATATAAGCTTTTTCATAATTCTCATATCTAAAATATGTTCCGTATTTATTTGCCAAATCTGCATTACTTTCTATATATATCTTTTGACTTTGATAATTTATATATTCATATGTCCCATGCTCATATTCATCATTACTATCTTTTGTTACAAATAACAATTCTTCTGTTAATACTGTATCTTTAATATCTATGCCATTATATTTTGAATTATCCGCATCCCATGCATCTGGATTTATTAAATATCCTGCTCTTGTTTCATATTCATTATTTGCACCAGAGCCTTTTCTATAATAAACTGTTATGAAATTATCCAATGTATAATTTACTATAACTTCCTCAGTACCTTTAACATATCTACAACTATAGTAAACATATGGTTTAAGTCCCCATTGATACTCACTATCATCATAATCTTGTACTGCACCTTGTTGTGGCATAACATTTTTATATTTACCATATAAATAATATCCATCATATAAAGTATAAACAAGTGCTGGTACAAAAGGCTGTAATGTTTCTTTTGAATATCCTGTAGCATTCATTGTATCTGCTAAAGATGTAAAAAAAGTATTAGCAGATGCTTCTATGTCTCTTATTTTAGAATTACTAATACTTGAATATTCATTATTAACTGTATTTATCTGAAAGGCTGTTACAGCATCATAAGTAGCATCATATAATTTTGACTTATATGATGTTTGTAAAGCTATTGTATCTACTTGTGTTTGTATATATGTTGAAAGTGCCAAAGAAATCGGCACCATTATTATAACAAATATAACAGCTAAATATTGTATTTTCATTAATTTCCACTTCCGTTTACTGAAACTACACCACCATGTTTAGCAGCTACTTGGGCATTTTCATTTCCCGCAATTTTATAGAAGAATCCACGCAATTGTTGAGCAATTGTAGTATTAGTATTTTTTACAGTAGTTGAAAACATATCTCCTTCTTTTAGCCTAATATATCCTTTATCCTCTAGCTCTTCCATAATTTGGCTTGTATACTCATTATAGTATATATTTTCACCAATTTTTGTAACTTCTGCTTGTGTTGTTTTTTGTCCGGGATTTTCATCTAAATGTTTAATTTCTAGTTCTACATCAAATGCATTTCCTGTTGCAGTTATTGTTTGTAAAAATTGTTCATAATCAGAAAGGTTAAGTTTGCCTGTTGTTCTTACATTATCAACAAACTCTGTAGTTGCTGTCTGTACAGACAATTGTGCCATGTCATCTGTTCTTTCTGACAATGCCATTAATGGAAATACAAACATTAAAATAGCTGCTAAAAATATTGCTATAACTGTTATTAATGTATCACCCATTTTTATTCCTCCCTCTTATTTATTCTCCATCATCATCTTCTTGATTTACAACTTGATATACAATTACTCTTTTCTTTTTGTTTTTTATAGTGTCATCATAAGCACCATGTGTATTTGTCTCTGGTTCCTCACTATTCGAAGTTAAGTCATAGTTGTACTCTCCCATTAGTTCTCTAAATTTTTCATCTCCATGTTCATTTATAAATCCTTTATATTCGTATACCCTTCCGTCGTTACTTGGAAATGCAAATTCTCCACCATTTAGAAAAGCATCTAAGTTCTTTTTAGAATCAGTATTAGCATTACCAGTCCATGGTTCATGTCTATTTGTTTCTTCATCTAAGTCAAATGAACAAATTTTTAAATCCATTGATTTTACTCCATAATGTGTTTCTAAACTTCCATCATAATATTTTGAAACTATCGGAGCAATATAATTAGTTGTTATATCTGAACCACTCCATAATGTTGGTTCTGTTATTGTCTCATATAGCTCCATAGGAGTTCCATCTGCTTCTAGAAAAACTACAGTATAATTTTCTTTGTAATATCTATATAAAGTTGGAATAACTGTTTCTATTCCAACTATTCTGGTTTCACCAGTAGATATCCACTCTCCAGTTTCATCATCATATACACCTGCATGGATATAGTCATAATATTCAGTTGAATCTTGTCCCTGTAAAATAACATCAGAAGCTGTCCTTGCTTGAGTAAAGACAGCTATTCCAATTGTTAATGCTAATACAAAGACAATTACGGCACTAGCCATTTTTAGAGCGTCTACTGCATTTTCCATAATTTATATTCCTTAATCTTAAAACTTAACTATAAATTTTAAACTAATTAATCTCCTGATTTAGGTGTTATTCCAACAGCTGTAACATATCCACTATCGCTATCATAAGCAAATGTTACTTCATAAGTTCTAGCAGAAAGTATTTGTAAACCGCTAGTACCATCATCAAAGTCTCCTTTATCACCTGATGTTGGTGCTGGTTCTTTATCATTTGGACTTACGTACTTTGTATCTGTAACCTTAATCATTTGGCTTATATCTTCAGCATTTCTATTGTGTGATTTTATGTTGTTAATTAATGTTCTAACTTGTGAACCTTGTCTTGTTCCTTCATATTGTATAAATTCACGGTTATATGAATCTACTTGTTGACCACTTATATCTGCACTACCTAAAGTGTCAGCTGCTTGGTTGTAAATAAACATACCTAAACCTATAATTAAAATTGCTAGCAAAATTGCTCCTGCGATAATTAATGCTTTTGATGCATTCTCCATAAAAAATTCCTCCTTTAAATTTTACTTTAGTTTTTTATTTATATAAATTTTAGATTATATATCATCTTTAATTCTATAATCTAATATTAATATCATTTTAATAAATTTGTTGTTCAAATGTCAAGCTTTTTACATTGCCAGTTTTTTCATGATAATCTATATTTGAACAATAAAAATTGCTTGTCCCATATAACTTAATGAAATTATCTGTATCATTATTGTATATTTGCTCCATTGTATATGGTGTTTCTATATATTTATCTTCTTTTTCTAAGTCTAGAAAATATATGTATATTTTTACAGAATTTTTATCATTTTCTATATAAGTATTTTTTTCATCTTTCTCTATGTTGTTCTTTTCGTTGTTGTCTACTGTTTTATTTATTAATGAAACTAGTGTTGTGCCAACAATAGTTTTATCTTTATATGTAATATATTCTTTATTATTTGCCTGTGCATCTATTTGCATATTTCTATAATTTATAACAAAATAAACTACAAATACACAAACAATTAATAATGCTGAAATTAAAATTATAAGATTTCTTTTCATATTACCTCTATACCTTATATTATAACATTTTAGAATATTTAATGCAAACCGTTTTCGACATATTTTACTGTATATTTTTAGTAAATTTATTCAATTTTTTCCAAGTATTTATTAACATCTACAACATCTATATTTACGGTTCTAACTCTTTGTAAAGTATCTGTTACATTCATAAATTCTATTGAAGTTATATAATAATATTTTAAATTTGCTGTACTTCCTTCTATAAAAGTATTGTTTTGGATTAAATCTGTAAATTTGTTTTCTGTCCAATTTTCTATATTATACCCTTTGTTTTTTAGGCTAAGTAAATTGACTGTTACATACATGTCATTAGGGTTTGTACTAACATAATTAGGGTCATCTTCGTAAACTCCATATTTTGCATTGCTATCTCTTGCTAGTTTTGCTATTGTTACAACATCTTGTACTGTACACAAAATTGGACCATTATAGTATTTATCTGAATTAATATCGTATGGATTTTCCCTTTGCTCTGTTCCATAGTATTTAGTAAATTGGCTATTAAAAGAATCCATCCTTCTTGCTTCCATTTGTAAATAAACATCATTACTATAACTTCCAAATGTTGAGAATAGATACACAGCAAATGAAATTATCATTACACCAAGTAAAACGCCGGCTGCCATTATTAATGCTTTTGATGCATTTTCCATGTATCTTACCTCCTATTTTTGTTCATACACAAGTTTCGTAACTCTTCCACTTACATCGTCATAGGTTACTTGTGGCTCATTAAATCTTATTGTGTTTTTTACATCTTTCTGCTCTGCCACTAAGATATTATACTCTTCTGCTACTTTTTGTATTGTATCTAATAGTTCATAATCTACTTCTCCATTGTCTTTAGTTGTAAGCACCATCAGTTCTTGATATCTCATACTAGCAAGTTGTTGCACTGTATAGTCATCTATTCCCTCAATTTTTTCTTTTCCTTTTTTATCAACTGCATTGTCAATGTCTTGCTTAGCTTTGGTTAGTTCTTTTGCTGAATAGAACCAACCATCATCATGTCCTTTGAAAAATACTGTAGTCTTCCAGTCTACTGTACTCACATCATAATGTACATTTAATGTAATTGGGTCATATCCCTCATTTCCATATTTATATTCATTTTGTCCAGCACGTCTTTCATTAAAGTCATCTATTAAATTAGCTAATGATAATATATCATTTCCTCTTTTGTTTCCATCTATATATGTATCTAAATTCGCATAAAAACTTTGTAATTTATCTTCCATACTAGCATCTTCTTGTGTTTGTCTCAAGTCAGAGACTTGGTTAAACATGAATACCAATGCTGCAATAACTAATAATGAAATTAATACGCTTCCTGCTATTATTAATGCTCTTGATGCATTTTCCATGTTTAACCTCCTTTTATATATACTTTTATTTGTTTAATTTTCATATAATATTTTTAAATTTTTATGTGCTACTTAGACTTATAATGTAGTTGAAGTCATACTATCAAATGAGCTTGTCATACTTGTTAATCCTATAAATACCAATGGAATAATTAAGTATCCAACAAATAGTATAACCATTGGTGCAAAACCTATTGCTTTTCCTATCATACCTTTTCTACTAATTAATCTATCATTTGATTCTTTTCTCTTTGCTTGGTAGTAATCTCTTTCTGTATCTAGCTCATCAAAAGCATCTGAAATAGGTATTTTTTCAACTGCCGCTTGTAAACTTTCTACTAATATTATAAGTTGTGGAAAAGATATATCATCTTTTAATTCCTCTAGGGCTTCCCAAGGACCACTTTCGTAGTTATTAACACACTTACTAATTGGTTCTTTAAATATATTAGCATATCTTTCTAACCATTCTAGAATCATCTCAACGTTAACTCTCTCAATTCTCATAAGCATTAATATAATTGTCTGGAATTGCATTACTTCGTCTTCCATCTCTAACTGTCTCATCTTTGCTTGGAATTTTAACATCCATATTGGTCCCATGTACGCAACAATTGCTAAAACCATTGCAATTAACACTTCAAACCATTTTAAATTTTCACTGTTAACTTGTTGTAACTTTCCATAAACTCTTTCTGCAGCAGTTTCTATTTCTGCATCTGTACTAGCTATGTAATCTTCGTTTATTCTTCCTTTTTTCATGTCTTCTTGTATTTTGTCTTCGTCAATTGTGGTGTCTCCTCTATATTTATACAAGTAATCATTATCAGACTCAGTAAGTTCCATTGCATTTTTTGTATCTTTCTCACTCATTTGTCCAATAATATTATAATCTACTGTTGGGTCTGTATATACATTTTTTATTGTAATTTGATGTAGTTGCATAATAAGTACTAGAGATACAACAAAAGTTACAACACATAAAACAATTCTGTTAATATAAATCCATTGTATTTTATCCTTAGTTGCTGAGTCTTTCATGTCTTTTCTAATTTTTCTATATTCTTTAGTACCTTCTTTTGGTATAAATAAATCCACAAATTTTTTAATTGGTTTTATTTTATATAATTTCTCTTGCCATGGGTTTTCTGTATTTTTTGTATTTTGAGCAGTAGACCCATTATCTTTTAATTTTCTTGTTAATATATAACATACAAATGTAATAACTAAAACCAAAATTTGTACAAGCATACCATTTTTACCAGCATAAAAACTTTGTGTAAAGCTAAATTGTGACATAGACCAATTCTTTATTGGCTCTAGTGCTAGCATAGGTACAATAGAAATAAGTGACAAACTTTGGAATGTATAGTCAAGCTTATCTCTTTTTAATATTTCAAGTTGCATCTCCTGAGTAATATTATTTAAGTTTTTTAAGTATAATGATGCACCTTCTACTTTTCTATCACCAAACTCTTTTGTAAGATATGATACTCCGGCAAATTCTTTTAAGTAACTATTTGGTGCAACATCATAATATCTTTCTAGTTCTGACTCTGGGTCATTTGAAATTAATACTTCATATATTTTTTCTGCCTGTCTAGACATTTCTGGATGTTCATCATCTTGTGCAACCTGATAAATTGCCTCCTCAACCATGTTTGTCTCGTGATAAGCATGTCTTATTTCTGAGAAGAAATCTATTTGTTGTCTTAAAAGTTTATTATCTATTTTATCAACGCTACCATCTATAAAGCTGTCTATCATAAATAATTCAAATATAAGTAATATACTCATAAGTAGAGTATTTTGATGAGTTATTACTACAATAACTATAGTTAATGGTATTAATATTAAAAATGTTCTAGATAGGATTTGAGCAGCTTGTCTTCTAGTTAAGTACTCATCATCTATATTTATAATTTCAAGTTTTCTTCTTATTTTTAATAAATATCTTTTTATAAATGGTACTTTTCTATAAAATACATATAGCTTTTGGTACAAAACTTCTGCTGAAAACTTTTTTGCTTGAGTACCTTGTCTTAATTTTTGTATCTCACGTGTTTCAGAACTATTTAACTTTTTACTAATCAAAATATATGCTATTACTATTATTGCAAAAAGTACGCCTATTCCTATCATCATGTACATTAACATTTGATTAGACATATTGTGATGCTCACCTCCCTGTTAATTAATTTTCTTCTGCTAATGTTGTTTTTGGCTTTCTACCTCTTTTTTTAGTTTCTGTTTCTTCGTTATTATTTTCAACGTCATAGTCATCTAATTTAGGTGGTTTTATTCCCCAATTTCTCTCTAAGAAATTGTCAAAGTCTGCAACGTCTGCATCGTCCATGTTAATTCTCATTTCTCTTAT
Source organism: uncultured Clostridia bacterium (assembly GCA_944392105.1). Taxonomy (GTDB): domain Bacteria; phylum Bacillota; class Clostridia; order TANB77; family CAG-508; genus CAG-273. Next base: position 560 of record CALXVM010000015.1, on the reverse strand, counting down.
GTTTTTATCAGAAATTGGATTTGTTAAAACATATTTTCCATCATGATATTCCATAATATTTCTATATTGATATAACTCTCTATTTGTAGTCTTGCTATAGAATATAGTTGAGTTATCCATAAATTTATCTAATTTGCCTTCTAGAGTTTTCTCTTTTCTGTGGTCATATGTGTACTCGTTTTTCTCTTCTACTGGTATACACTCTGTTACTCTTTCTATGTATCTTCTACCTCTAAAGTCCTTAACCAAGTGAATGTCAAAGTTTAAAACTTGTACAACTTGCTCTTCTGCTGTTTTTTCGTTTTTGAAAACACCTGCTCTTAACATTGAGTTACGTAAAGCTGTAACTAAGTCTGGGAATGTTTTAGCATGGTGAGTAAATAATGTAAACTTAGATGCAACCTGTGCAGATTGAATCATCCAAGATGCTACGGGGTCTGTTGCAACCTCACCGATGATGTTAACAGAACCATCTGTCTTTTTCTGAACGTCCAAACACTCTTGACCTGAAACTGTTTCTGTCTCACGCATTGAAAGAATATTTCTTGTTGGATAAATCT
>CALXVM010000014.1 GCA_944392105.1 uncultured Clostridia bacterium | reverse complement strand
AATCGGTTATAACAATATAGAGTACTCGAAATATATATTTTTCAAAAAAGTGTGACATATGATTGACTAACCTACATAAAATGAATAAAAAACTTTAAATATGAGTTGAAAATTATGTCAATTCATAGTATAATAAATAATATGGTAATAACTATTTTACATATATTCCTTTTTGCACACTAACATTTTTGTTAGTTTTACATATAAAAATCTTACAACAAATAACTTGGAAAACTCTCAACCCACTCCTACTGATATTGATTACTCTCTCGAAAGATATAATCTCATTCGGAGAGCATATTGGGTAAATGGTCAGCGAGAGAGAGCACTTTCTCTTGAGTGTCCTGTTGAAAAACCGTTAGGTTATGTAATTCTATTGACAGACAATGGTGGGGTTTTAGGGAGTTTTGTCGTGGATGGCAAAGTATCCTCTTTGAATAGCTTTTTAACACCTGATAGCGTGTATATTGATAGTGGTAAGGTTTTAGCTGATGTAGATGGGAGTTATGGAGAAAATGATTCTGGTATCTTTTTCTTCACACCTGATGGAAAATATCTTGAATGGACAGGAACATACTTGTATTCGGATATTCCTTTTGAAATCGACGATCCTATCCTAAAAATCGAAGCAGGTGAATAATGGAAATGGCCGTGTAAGGATTATAATCTTTACACGGCTTTTTATACAACTATTTACTTTTATGTAAAATGATGGTATAATATAGATAATATGGTAGTAACCATTTTACATATATTCCTTTTTGCACACTAACATTTTTGTTAGTTTTACATATATAAAATCTTACAACAAATTGGAGGAATAAACATGAAGAAAATCGTTTCTATTTTATTGCTGATTACAGTATCGCTTTGTATGCTTACAGGTTGCGACGGTGACTCTGGAGAACATACCTCTGATGTTGAAAAACAGCAGAGTATCACTAGAGATCTCGAACAATCCCAGCCTACTCCGACTGACATTGATTATTCTCTTGAAAGATATAATCTCATTCGGAGAGCCTACTGGGTAAACGGTCAGCGAGAAAAAGCTTTGTCTCTGCCTTGCCCTGTTGAAAAGCCCCTTGGCTATGTTGTTCTTATGTTAGAGGGTGTTGGTGTAGTTGGTAACTATGTTGTTGATGGTAAGGTTTCATCATTAAACAGTTTCTTGACTCCAGACAGTGAATACTATGAACAAGAGTATGGTTCAAATGGACGTTCAGTAGGCGATGGAAATCACTGGCTTGCTGATGTTGATGGCAGTTATGGAGAAAATGATAATGGTATCTTTTTCTTCACTACAGATGGTAAATATATTGAATGGACAGGAACATACATCTATTCCGACATTCCTTATATTGTTGATGCTCCTATCTTAAAAGTACAGGAGGGCAACTAATATGAGCAAGTTTGCAAAAGCAGTAGTGGCAGTTGTTTGTATCATTATGGCTGGTGCAATTATCTTTTTCGGATTTACTCCAGGAGGAAGAAGCATTTGGAACAGCTATACCCATGATTTGCAGAAAGCTGATGAAAATCAGTATGAGACAAAAAAGCTGGTCGAGGATACCGCACGTTCTATGATCGCATCGTACAAATCCGATGTTGCTACCTATGAACAATATAAAGATAGCGACAACGAAGAAAAGCAAAGTTGGGCAGAACAAGCAAAAATGAGAGCAAACAGAACGGCAAACTCTTACAACGAGTACATTCTGAAAAACTCTTATGTATGGGAAAATAACATTCCTAGTGATATTAACTATTCTCTGCCAATCATTGAGTAGTCTATATCGTTGGTAAAATAGAAATACCCCAGAGTATGTTTTACATCTCTGGGGTTTCTTCTTTCTTATAAAAAACTAATCAATAAGCAATTATGATATTATAATAAATTTAGGTGAAGGTACTTATATTATGTTTAATTTATAAAATTATATAATTAATGTGATTTATTGATATAAGTAAATAATTTATAAAATAGAGATTCTTAAATTAATACTAACAGATAGCAATTCGTTATAGGAGATGGAAATATCTCTTATTTTTTTGTGTAAATAAAAATTAAATCATTTCAAGATAAAGTTTTATAAACGAATTTAATTTGCACTAATAAGTTATAAAAAAAGTTGTACAAACCCTCATTTTTTTCCTTTATATAAGTAGAGGGGTAAATATTTTTTGCTCTATATAAGCAAAAAAATAACCTTTGGAAATTTTAGGTGCTGTTTATTATAAAAGAAGAAATATGCTACTAGCACATAGAACATTGAAAATTGAATAAATCAATCATTAAATACATTCCTATTATATCTGAGCTACTTATAACAGGTACGCCAAGACCTTTTTCAAAGAGAGCGAGAAATGCTTAAGTTATAGATATTAGGAGAGCTAACTAATATGGCGATGAAGAATAGTAGGTATAATGATACTCTCATCTAGTCACAGTCCGAGCGTGATAAAACCGTCTAAGGCAATGAAGATGACTCTATTAAAAAGTAGAGAGGTGTAGCCTGTGGAACTGATTAGCTATCAGTCGTTTAATGATTATCAAAAGATGGTATTTATGCTATTTACATTCATTTTTGCATATATATTAAATATTATTAGTTAGAGGAGCAAGTCGTTTATGAAAATAACAACAACAATTATTGAAAACCAAAGTTATTCGCAAATATTTGTCGATGAAGAAGAACTAGAAAATAAGGAAATAAAAAATGAAATAGAAGAACAGAAGAAAAGAGCAAATAAAGTAGCAGTATTTATTTCTGGAAAGGAAGAAATGCTACAAATAATTAAAAAAAATATAATTTATACATTTGGAAATACTGAGAATAGTTTGATATAAGTATATAAATTATTTAAATCTTTCTTCAAAACTATTTAAGTATATCTAAATTTTGCAAAAAGGAGGATATAATGAGTTTTGTAGGAAATGAAAATAACTTGAAATTAGACAATAGAATAAGTTTAATTACTCCAAAGCATAATTACTATAAAGAACAAAGCAAAACTATTACTGTATCAGCCTATGCAAGATTAAGTAGAGATGAAGATAGAGAAAACTATTCTAGCATTGAAGAACAAATCAATATTATTAAAGAATATGCTAAAAGTAGAGGTTGGTATATAGCAGATGAAAATGTATATATAGATGATAATGTGTCTGGATATACTTTTGATAGACCAAAATTTGCTCAAATGTTAGAGAATGTAAGTGCAGGAAAAATAGATGTAGTAATAGCAAAAGACTTATCAAGAATAGGAAGAAATAATGGGAAAGTTCTTTGTTTAATTGAAGATTTTAAGAAATCTGGTAAGAATTTAATACTTATATCAGAAATGGGAGGTGTATATGATGTACAAAATGACAGAGATGATACTATAGGAATTACAACATGGTTTAACGAAAGATATGTAAAAGATATATCAAGAAAAGTAAGAACTAATATGTTATCTAAACAAAAAGACGGTAGGTTAATTATGGGCAACTATTATGGGTATGAAAAGGTATTCGAAAATGGAATACCTAAAGTATATGTAGTAGAAGAACTAAGGGGAGTAATAGAATTAATTTTCAAGCTATATGTAGAACAAGGTTTAGGTAGAAAGAAAATAACGGATGTATTAAATAGTGAAAAGTATAATTATCCAACTCCTTCGGTTTATTATCAAAGAAAACACTTAGAAAGAGGTAGAATATATAAGCATAAAGTACAAGAGCTGTGGAGTACAGATATGGTAAAAAATATTTTAGAAAATGATGTATATTGTGGGAATCTAAGGGTGCACAAAAAACAAACAATAAGTATAAGAGGGAAAGCTATTAAATTACCAAAGGAAGATCATTTTATTTTTGAAAATCATCACGAAGCAATAATATCAAAAGAAATGTTTGAATTAGCACAAGAACTAAAGGTAGCTAGAATAAAATGCAAGAGTACTAAAACAAAAAGAAATTATTTATTTGGTGGAATGTGCACTTGTGGAGACTGTGGAGCAGGAGTAAGTGGAACTTTTATTAGGAGAAAGCAAGAAAAAGGATATGAGTGTACAGATTATAGAAGATATGGTTTAGCTAGATGTAAAATTCACGAAATTTCAGAAAAAGATATGATAATACATTTAAAAGAATATTTGAAACTCTTAAGAAAAAACTTTTACGAAGAAATAGAAAAAATTAAATTAAATAAAATTGAAAATAAAGCAAAAGTAAATAGGGGGAAATTAGAAAGACAATATAATATGTTGACACAAGAATATAAATGTCTATTATCTCAAAAAATAAAAGACCTAGCTCAAGCTACATCACAAGAACAAAAAGAAATGATAGAAAATGCCTATAAAGAATTAGAAAATGATAAGCAAAATCAGATTATAAGTTTAAAAGATATATTGTCAAAAGAAGATGAAAAAATACTTCAAGATAGAAAAGAGAAAGTAGAAACAGCCATAGAAGTATTTGATCAAATAATAGGTTCAAATGAGCCAAGTAAGTTCTTATTAAATTCTATTATAGATAAAATTATTATATATAGTGACAGAACTATAGAATTTAGATTAAAAGGAAATATTGAAAGGCTCATAAAAAATTAGTTTCTAACATTAGGATTTCACCCCTGTATGTACTACAGAAATAATTGCTTTTTCTAGAGCAAATGCTTATTTTGAAAGATTAAATACATGCCTAATTGGTTTAAGTGTAGATAGCAATGCTTCACATTTAGCTTGGCTATATGATATTTACTGTAAAACTGGCATAAAAGTTCCATTTCCAATAATAGCAGATGCAAATAGAGAAATTGCGAGAAAATATGGTATGATATCAAATGATGTAAGCAAAACAGAAACAGTTAGAAATGTTTTTATAATAGATGATAAAGGCGTAATAAGAGCAATATTTGTATATCCCATGCAAATTGGAAGAGCAATACCAGAAATATTAAGAACTTTACAAGCATTGCAAATTGCAGACGAAAATAGTGCAATGACTCCTGCGAATTGGGTACCATGTGAACCTATAATATTACCACCTCCTCAAACATTTCAGGAATTACAAAAAAGAATGATGGAAATTGAAAGAGATAGAAACGGAATGAATTGGTATTTAAGGTTTAAACAACCAAGTAATTGTAAGAAAATAGAAAATTCAAAAAATGAATTGAAAGAATAAAAATGTTATGATATATTTGTCTCAAATGGAGGTAAATATATGAAATATAAAAATTTAATTGATAATATGACATTAGAGGAAAAAGCAAGTTTATGTGTAGGAAAAGACACATGGCATACTAATGAAATAGAAAGATTAAATATACCTAATATAATGATGGCAGATGGACCAAATGGTTTAAGAATAGAGACTAAAAATGATAGAATAGGTGACTTAGAAACACCACAAAGTAAAACAGCAGTATGTTTTCCAACAGAATCTACTCTTGCAAATAGCTGGGATGAAGGCTTAGTAAATGAAGTATCAAAAGCTATAGGAAACGCTGCTAAAAATGCAGGAGTAAATATATTGCTAGGACCTGGAGTAAATATAAAAAGAAGTCCTTTGTGCGGTAGAAATTTTGAGTATTTTTCAGAAGATCCATATTTAGCTGGAAAATTAGGAATAGCCTATGTAAAAGGCGTTCAAGAAAATGGCGTGGGAGTTTGTGTAAAACATTTTGCGGTAAACAACCAAGAATATAATAGAAGACTAATAGATGTAATAATAGATGAAAGAACATTAAAAGAAATATATTTAAAAGCATTTGAAATGATTGTAAAAGAAGCAAAACCATATTCTATTATGGGAGCATACAACAAAATTAATGGTAAATACTGCTGTGATAATAAAGAACTAATAAACAATACATTGTATAATGATTGGAACTTTGATGGAATTGTTATTACAGATTGGAGTGCAGAAGATAATAGGGTAGAGGGAATAAAAGCTGGAACTGCAATAGAAATGCCAGCAGATAGGGCAAATATAAAAGAACAAATTATAGAAGCAGTTAAAAGCGGAAGATTAGATGAAGACGTACTAGACAAAGTAGTAGATAGAATATTAACTACTATATATAAACTTGTAAAAGATGCTAATAGAGTAAATAATGTTGAAGACGGAAATATGGAAATTAATGCAATAGTAGATGAAGAATATAAAAATGCAGCAGATGAGTTAGAAATGGAACATAATATAGCATTAAAAGCTGCAGAAGAGTCTGTAGTGCTTTTAAAAAACGAAGATGACATCTTACCTATTAAAAACAAAAAAATAGCTTTAATAGGCAATTTTGCAAAGAATCCAAGATATCAAGGTGCAGGAAGTTCTAAAGTTAATTCATATAAAGTAGAAAATGCATATGATAGTTTTATTTCTTTAGGTTATGACATAGATTATGCTAAAGGTTATGAATTAGGAAACAGTAATAATAAATACGAATTACAAAAAGAAGCTATAGAGGTTGCAAAAAGAAATGATACTGTATTAGTTTTTGCAGGATTAACAGAATTAGAAGAAGCAGAAGGATTAGATAGAAATTCTTTAGATATTCCAGAAAATCAAAATGAGCTAATAGCAGAAATAGCAAAAGTAAATAGAAATGTTATTGTTGTACTAACAAATGGAGCCCAAATTCTTATGCCATGGAAAGACAGTGTAAAAGGTATTATTACAGGTTATCTTGGAGGAGAAGCAGGAGCTAAAGCCATAGTAAACTGTATAGTTGGTAAAGTAAATCCAAATGGTAAGCTAGCAGAAACATATCCTTTAAAAATTGAAGACACCCCATGTTATAATAACTTTCCTGGTACAGATGTATTAGTAGAATATAAAGAATCTGTTTATGTTGGATATAGATATTATGATACTGTAAATAAAGATGTTTTGTTTCCATTTGGATATGGACTAAGTTATACAAATTTTGAGTATTCAAATTTAAAGATAAAACAAAATAATATTAATATAAACTTAGAATTTACAATAAAAAATACAGGAAATGTTAAAGGAAAGGAAATAGCACAAATTTATATTTCACATAGTGGCAATAAGATATATGCACCAAAAAAAGAGTTAAAAGCATTTACCAAAATAGAACTTGAAAAGGGAGAAGAAAAGAAAATAAACATAAAAATTGATAGAAGCTCCTTTGAGCATTATGATGCTATTAGTAAAAAGTGGGTAGTAGAAGCGGGCACATATAAAATACTTATTGGAAAATCTATCAGGGATATTGTTTTAGAAGCAAATGTTGAAATCTTTTCAGATGATGTAATATTAGATAGAAATATTCCAGAATGCTATAAAACAGGAAAAATAGAAAATGTATGTGATGAAGATTTTGAAGCGATATTAGGAAGAAAAATACCAGCTAAAACTATAAAGATAACAGAAATTTCAGATGCGAATTCAATAGAGCAAATAAGAAATACTAAAATAGGTAAGTATATTTATGAGAAAGAAATAGAAAGAGCAAACAAATATTTTGAAGAGCAAAATGTAGATAAAGGTTATAGAATTATTAAAAGAATTCAAAAACCTATTAAAAGATTTTATGAAAGAAAAGATGCTAAAATAACTAAGAAAATGGTAGATGAATTAATTGACATAGCAAAAAGAAATGAAGAAAAACTGGACTTGGATTTTATAAAAATTTATTTTGACGATTCAATTAGTAAATAAAAATAATTAAATAATTTTGTGCTTTTACATACTATTTTGCATTTTAATTTATATATTATATTATTTTATATATTTTATGTATTTTCTATATTTTCTATATATTAATTGAAGCGGAATATTAATAAAAAATTAAATATAAAACAAATAAAATTATAAAAAATAGCCATACTAATAATGAAAAAATTATTTAAGGAGGCTATTTTTTATGGAAAAAAATCAAAAAATAAATTGTACAGTAGGAAGTTGTAAATACAATGATGTGGGAAGACAGGAATGCAAATTAGAGCAAATTATTGTAACACCAGTAGTAGGTTGTGACACAAAACAAGCAGATGAATCTATGTGCAGTAGTTATAAATGTGAAAATGGAAAATAGAGGACACACCTATAAAATATATGCAAAATATAAAATATAATATGATATGTAAAATGTAAAAAAGTAGGGAAGCACCATATAGGTACTTCCCTTTAAAACAAGACTAAATGCTAGACTTTAAGGTTATTGGAAGTGTGTGCTCATAGATTTCACACATTTGTATGGGTCGATACGGAAGAAAGTATCTCTACTTGCTATACCGACTTCCTTAACATTGTTTACCTCACGCAAAATGCGAGATGCAAACTTTTCCTTCACTTCTGGCTCACCATGATTTACGATAATGAAGTTGATTTTACTGAAGCTATTCAGAAAATCAATCATTTCGTTTGCCTTGGCATGCGCCGAAAACTCGGTAGTATACATGACTTCGGCACGTTTGATTTTCATAATGGAGCCAACTTTTACGTCTTGACCGATTTCGGTGTCCTTCAAACGTCTTCCAAGAGTTCCCTCAGCAGTATATCCAGTAAAATGGATTAGTGCATTAGGATTAGAAATAAGCTTGGAAATATACTCCTGAGCAGGTCCATAAGAACCCATGCCACTAGTTGTAACAATAATCTTGCTGTGAATATCAGCAATTACGTTACTTCTAGCTTCGCTACCAGAAATAAACTCAACATTTTCGGGGAGAAAATCAGTCATTTCTGAATCAATTCCGAGATTGGGATTGTTCAAAAACATATTGGTGTAGGTTGCCGCAAGTTTTCCATCACCGTAAATTGGAATATTGGGGTCTAAAGCACCTCTTTTCTGCAATGTCTTGAGAAAATAAAGTACTTCTTGGTAACGCCCAAGAGAAAATGCAGGAACTACAATGGTCTTTTGCTCACGGGTTCCACGAAGAATGTTCTCTTCAAAACACTCTTCAATGTCAGTAGTATCCATATTACCATAAGTGCTTTCCTGAATAATAGTTACAGGAAGTTCATAGAGCCACTTAGGTAAATCAGGAACTTTAAAGAACATGTTTTTCTTGTTATAATCTCCTGTAAAGAGAAGATTAATAACTTCTTTCGAGGAACTAGAGTAAATCTGAACCAAAATTAATGCTGCGCCTACCAGATGTCCGTTTTTGAAAAAGGTAACCTTAACCTTGTTAGGTACCAGATAAAAAGGCTCATCATAAGGCATTCCGTAAAAGTTTGAAAGGGCTTGACCAACGTCAGTATCTGTATAGAGTGCAGAAACATGACGCCGTTTAGCAGTTTCCCGAAGGACCTTGCAACTGTCATTTAATGCATGCCGGATTAATTCCTTAGTAGGAATGGACATATAGGTTTTGCCTGCATATCCATTTTTGTACAGCAAAGGAAGTCTACCAACATGATCCACGTGGTTGTGAGTGATAAGAGAAAAATCCAAAGAATCTTCTGTAAAAGGAAAAGACCGATTATAGAGATCGTTGATATTTTCTCTAGCAGATTCGTCCTCATCGTTGACTTTCTCAACGCGCTCTTGGAAAAGACCGCAATCAACAATAAAGCGAACCGTTTCACCATCTGGAAACTTTGCTACACATAAATGTAGCGAGCCGGTCACGGCATTGTTTAATGTCTGAATATCGACGTAAAAACGTTTCCGTAATCCCATAAACTTGTCCTCCAATCTTTGCGTCGTCAACCACATTTGCAGTCGACTAGAATGATGACACTTAAATTGTGCCTGAACAAATTGTATCACTCACTAAAAATTATGTCAATTATTATTTCAAGATAATATATTGACATTAACAAAATTTAGAAATAAAATAGTTATACTAGGTAAAAAAAGGAGGAAATATTATGCCATTAGTAACAACTAAAGATATGTTTGAAAAATCAATGAAGGAGCATTTTGCCATAGGAGCTTTTAATGTAAATAATATGGAAATAGTACAAGCAATTGTTAAAGCAGCTGCTGACGAAAATTCACCAGTTATATTACAAGCATCTTCTAGTGCAATAAAATATGCAGGGATAGAATACTTAAAAAAGATGATAGAATCTGCATTAGACGAGTATGATATTCCACTTGCATTACATTTAGACCATGGACCAGATTTTGAGACATGTAAAATGTGCGTAGATAACGGTTTTTCTTCAGTAATGATTGATGGTTCAAAATATGACTTTGAAGAAAATATAGAACTAACAAAAAAAGTAGTAGAATATGCTCACTCTAAAGGAGTGGTAGTAGAAGCAGAGCTTGGAAAATTAGCAGGAATAGAAGATGATGTTAATGTGGCAGCATCTGATGCTATGTATACAGACCCAGACCAAGCAAAAGAATTTGTGGAAAGAACAGGTTGTGATTCATTAGCTATAGCAATTGGAACAAGCCATGGAGCATATAAATTTAAAGGAGAAGCTAAACTAAGATTTGATATTTTAGCAAAGGTAAAAGAAAAATTACCTCATACACCAATAGTTTTACACGGAGCTTCAACAGTTATTCCAGAATTAGTAGAAATGTGTAATAAATATGGTGGAAATATACCAGGAGCAAAAGGTGTACCTGATGAAATGCTACATGAAGCAAGTATTTCAGGAGTTTCTAAAATAAATGTAGATACAGACTTAAGACTAGCAATGACAGCAGCAATTAGAAAAACATTTGCAGAAGACCCATCTGTATTTGACCCAAGAAAATATCTAGGAAATGCTAGAAATTTAATAGAAGAAGTAGTAAAACATAAAATAAAAGATGTATTTGGTTCAAGTAATAAAGCTTAACACTATTTATTGATGATTTTGAATATTTAAATAAATAGTTTATTAAAATGAATTGTTATATTAATAGAGGGAGTATATATAATTTTTTTGTTCGTCCCAACTGCATAATAAGCTGTAATAAACTTTTCGCAAGGTGTTGCTTAAGTTTATACAGCTTATAATTTGTCGGTCCCCACACGAGCTCACTGCAAAAATTATATATACTCCCTATAAAATATGAATAAAACTAATAATGTTATTTTAAAAAACTTTTAAAAATATTCAAAATCATCAATAAACAACTAATATCTAGCGCTTTGTTTTTTCATACGTATTTCAGCATCTTTTTTTGCAATATCTTCACGTTTATCATAAAGCTTTTTACCTTTTCCTATACCTAATTCTAATTTTATAAAATTTCCTGAAAAATATAAATTCATTGGAACTAAAGTATAACCTTTTTGTTTTATTAATCCGACTAATTTATTTATTTCACGCCTATTTAATAAAAGTTTTCTATCACGCAAAGGGTCTTTGTTAAAAATATTACCTTGTTCATATGGACTAATATGCATGCTGTAAATAAAAACTTCACCATTTTTTATGTTGGCATAGCTATCTTTTAAATTAACTTTACCATTTCTAATAGATTTAATCTCTGTTCCTGTAAGAACAATACCTGCCTCAATAGTATCTGTTATTGTATAATTTCTTTTAGCAACTGGATTTGTTGCTATTATTTTTTTAGTCATATGTAAAACCTCACTTTACTATATATGAATTAAATATAAAAGTAATTTATATAAATTAATAAAATAACTAATAAATTACTAATTCATACATAAAATCATAAAATATTATAACATTTATTAATATTCTAGTAAATAGTGAGGTTTATAAAATTATAGTAGCTATTATTAGTTATCTCTATGACTGTTATAAAGATTATTAGTAGACTTGTTTTGTCTCATATAAAATACGATTAAAGAAATAATAGCAATAGCTGTTATTCCAATAACAAGCCATGTCCATACTGTGTTAGATATTCCTAGAAAAGTAATGTCACTAGTTGCAGATGTTCTAGTTGCCGAATAATTACTATTAGAACCACCATTTCCATCAATACGAGTAGTTCCAGCCATACTATTAGTATTATTAGACATCATAGTGTCTTTCATATCAGTCATTCCATTTTTTACATCATTTCCAATTCTTTCTCCACCGTTTTCTATAGCATTTGTACCGCTTTTTATTGCTCCAGCAGCACCATTTGCTGCATCTTCTAATACATTTTCAGCACCACCAACTGCATTTCTAACAAAGTTAGTAGCATCTCCAGCTGCATTTTTTATGTCGTTTGTGTTTGCAAAAACAGAGATACTAAAAATTAAAGAAAGAATTAACGTAATAATAGCAATAACAGTAATTTTTGTTTTCATGTTATAACCTCCTTAAAAATTACTTATTATTAGTATTATTTTTAAAAAACAAATTATACATAAAGGCAACAAAAAAGTCTTTAATTATTTAAAATTAAAGACTTGGAAATTTTTAAAAATTTTTTAATTAATTTTATAATTTTATATATTTTAAATTATAAAATTAATTTTTTTATATAGAATGAAATATTGCTCAAAAAATATTTCATTTTATTTTAGTCTGATAATTATAGCTATAGCCAAGAAAATTATTATAATACCAACAGCTATTAATAATATATTAATAATAGAACTAGCACTTAAACCAGAAGAATTAGTAGAAATACCAACTGCTTGTTCATGTGAGTATGCGTCAGCTAAAGGGTCTTCAGGAAGTGCAGTATTTTCTTCTTCAGGGGCACCATTTAAATATTCATCTGCTAAAGAATTATCATCTGTTTCGTCAACAGAGTTCTCATCTGTTACATTGCTATCTGTTGAGTTTTCTTCCGAAGAGTTAGAAGTTGAATCACTATCTGGTAGGTCCATTGTGACATCACTTGCATATACAAAACTCATACAAAAAACAAAACTTAACATTAATACTAAAAAAATCTTAAAAACTTTTGACATTCGTTCCCTCCGTAAATAGAATTATTGATATTATAATACACAAAATAAAATAAAAAGTCTAGTATTTTTTTAAAAATAATGAAAGAAATTAATATACACATGCTAAAAGTTCAATATAGCTTGAAATAATATATTACGTTAAAAAAATTTATAATATTTATCAATTTTTGAAACTTTTTATAGCAATAATTGACTCTAATATTATAAAGGTGATGTTATGATAAATGTATTAATAGCTAGCAATAATATTTATTACTCAAAAGCGATAATGGATGTATTAGATAATAAAAATATTAAAGTGACTAATATGGCAATTGATGGAATAGAGGCTTTAGGATTAATAAAAACAAAAAATAATATAGATATAGTTATTTTAGAGTTAGAATTAGCAAGCTATAATGGAATTAAAATAATTAATACACTAATTAAAGATAATATGTTAAAATATAGTAAATCACTTATTATAATATCAAAAAACAAAGATTTACTTGAAAAGTTAAAACACAACCAATTTGTGTTTGATATTATTGATAGAAAAGAAAGTTTATATAATCTAAAGGTAAAAGTAGAAAAACTACTCCATAAAAAAATGAAAGAAAATAGAGCAATAGTGCTGAAACATGAGATAACAAAAGAAATTAAATATTTAAGATATAATTTATCTTATAAAGGTACTAACTATTTAATAGACATAATAGAACTATTACTGTTAAATAAAAATAAAGATTATAGTAACCTTAATAAAGATGTGTACCCAATTATAGCTAATAAGTATAAAACAACTGTATTTAATATAAAAAGTAATATTATTAAGGCTACAGAACAAATGTATATAGAATGCGAAAATGAAAGACTAAAACAATATTTTGGATTTGTCAACGATTCTAAGCCAACAACTAAAAATGTAATTTATACTATTTATAATAAGATTATAAATAAATACGAAAGGAGGGGTAATAAGAATTTTTGAAAATATATGAAATAACAAGGGAGGTGTAAAATGAAAAAAATAGTAATTAAAATAGTAATATGTATATGTATAATTGGATTTATATGTGCTACAATTTTTTCTTTAGTAAAATTTGATGTTTGGAATCCGTTTTCTGCCTGTTTCGGAATGCTAAAAGTAATTGGAAGAGATAATCAATATACTATAGTTCAGAATTTTCCATATAAAGTAATATTAAGTGGTCCAACTTTTCACATAGACGAATATATGAAAGAAAAAGGATATGAGAAAAGTCAAAAAGAAGCTGAAGAACCTGGTGAAGTAATATATACTAATGGTGATAAAGACTTGTTAATAGAATATAGTATGAATGGGTATTATGGTAGATATAAAATAAAAGAACTATAAAATTAGTAATAAGAATATAAAATACATGTAATTAAAAGTATAAAAAAGCAAAAAAAGTTATATATTATCTAGAAAAAGTATGTAAATTTCTCCTTTTTATAAAAAGTAATAAAGTTATGATACAATCCTTTTAGCACAAATATACTAGTATATTAATTAAAGTTTAAACACCAAAAACTAAAAGGAGGAATAATAGATGAAAAAGAAAATCTTGAATGTATTATTAGTTCTTATATTACTTACTTTAAGTTCTTGCATTTATATAAAACCATCACAAGCCTATTCAACAGACGCTACTATTAGTAATAAATGGTTTTACATAAAAAATGCTTATAGCGGAAGATACCTAGATGTTTACATGGGTGCTGCCGGAAATGGAGTAAATGTACAACAATGTCAATTTAATGGAAATGACAATCAACAATGGTTTTTATTTCCACAAAGTGACGGTACTTATGTAATAGGAAGCAAAGTTGGATATACAACATCGGGGGGACAAATGTATATAAATTATGCTTTAGATGTAAACGGTGGAGATAATGGAAGTAATGGTGTAAATATACAAATCTGGTCTGCAAATTCAAGCAATGCACAAAAATTTGCTATTACTAAAAGTTCAAAGAACAATAGTACGTATGCTATTAGAACAGGACCAAGTAATTATTCAAGAGTTGTAACAGTACAGAATGCAAGCTGTTCTGATGAAGGAAATGTTTTTCAATATGACTATAATGGAAGTGCAAATGATGAATGGATATTAGAACCAGTTAATAAAGACTTACTTCTAGGCTCTCTATATGCTATAAATAATTATAATAAATATGTATTAGCATATCCAAGATTAACTCAATTTGAAGAATCTACAGCAGATTGTGCAAACTATGCGTCACAGTGTTTAATAGTATCTGGACAGTATCATTATCAAAATAATTGGAAGGTTTACAGAAAAAATGGTAGTTATTCTATACCAACAACAACTGAGCAACTTAATAATTCATGGGAATTATGCCAACCCGCTACTAGTCCATGGGTAAGTGCAAAAGAATTTGCAAATTTCTGGAAAAGTAAAAGAGTCACATACAAAAAAGGTTCAGAGATAATAAATAATCCAGAAGAAGTATGGAATATAGGAATAGGAATTGGAGACGTTATTCAAATTGCGGGTTCTAATATAATAGGAGGATTAGGATCGAGTTGGCATACTATGTATGTATCAGATATAGATTATGATAATAGTACTTACATATTGTCATATCACTCTAATGAAACAAAAAATAAAAAACTATCTGACATAGTAAGAATAAAAAAAGATGAAGCTGATTATTCAAAATATTATTATGTATTTTTTGATATGTAAAGGAGGTGGAAAAAATGTCTAAAAAAATTAAAATAATGATATTATTAATAGTTTTCATAACTGTTAGTATTTTACTAACAAATATAATTAGTAGTAATGCTAAAGAAAGATTAGATAGTGAATCAACTTACACGATAGTAATGGATGGACAAACAACTACTGTAGAAAAAGGATTAACGGAAGAAGATTATGATATAGCACAGCAGATAATGGAAGAAAGAGCAAAAGGCAATAAAAACGAAATTGCATTAGCAAATTCAAGCCAAAGTGAATCTGTCCAAAGAGCTGTAGAAGAACTAGAAACGATACATCAATTAGTAAGTAAAGAAGTGGAAGAACAAGATTCAAATAATATAGAAGATGGAATTCCTCAAATGCCAAAAAGTATAATTGAAGAACAGGAAACGATGAAGAAGGACTTAGAAAATATAGCTAAGAAATATAACAAATCGGAGCAATTCAATAATCTAATGGCAAAATTAGAAAAAAGAGAAGATACTAGTGAATTTACAGAAGATAGTATAGCAATATCTGAACTATTCATAGATATTTACAACAATAATGAGTTAGATGAAAGTGAAAAAGAATCTATCAAAGAATTTGAGAAAATGGTAAGTTTAAATAATTTACCAAGTAGTTTACAGAATAAAATAGACAAAATAATAGAATAAAAGTATTAAAATAATTTATAAAAAATAGACCTTCTTGTGATAAAATAAAAATATCATAAGGAGGTTTTTATATAGAAAACATAAAAGTGTAGATGAAAAAATAATACAAAAATTTACCATACTAATTATTAATATCATAACAGCTAACAATATATTAGAGCTTTAAAAGATAATAAAAAATTTCAAAAAATCACAAAAAAGTGAAACTTTTTTATATAAAAATGTTATCTAATAAATATACCAAAATATCAAGTTCTCAAACTAGATTGGAGGAGAAATGGAAGATCTAATAGAAAAAGCAAAAAAAGGAGATAAAGAGTCTTTTACAAGACTTGTACTATTAGTAAAAAATGAATTATACCATGTGGCAAAAGCAAGATTGAATAATGAAGAAGACGTATGCGATGCAATACAAGAAACTACTATAACAGCATATAAGAATATAAAGGAACTAAAAGATAGTCGATATTTTAAAACATGGATAATAAGAATTTTAATTAATGAATCTAACTTAATTTATAAGAAGAATAAGAAAATTAACATAATATCATTTGAAGAAATTGAAAACACGAAAAAAATAAACTCACCTGGTATGGAAAATGTTGATATAATTTTAGACTTTAATTTTATATGTAACCAATTAAAAAAAGAAGATAGAACGATTATAATATTATATTATATGGATAGATTTACGGACAAAGAAATAGGAAAAATATTAAATTTGAAAGAAAATACAGTGAAAACTAAAAGAACAAGAGCTATGCAAAAAATTAAAGACATTATAGAAGAAAGGAGGGATATTAATGGATGATTTAGAAAAAAAACTATATCATGATTTAAGTTCAGGAATAGATGTGCCAGACAAAATTAAAACAATTATAGAAGAAAGCTTAAAAGATACAAATATAAAGAAAAAGAAATATCCTTTCTTAAAGGTTGCATTAGCGACATGTGCATGTTTAATTTTAACGGTAGGAATTGTATATGCAGGAACTAAAGTTTATGATGCAATATGGAAAGAGCCGGAAAAAGTAGTTGGACCAGAAGATAATGTAAATGAGAAAGACATTATGAATAACAATACTATGACGGAAGAAGAAGGAAGAGAAAAAGCAAAAAAAATATTAAAAGATTTTGGTTATGAAAATGAAATAATAAAATCTATAAATATTGAAACTAATGCTCAAAATTATGATATTATATGGAAATGTGAGACCCAGAACAACATTTTTGTTGAATTTGATGCTAAAGGTGACGAATACCTTGCCATCAGCTATGATGAACGCAAAATATTATCAGAAAACATACCAAAAAAACAAATAGATAAAAAAGAAGCAGAAACTTTAGCTAGGAGAATTTGTGAAAAATATGGTTATGAATTAAATAAATATAATAAAGTTTATACAATTCCTTATGTAGATAATAATTCTTTTAAATGGGGTGATGATGAAAAAGAAACAAAAGCTTATCAATGGAATGTCATATTTAGTAAAACTTATGAAAATGGCATTAATTCATTTGAGAATATTCGTATATCATTTATAGCAGGAGCAGAAGTAGTTTATTATTTTATGTATGAAAATGCTAATATTGATGATAATCCAATTGTAATAGAAGAGGAAGAGGCAAAAAAGATTGTGCTAGAAGCGGAACAAAAAATACAATCTGATTATGAAATAGAAAATATTCATGTTAATTTAGATATTGCTCAGATGAACGGTGATGCATATTTAAGAATGGAAGATTATAATTTATATAGTAAACAATATTATGGCAATATTAGAGAAGACTTTAAAGATGAAGAATATACAAGATATCGTACAGATAATCCAGTTAGAAAAGTATGGATGGTAACAATAGAATGCGATGAAGTTTCTAAAAATGGAGAGCCAATAGATAAATATTATACTTATCAGGTAGACGCAACGACTGGAGAAATAACAGGTGGAAGTCACATATATTATTTATTAAAGTTACAAGATAAATTGTAAAAGGATTATTTGTCTTGAAATATTAACTGATGTGATATTCAATAATACCTGTAAAAATAAAAAATATATGATATAATATCTTCGTGCAATAATTATATTGTTGCATAGAAAGCTAGAAGTTCTTTTTACAGAAAGGATAAAAAAATGAAAAAACGGTTATTTGCAGTTATATTAACATTATGCATGTGCTTAGTAAATGTTACAACGGCATTTGCAACAGAAGGAAGTTTGGAAAACAGTGAGGAATCTACATCCGTTACAAATGAAGTTATTACGTATAGTGGTGAAGAAATTTGGAATGGTTCAGGAACTGTTCATGTAGGGTCTTTTACGATGGAAGGAAACAATTTAACACCTGTAAAGATTACTGGATATTCTGGACCTCTAGCAATTATCACGAATTTTAGAAGTACGAGAAGTAATACACCAGTATATTTACGTGTAGAAATTCGTGATTGGGCTACACAAAGAGTTCTTGGTTATAAAATGACCAGTACTGCTATGCAAAGTGGAAATTTAACTGTTCAAGCTAATGTAGATTGGCATCAAAAGATTCAGATTTTTTTCAAGGTCTTTGACAGAAATGGTAATTATATTTCAACTATGCCGTGTTGGATTGACTATTCATATAACTTCTATATGGCATAATAAAGAATTCTAATTTTCGTAAAATGTAAGAACTAAATAGTTTGAACTTCTAGCTTTTACCAAAACAGCAGTTTTGTGATTGTTTTGGCAAAGGGTGTGGTTTAAAAAACCATGCCCTTTGAATAAATATAATTAGAAAGGAGTAGTAATCCAATAGAAGAATAATTCGTAAGAATCATTGGATTATGTATATAATTATGAAAGCTGTAATACAACGTGTAAAACATGCACAAGTTGAAGTAGATAAAAAGATAGTAGGAAAAATAAATGAAGGTTTTTTAATTTTATTAGGTGTAGCACCAGATGACACTAAAGAAAAAGCTGATGCTATGGTAAAGAAAATAGCAAAGTTAAGAATTTTTGAAGATGAAAACGAAAAAATGAATTTGTCAATTCAAGATATAAAAGGTGAACTTTTAGTGGTATCTCAATTTACATTATATGCAGATTGCTCTGGTGGAAATAGGCCAAGCTTTATAAATGCTGCAAAACCAGATTTAGCAAATGATTTATACGAATATTTTGTAGGAAAATGTAAAGAAGTTATTCCAGTAGTTCAAACAGGCATATTTGGAGCTCATATGGAAGTTAGTCTGCTAAACAACGGACCTGTTACTATCGAATTAGAAATGTAATTTGACATAATTAATTATATGTGATAAAATATAATACAATTTTATAAAAGAAAGAGGTCGCAACTTTTAATAGTAATATTTTGTTATCAGATTATTGCAAAATACGAAAGGAAAAGTTGCCGAAATTAAAAAGAGTATCTGAATCTTTTTAGTTGGGCTAATGCAAAATATGTATTAGACTGTCACAGAAAATCTGTGGAGTGCTTTCGAACAAATAAGAAATATATTTGTATTGATATAGAGTTTATTTTTTATGAGTTTGTAGAAGTAGTCTGCAAACTCTTTTTTTGTTTTTCAAGAGCACATAAGAACTTATAAAATTAAATTACTGCTAATGTGAAATTATTTACAGAACTGAAAGTTAGACATTAGCTAAAAGTTAAAAACAATAAGGAGGAATTTTTATGCAAAGTAATTTAAATGTTGAACTATTAGAATATTTACAACAAGCAGGAGAGGAGATAACAGAAGGTTATAGAAAACAAACTGGAAATGAGCAATGTAAGTTTGGAGTTATACAATTTTCAGATATATCATTACCTGAAAATGATGGAAAGCCAGATATTGTTAGAAAAACGGCAGAACTATATGACCAATATAAAGGTAATGAAGAGTATATACATATACCAGATGTACCACAGATGTCATCAAATTTTCAAAACTTTCCTGTTATTGGAGTTGTTAATGAAGCTATTAATGAATTAGAAGGAGCTATGACAATAAAATTTAATGATAATAGTAAAGAAATGGATCCGTATTATCAAAAAGATGGAGTAAAGTTCTATTCAATAACTGGCGCTATAGTAAGGCAAAGAGATAATATGCTAAATAAAGGACTAGGAACAGGAATGTATGAAACAGCAATATTAGGCATCCAAAAATATGTACAAGCACATCCAGAAGATAATTTAGAGTTAAATGTTGTAATAGATTGTACTAATTTACCAAGCCTATATGCTTTAGCTAATGCTGTTAGTAACATAAACTCAAGAGAGTTAGTTGGAGCTGGAAAAAAGCTAAATAGCAATTTAGAAGCTATTTATACAGTAAAGGATGAAAATGGACATTTGGTAGAAGCACCTACTTATGTACTAAAAGTAGATTTACATGCCAAAGACAAAAACGATATAAATAAATGTGGAGAAGGAACAACAATATCGTTTAATGTTGATTTAAAAAAAGAAAAACATGAAAAATATAAGCAATTATTAGATGAAATTTTAGAAAGAATAAAAGCCGATGGAAAATGTAATCCCTTATACATGGAAGATAAAGGCACTGGGACTGTTACATATATACCTGTAAGTGACTTAAACATAGACTTAACAGATTTAAGAGTTATAACTAATGGTGCAGAAAAGATAGGAGATAAAAGAGTTCCTAGAAATGATAGCAACGATTTTATTGGACCTATGCCAAATGTACATATACAAAGACCTGACATATTAAACGGAAGAACATTTAGAGATAATATGGAAGAAGAAAGATAATATAAGTTAGTATATAATTTAATATTTGGTTCATCATTTAGTTAAATTAATAAATTGGAGGAAAAAATGGAATTAAGTACAAAGAAAACAATTAATTTTTTTAAAGAAATAGCAAAAATACCAAGAGAGTCCGGAAATGAAGGAAAAATAGCAGAATATTTGTGTGAATTCGCAAAGGCTAGAAATTTAGAATATGAAAAAGACAAATACAATAACGTTTTAATTAAAAAGAAAAATTGCAATAAAATGCCTATAATACTACAAGCACATACAGATATGGTATGCGAAAAAGAAGAAAATAAAAACTTTGACTTTGCAAAAGATAGCATAGAAGTAATAGAAGAAAATGGGTATTTACATGCAAACGGAACAACTTTAGGTGCAGATAATGGCATTGGCATAGCTCAAATTTTAACAGTATTGGATAGTGACATAAAAGCAAACATAGAGGCAATATTTACAGTATCAGAAGAAACATCCATGATAGGTTCTATTAATTTTGATGCCTCAAAATTGGAAGGAAAAATGTTACTTAATTTAGATGGGTTTGAAGAGAATACTATATTAATAGAAAGTGCAGGCTTTTATGACATTATTTTAAAAATGAATAATAATTTTGAGAAAATCAAAGAAGATTTAATAGAAACAAATAATAAAGAATATAATTCAAATTTAGAAATAAATAATAAAGCATCTAATTTAAGCTCAGGAATCAACAATATAAACAATAATACAAATAACGATAAAGCTAATTTTAATATGTATGAAATAAATTTAACCCGGTCTAGCAGGAGGTCATTCTGGTTTTGATATAGACAAAAACAGAGGTAATGCAAGTATTTTGCTTGCAAATATTCTAAACAAAATAACAGATATAGAACTTGTAAATTTTATTGGAGGAACTAAGTTTAATGTTATACCAGCAAGTGCTAAGGCAATATTTTGTACAAGCCTATGCATAGAAGATTTAAAAAAATTAATAAAAGAAAGTGAGCAAATATTAAAGGATAAATTTAAC
Organism: uncultured Clostridia bacterium; assembly: GCA_944392105.1. Lineage (GTDB taxonomy): Bacteria > Bacillota > Clostridia > TANB77 > CAG-508 > CAG-273. Next base: position 29,775 of record CALXVM010000014.1, on the reverse strand, counting down.
AATATAAGTATTAACATAAAAAGATTAGAATTTGAAGATTTGTATAAATACAGCCATCACATAGCAAATAGAGGAAATGGCTTGGAGAATACAATAGAAGACAATAATTCAGATAATATTATGGATAGTAAATTAAACATAAATGAAAGTAAAAGATTTTTGCAAAGTATTTGTAGTTTCCCTCACGGAGTATTAAATAAAAATGAGAGGGGAGAAGTAACAACTTCCATAAATTTAGGAGTAATCAATATAAAAGAAAATGAAATAAAAGTAGGTATGAGAAGTTCTAGAAAAGAAGAAGAGAAAATCTGTTTAAATAAGCTAAAAGAATACTGCAAAGATAATAATTTTGTTTTTAATATAATTGGCTCACAACCAAGCTTTAGGACAAGTGAAAATGCCGAAATAGTAAGAAAACTAATAGAAGCACATCCTAAAGAATTATTTGGAGCAAAGCCAACTGTAAAATCTATGCATATTACAGTAGAAGTAGGATTTTTTCAAGAAAAAATTCCAGATATACAAATAGCAATTATTTCACCAAACATACAAGGTGCACATACACCAAAAGAGTGTGTAGAGATTGCTTCAATTGAAAGAAATAATATATGGATAGAGAATTTTTTAGAAAAATATTAGAATTGAAATTTATAATATGCTATCTGCAAAAAAATCCTTTACATAATTCCAAAATAGTGATATAATTTTATGTACGATGTTTCTTTACCAGACGCTGCGGTATACCGTGGCACACATCGAATTTTGTTATTGGAGGAATAGAGATGACAGATGGAATTGACCGCCGTGAGCGGGTCGACCTCCTGGATTGGTTTGAGGGTTTAGCCTTGAACCGCGGATATGTGTTCGCAATGCGCGAACTCTACCCGAAACAGCAGGAAAAGCTTATTTCCTGGGGATTTACCGTAACTCCTGTAGGAGCCGTAAAAGAAAACAGTGCTCTTACGCTTTGCGGAGTAAGTGCCCTGGATGCCCCAAAAGGCAGTGCAGCATATCATATGCTGGAAGTTGCTGCCAAGCGGAGCAAACGACTGAGCTATGCTCTGGAACATCCACCCAAAAAAGCCAATCGTTTCAATCGTCCGTATCACGATGGAGATGCCGACGGTGGCGGTTGGTCCAATAACTAAACACAAACCCCGGAGTATTTCCGGGGTTATTTTTATATAGCAAGTTTTATAAATTAAATTATTATAAAGTATAATTGAATTTAATATACTATGCAAGTAGAGATAATTTGAGTTAGAGAATTTTAAAATAATTTCAAAAATTACAATGTAATAATGTAATAATTAATCTTAAATATAAGCTTATATTTAAATTTATTTAAAATAATTTTAGCTTAAATTTTCTAATTCTTTTATCTTGTCACGTACTTCAGCGGCTTTTTCAAATTCCATATCTGCTGCATATTTAAGCATTTCATCAGTAAGTTTATTAATAATGTCTTGCATATCTGCATTTTTATCCAATTTGTATTCTTCTTGGATATCTTCAACATAGCTTGCTTTAATTGTATCTCTTATTGATTTTTTAATAGTTTGAGGTGTAATATTGTGCTCTTTGTTGTATTCCATCTGAATTTTTCTTCTACGGTTTGTTTCGCTAATTGCTTTTTCCATAGATTCAGTTAGTTCATCTGCATACATTATAACTTTTCCATCTGTATTTCTGGCAGCACGGCCTATAGTTTGTATTAAAGAACGCTCTGAACGCAAAAATCCTTCTTTGTCGGCATCTAAAATGGCAACTAATGATACCTCTGGAATATCCAAACCTTCTCTTAAAAGATTTATTCCAACTAAAACATCAAATTCACCCAAGCGTAAATCTCTTATAATTTCCATTCTTTCTAATGCTTTAATGTCAGAATGCATATATCTAACTTTTATATCAATTCCTGCTAAATAAGAGGTTAAATCTTCTGCCATTTTTTTAGTTAAAGTAGTTACTAAAACTCTTTCATTTTTTTCTGTTCTGTCTTTAATTTGTTCAATTAAATCATCTATTTGATTTGTAACTGGTTTAACTTCTATTTGTGGGTCTAACAATCCAGTTGGTCTTATAATTTGTTCTACAACATTTTCTTTAGAATGCTCTTTTTCATATTCGGCAGGAGTAGCACTAACAAACACAACTTGATTTATTCTTTCTTCAAATTCTTTAAAAGTTAAAGGTCTATTATCAAAAGCAGAAGGTAGTCTAAAGCCATATTTAACTAAAGATTCTTTTCTAGCCCTGTCTCCGTTATACATAGCTCTTACTTGCGGTATTGTAGCATGTGACTCATCTATTAGTAGTAAAAAATCTTTTGGAAAATAATCAAATAATGTGAAAGGAGGAGAGCCAGGTGCACGACCACTAATATGTCTTGAATAGTTTTCAATACCTTGGCAAAATCCTGTTTCTTTCATCATCTCAATATCAAAATTTGTTCTTTCCTCAATTCTTTGTGCTTCAATTAGTTTATTATTTTCTTTAAAGTATTTTACTCGTTCTTCTTTTTCTTTTTCAATACTGTCTAAAGCTCGTTGCATTTTATCAGATGTTGTTACATAGTGTGAGTTAGGGAATATTATAACATGTGTTCTATTCGCAGTAACTTTACCTGTTAAAGGGTTTATTTCAACTAATTTTTCTATTTCATCTCCCCAGAATTCAACACGAATAGCTGATTCACTCTCATTAGAAGGATATATTTCTACAATGTCACCTTTAGCTCTAAAAGTACCACGCTTAAAGTCAAGCTCGTTTCTTGTATATTGCATATTAACTAGTTTTTTAAGCATTTCGTTTCTTTCAACTTTCATATTTGGTCTTAAAGAAACTGCCATATTTTCATAATCAATAGGGTCACCTAAACCATAGATGCAAGATACAGAAGCTACTATAATAACATCACGTGTTTCAAAAAGTGCAGCAGTAGCAGAGTGACGTAATTTATCTATTTCATCGTTTATAGATGCATCTTTTTCTATATATGTATCTGATTGGGGAATATAAGCTTCTGGTTGGTAATAGTCATAATATGAAACAAAGTACTCTACATTATTTTCTGGAAAAAATTCTTTAAACTCACTGTATAGTTGACCTGCTAAAGTTTTGTTATGAGCTAAAACAAGAGTAGGTTTTTGAACTTTTTGTATAATATTTGCCATAGTAAAAGTTTTTCCAGAACCTGTAACACCAAGCAGAGTTTGAAATTTTTTACCTTCTTTTATTCCATTGCTTAAATATTCGATTGCTTGTGGTTGATCTCCTGTTGGTTTATAATTAGATACTAATTTAAACATAACTTGCCCCCTATAAATAACATATTATTTATACCATATTTTAGTGGAAAATACAACTAACAAGCTCAAATAAGGTGTAATCTATGTGTGAGCCTGCTTTAAAATAGTATTACAACATTATGTTTACTTTTGAATAAAAATATAGTATAATATTTATATGCCCTAGCAACATTATAGACAGAAAGGGGACTAATATTATGTCAAGGGTAAATGTTATAGGTATTTCGGAGGGAGCAATGTATCCTGTACGGGATATTTTGGAAACCTTCAAAGGAAAAAGCATGAGAGACAAAGCAATTTTTGTCTCAAAAGAAGTATATGATCGAATTCTCGAAAATATGCTGAAACCAGAAGGGAGTGGAAAAATCTGCAAGTATGGGGATTTATATATTCCGACTGGATACTCCATTACTCTTGCAAGAGTAAATCACCTTGAAGATGTGTTTTCCATCTACTGGCTAACATACAATAATGAGTATGTTTACAACCAGCAAATGCTACCGGAAAAGTACGAAATCTATTACTTTACTTTGAAAGGAGAGGATACCAGAAAGAAGGTAGAAGCCTTATCTCAAATGAGACCGTAATAATTAGTCTACAGCGAAAGCACTCTAACCATATATTCTAAAATGGTTAGGGTGCTTTATATATAATAAAATATTCTTTAAATAAAATTAACAAAAAGAATATAATAGAAACACTAAAAAACGATAATATTTAAGCAACAATTGTCTAGACATTTACCTTGAAAAATGATATAATATATCTGTATGAAAAAAAGAAAAAAAATGGTAAACTAAAAATAGTTTATTATATAGGAGGTACTTATGGGAATATTTGATATTACAGATAAATATATGGAAGCAAAATCAGCACAAGTTAATGCAGAATTTACGCCATCAAAAATGCACGAACAACCATTAGTAGTAGAAGTACAAAACAAAGAAAACAGCAATGAAAAATCTTTTATATATAGAGAAACATTATAATTATAAAATAATTTAAGAACGTATGAAAACTAAGTTATTAGATAAAATCTATATACTTAGTTTTTATTAATTCACATTATTATTGATTATTCATTTAATTTTATTGACAAAAACGAACTAATGTTTTACAATAATTAAGCAGAGATTTTTGTACTAAGGGGGCAATTATGCAAAATAGTATAGTAATAAAAGGAGCAAAAGAGCATAACTTAAAAAATATAAATTTAGAAATACCAAGAGACAAACTAGTTGTTATAACAGGACTTTCTGGATCTGGTAAATCTTCGCTTGCATTTGATACTTTATATGCAGAAGGACAAAGGAGATATGTAGAAAGCCTATCTTCCTATGCAAGACAATTCCTAGGTTTAATGGAAAAACCAGATGTAGAGTCTATAGAAGGTCTTTCACCAGCAATTTCAATAGATCAAAAAACTACATCTAGAAATCCTCGTTCAACTGTTGGAACTGTAACAGAAATATACGATTATATTCGTCTTTTATATGCTAGAATTGGTGTTCCTTATTGTCCAAAATGCGGTAAAAAAATAGAAAAGCAGTCAATAGACCAAATTATAGATAGTATTATGTCTTTAGAAGAAGGTACTAAAATTCAAGTTTTAGCACCTATTGTTCGTGGCAGAAAGGGAGAGTTTGCTAAACTGTTACAAGAATTTCAAAAACAAGGTTTTGTACGTGTTAGAGTAGATGGAGAAATTTACGAATTAACAGATGACATAAATATAGATAGAAAGAAAAAACATAGCGTAGAACTTGTAGTAGATAGGTTAGTTATAAAACCAGACATTAGAAGCAGACTTACTGAATCTGTTGAAATTGCACTTAAAAATGCAAATAATTTGGTAAACATAGATATACCTGGGCAAAAAGAAATATTATTTAGCCAAAATTATGCATGTCCAGATTGTGGAATAAGTTTTGAAGAATTAACACCTAGAATGTTTTCATTTAATAACCCTATTGGTGCATGTCCGGCTTGTACAGGTATAGGCTATTTAATGAAAATGGACGAAGATTTAATAATTCCAGATAAAAATAAAACTTTATATGATGGTGTAAAAGCTTTTGGTGCAAGTACTATGAAAAGAGGAGACACCATGGCAAAAATGTATTTTGAAAGTATTGGTAGACACTATGGTGTAGATATTTCTGTTCCAATTAAGAAATTGCCAAGAGACTTTTTAAATAAAATTTTGTATGGTACAGGAACGGAAGCTATAGACTTTGAGTATACTTCTGCTGCTGGAACTCGAAAATATACAGCACCTTTTGAGGGAGTAATTCCTACTCTAGAAAGAAGATATAATGAAACAAAATCTCAAGGAATGAGAGATTTTTATGAAATGTATATGAGCGAAATGGAATGTCCAGACTGCCATGGCGCAAGGTTAAAACCAGAGGTTTTAGCTGTAAAAGTTGGAGATAAGAACATAAATGAACTAACAGACATGTCAATAGATAAAATAATGAATTACTTAAATTCTCTAACTCTAAATAAAACAGAACAAATGATAGCAGACCAAATTTTAAAAGAGTTAAACAAAAGACTTCAATTTTTAATAGATGTTGGTTTAGATTATTTAACTTTATCTAGAAATGCAGGAAGTTTATCAGGTGGAGAGGCTCAACGTATTAGACTTGCTACTCAAATTGGCTCTGGGCTTACAGGTGTACTATATATACTAGATGAACCTAGTATAGGATTACATCAAAGAGACAACGATAAATTATTAGCTACATTAAAAAAATTAAGAGATTTAGGAAATAGTGTATTAGTTGTAGAGCATGATGAAGATACTATGTATGCTGCAGACCAAGTTATAGATATAGGACCAGGAGCAGGAGTACATGGGGGAAACATTATGGCACAAGGTACTGCAGAAGAAATAAAATTAGTACCAGAATCTATTACAGGTCAATATTTAAGTGGTAAAAAGCAAATCCACGTTCCAGAAAAAAGAAGAAAGTCTAATGGAAGAGCAATTGAAGTAAAAGGTGCGACAGAGCATAATTTAAAGAATATAAATGTTAAATTTCCACTAGGACAATTTATTTGTGTTACGGGTGTCTCAGGTTCTGGAAAAAGTACATTAGTTAATGAGATTCTATATAAAACTATTGCAAGAGAATTAAATGGTTCAAATGAAAAGCCAGGTAAATGTAAAGAAATAAAAGGTATAGAAAATATTGATAAAATAATTAACATAGACCAATCTCCAATAGGAAGAACACCACGTTCAAACCCTGCAACTTATACAGGAGTATTTGACTTTATACGTGATATTTTTGCAGGAACAAACGAAGCTAAAATGCGTGGATATGACAAAGGCAGATTTAGCTTTAATGTAGCAGGTGGTAGATGTGAGGCTTGCAATGGAGATGGTGTATTAAAAATAGAAATGCATTTTTTACCAGACGTATATGTACCATGTGAGGTTTGTAAAGGTCAAAGATATAATAGAGAAACTTTAGAGGTAAAATATAAAGATAAAACAATTTCGGATGTTTTAAACATGACAGTAGAAGAAGCATTAGAATTCTTCAAAAATATACCTAGAATTAAAAATAAAATACAAACATTATATGATGTTGGTTTAGGCTATATAAAGTTAGGACAACCTTCTACAACATTATCTGGAGGAGAGGCACAACGTATAAAACTTGCCACAGAGCTTTCTAAGAAAGCAACGGGAAAGACATTATACATATTAGATGAGCCTACAACAGGACTTCATATTGCAGACGTACATAAATTAGTAGATATTTTACAAAGACTTGTTGACACAGGAAATAGTATAATTGTTATCGAACACAATTTAGACTTAATAAAAACTGCAGATTACATTATAGACCTAGGCCCAGAAGGTGGAGACAAAGGAGGACAAATTATATCTGTAGGAACTCCAGAACAAGTAGCAAGAAATGAATACAGCTATACAGGAAAATTCTTAAAAAAATACTTAGAAAAGTAATATATTAATTATAAGTTTATAAATAAATTTTAAATAATAGTTAAAAAATATTTAAAATTAACTAGTGATAGTAAATATAAAATCTACAACAGAGAACAATATTAAAAGAACTTTAGAAAAGCTTATATGAGAATTAAAATTACGAAATGAAAGACTGATGTTAATGCAAATAAAAAGATTAGAAGATTTTATAAAAAATATGCCAGAAGACGTAAGAGGTATAATTCCAAAAGCAAGATATTTATATTTGGAGCTTGGAAAACGTAGTTTTTATGACCCAGAATACAAATATTTTATGTATGGAGAAGCAGAAGAAAATTTGGCATATATACACAAACCATATAGCAATCCAAATATTATTATTTGTACAACTCTTGCAAAACAATATAAACAACTATTGGATTTAGCAAAAATTCCAAATAGTATAATGTCTGATGGAGGAGAACATTGCTTTAATAATTTTATAGATGAAGATGGATTAGAGCATGAGACAGACTTAACGCAAGACTTAAAAAATATTCAATTTGGCTGTAGTACAAACTATTTTTCTATAGATACTTTAGAGCCGGAAGAATTAAGAAAAATAGATGTAAATTTAGGATATATAAATGATAAAATAGGATATTCAAACGAGCATTGGCATATTATTAGAGATGCAATACAAACAGATAAGCTTTCTCCAAAGCAAAGATTAGAATTAATATTTGCAAATTTACATAGAATAGGAGATCCACAAAAGCCACGGCATTACCGAATTATTTAGTATGTACCAAAAATTTATACAATATGCAATGCCGGAAAATGATGCCTTATCCATATATTCAATGAAAAGTAATCCATTTGAACAAGAAAAATGTGTTGTTGAATTATTACAAGGAGAGGGAAGAGTAAAGTATATTTTAAATCCTAAAACTAGAAAATTTGAAGAACAAGTAGAAAGAAAAGCTAACAATCCACAGAGAAAAGCTAAAAGGCTTGCTACTGAACTAGAAGATGAAGAAAGATAAATACTTAATTAATATTTGTATAAAAATAACCTTTCTAATACTTATTAAATGTACAGAAAGGTTATTTTTTATGTTAATATTATATTTTCCTATAATTCTACAAAAATATATTTAAGTTTAATATACAAAAACGCAACTAGTTTGAACTAATATTAACTATAAGCAATTGCAAAACTATTTATTGTTATTATTTTTTTCATTTTTATTATTGTTTTGATTTTGGTTATTATTTTTGTTGCTATTATTATTTTTATTGTTTTTCTTATCTGGCATGTTACAGCACCTCCATTTCTTATTTTCAATTATATTTTGTGCAAAAAAATAAAAAATATACAAAACACATAAAAAATGTAGTATAATGTTTTTGAAAATCTAAAATTATTTTAAAATAAAATGTAAGATAATAAAAATATAAAATAAATATTTATAATTTTTGCACTAAAAAATTAGCAACAGTATATAAAAGAAAATATGCTTATATTATTAATGTTAATATTTAATAAATAAAAAGAAATGAGATGAATTTTATGGAAAATAAAGTAATTGGAATTGAAGGATATGTTGGAGCAGGAAAAACAGCAATTTGTAGAGAACTACTTAATTTAATTCCAAATAGTATAATATTAGAAGGTGGAAATTTATATAGAGCGATTGTCTATGCGCTAATGACTTCTGGCATAAATTTAGAAGACTTAAAAAAGAATATGCAACATGTTGATATAAAATCTGTAATGGAAAAATTAAAAATTGAAATAAAAATAGAAAACAGAGATACAATAATTTTAATAGATGGAAAAGAAATAGAAGAAGAAAAAATACAATCTGCAAAATCTTCAATGGCTGTTTCTGAAATAAGCAAAGTAGCAGACAACAAAAACTTTTACGTTTTTGGTAAGAAAATAATAGACCAATTTAAAGAAAAATATAATGTTATAGTATCTGGAAGAGATTTAATGAAAATTTATCCAGAACTTGATTATCATATTTTTGTGACAGCATCTTTGGATGAACGAGTTAAAAGAAAATGCATACAATATAATGGAAAATGCGATGAAGACGAAATTAGAAATAATATTATAGAAAGAGACAAATTACAAGAAGAAGCAGGATACTACAAAATATATGATAAAACAATAGTAGTAGATGTTACAAATTGTAAAAGTGTAAAAGAGTCAGCAAATGAAGTTTTAAGTAAGATAGGAGTGTTGTAAATGTCATATTTTAATACAAAATTAGATGATTTTGAAAAATTTTTAAACAATAAGAAAGTAGCTATTATAGGTTTAGGTGTAAGCAATTTACCAATGCTTGATTATTTACATAGTTTAAATGCAAAGGTATCAATCTTTGATAAAAAAGACAAAGAAAACTTTGAAAATGATGTACTAAACAAAATAGAAGAATACAATTTTAATTTATATGCAGGAAAAAATAACTTAGATAATTTAAATGGTTTTGATATAATATTTAGATCACCAAGTTGCAGACCAGATACACCAGAAATTGTAGCAGAGGTAAAAAGAGGTGCTATATTAACTTCTGAAATAGAAATGGTTTTAAAATTAGCACCATGCAAAATTATTGGAGTAACTGGAAGTGATGGAAAAACAACAACTACAAGCTTAATTTATGCTATTTTAAAAGATGCAGGATATAATTGTTTCTTAGGAGGAAATATAGGTATTCCACTATTTACAGAAATTAAAAATATGACTCCAAATGATATAGTTGTATTAGAAATGAGTAGTTTCCAATTAATGAATATGGAAATTAGCCCTAATATTTCTGTAATAACAAATATTGCTCCAAATCATCTAGACATACATAAATCTTATGAAGAATATATTGACTCTAAAAAGAACATATTTAGGTATCAAGATAAAAATGGAATTTTAGTAACAAATTATGATAATGAAATTACTAAAAAAATTTCAAAAGAAGCCAAAGGCAATGTTATATATTTTAGTAGCAAAACTAAGCTAGACAATGGCGTAATTTATGATGATGGAATGATAAAAATATGTAAAGATGGCATAAGAAGGCATGTTCTAAGGCAAAAAGATATGAAGTTAAGAGGAGTACATAATTGTGAAAATGCATGTGCAGCAATTGCGGCAACCAGCTCTTTAGTAAGTGTGGAAAGTCAAATAAAGACTATTGAAGAATTTTCAGGAGTTGAACATAGACTTGAGCTTGTAAGAAATATTAACGGCATAAATTGGTATAATGACTCAATAGGAACAAGCCCATCTAGAACAATAGCAGGATTAAACTCTTTTGATGAAAAAATAGTTTTAATAGCCGGAGGATATGATAAACATTTAGACTATACTCCAATAGCAAAACCTATTGTAGAAAATGTAAGTAAACTAATATTAATGGGAGCAACTGCTGACAAAATACACGATGCAGTTGTAAAAGAATTGACATTGGAACACAAGAGTATGCCCATTTATCATTGCAATACATTAAAAGAAACTGTAGAATTGGCAAATAAAATTGCAGAAAAAGGAGAGATTGTATTATTTTCTCCAGCAAGTGCAAGCTTTGATTTGTTTAAAAATTTTGCAGAAAGAGGAAATAAGTTCAAAGAATTAGTAAATGAATTATAAGAAATATAAAAAGATTATAAACTAAAAAATACAACAATTATGTTAATTATACATGTTGTATTTTTAGTTATTTTAAATAAGCTTTTATATATTCAGAGTTCAATAATTTAATATAAAAAACTATTGGTAACGTAAAATACTATAATTTCATATAATATAAAAAATAAAAGGAGGTATATTATATGTATTATAAAAATTACGAAGACTATATGAGAGCAGTTTTAGGATATCCAATAGAAAGGCAAAATACATATTCAAATTATAGTAATAATTATTTACAAGCTAATAATACAAATTTGGTTACTCAATATATGCAAGCAGAAAACAGCTATACGATAGCTAATAATAAAAGATATAATGAAAATGATTTTTTGAATTTTTATCCGGAAATATATAAAATTGTAAACCCAATGGTATGCAAAATCTGCGAAAACAATAATGAACCAATAACAAAAGAATTAATACAAAAAATGACAGATGAAGTATATAATAATTTAGAAGAAACTGAAACTACGACAGTAGTAAATGTTAATGCAAGTTTTAATAATAGTTCCTCTAAGATGGATAGTAAAACAAATAAAATAGAAAATAATATTCAAAATAGAAATGTAAAAAATACTCAAAACATGCAAAATACTAAGCCAAATTCGTTAGCTAGCAAATCTGATACAACATCAAAAACAAAAGATACAGAAAATATAGGAGTAAGAGAAACAAGACAACTAAAACCTAGAAATAACTTATTGAGAGATTTAATTCAAATTTTAATTTTAAAAAAATTATTAGAAGAAAATAAATTACCAACAAGACCGCCAAAGCCTCCTGTAAATCCAATTCCACCTAGACCACCTATTAGACCAAGAGACTATGTAGATTATTACAAATTTTAAAAAATATATAATTTAAAAATTTTTTTAAGATGTGCAAAATTCAAATGCATATCTTTATTTTTTTCGGACAAAATAATTATTGAAAATTTAAAAATTATAATTTAGAGAAAATGTATATTTGCTTAAGCTAAATAAATAATTCTACGCATATCGCTTAGTATATTACAATTTTTAAATTTTAAGAAAGGGTGGGTAAGGCTTGAAAAATAATTACAATTTTTTCAACCAGATTTGTGCCTCTAGAAAGGAATGAGATTAATTATGAAAGTAAAAGATTGTATGTGTAATGAAGTTTGTTGGGTAAAACCTAATAGTACAATAAAAGATTGTGCCAAATTAATGATGGACAATCATATAGGATGTGTCCCAGTATGTGACGACTCAAAAAAGGTAGTAGGTGTTGTAACAGATAGAGATATAATATTAAGAACAGTAGCATGTGATAAAGATGTAAAAACAACTCCAGTTAGTGATATTATGTCATGTAATGTATGCTGTTGTACACCAGACACAGATGTAGCAGATGCAGAAAAACTAATGTCTCAAAACCAAATAAGAAGAATTCCTGTTATAGATAATAACAAAATTATAGGAATTTTAACATTAGGGGATTTAGCCACAAATGAAAACGTAAGTACCCAAGGACTTTGTAGTACCCTTGAAAATATTTGTTGTGACAACACAAAGAATGCAGGATAAATGTGCATTCTAATAAAATGCAATAAATATAGTATTTTTTTCGTTTGACTGCGGATGCACGGCTACTTTCAATTTTGCTAACGCATAAATTGAAAGACTTTGCCTCACTGTAAAATACTACATTTATTGCTTAGTCAAATAGAGCGCTAAATAGCGCTCTTAAATATATTAATAGAAAGATTTTTATATTACTATAGATACATAATATTATAATCTATGAATATTAATATAGTAGGGAGGTTGTACATATGGTAATTGACATGAATTATTGGGGCAAAGTATTTAAAAATATAATTATAGTTTTGCTTACAATAGTAGGAATATACCTAGCCTTTAAATTAGCTGTATTTTATATGCCATTTTTAATAGCATTTATTTTATCATTAGTAATAGAGCCAATAATAAAATTAATAATGAAAAAAACTAAATTAAAAAGAAAAACAAGTGCTATTATAGTTTTTGGTTTAGCATTTGCCATAATAATAGGGTTAATAGTATGGGGGACAACCACTATAATTACAGAAGCCTCAAAACTATTAGAAAACTTAAACATTTATTTTGATAAAGCCGTAGAATTTGTTGAGAATATTATAAGTAAAATAGATATAACAAAATTAAATATTCCAGAAGATGTTATAACCACAATACAAACTTCTGCAATGGAATTTGTTGAAGTTATTATAAATTTTGTAAAACAATGGCTAACTTCCATACTTAGTTTTTTAACTTCAATTCCAACAATAGGAATATATACAGCAATAACATTTCTTGCTTTATACTTTATCTGTGTAGATAGAATTTATATGCTAGACCAATTGGAACATCATTTTCCACAGCAATGGGTTAGAACATTAGGAACTCATTTAAGAAAACTTGTAAAAACATTAGGCGGATACTTAAAAGCAGAACTAATACTAGTATTAATTTCTTTTATAATTTCTTTAATAGGACTATATATTTTCAATATTGTTGGCTTAAATGTACCATATCCTTTAATAGCCGCATTATTAATAGGATTTATAGATTTACTCCCTATATTTGGCTCTGGATTTGTAATGCTTCCATGGGCTATAATTTCAGCTTTTACAGGAGATATAACATTAGGAGTTTCTATATTAATTTTATGGGCCATAATGTCAATAGTAAGACAATTTGTAGAACCAAAGATAGTAAGTGGTCAAATTGGAATTCATCCAATATTTACTTTAATAGCAATGTATACCGGATATAAATTTATAGGCATATTAGGTATGGTTATTGGACCTATAGTTTTAATTATTATAAAAAATGTATTTGCAACGTTAATTGATAAAGGTGTATTTAAAACAATTTTCGAGAGGCAAACCTAAAATAAGATTGTGTGAAAGTATTATTAGTAATATATCTATTTCCTTATAGAAAAATAAGTAGTAAATCTTGTACCTTGCTGCTCGCAACTACTTATTAGCAAAATAAAAATGTGATTTTTATTTTGCTAGAAAGAAAGTTGCTCGAATCGCACTTCGCCTTCGGCTACGTTTGGTCGCTGCGCGGTACTACGAATTTACTACTTATTTTTCTTATATTCTTTTATAAAGGAACATCTTTTACATGTTGATAATTCTATAAAATATTTCCACACAACCTTATCTTATACTATAATACAGTAGATGTTTGCACAAAAGAGCTATCTGGTGGATACACAATTTCTTCGTTTGGAACGTTAATCCTGTTTATATAAGTAACTTTAATTATAGGCATATCTCCATGATAATCTCCTTTAGTTATTTCTCCTTCTAGTTCAACCCATTCATTGTTAGCATAACTACTTGCATCACTACATTCACATAAAAATCCAACGACTACTGTTTGAAAATCAGAAGAAACTATCATATCTCTTGCTAAAACAAATTGTTTTTCTGAAAAATCAAATATTCTATAGATGTAACCTGAAAATTTAATTCTTTGACCAACATAATCATCAATATTGTTATGTACTGTTTGAAGCACATTTGCGTAATTTTGAGGAGATAGCTCATATACAACATCTTTGTTATATGTGTCATTTGTTTTAAAGCGTGATTTGGCAAAAAGGTTATAACATACAATACATGTTACAATTAAAATAATTATAATTAAAACTGCAAGTAAGGCTTTGCCCAATTTATTTCCATTTACTTTAACATTAAAAATAAACATATTTAATCCCTCTTTCTATAGTTAATTATTAAATAATATGAGACAAAATTTCTTTTATTCTTATTAAAACATTTAATGTTTACTAATTTTAGAAATTATTTAAATTATTGTAAAAGACCTAATTACTTATAAAAATTAATATATTCTCTATTGAAAATAGTTTTTAATGCAATCGAAAATATTTTTCTAATTAGGTTTTGGCTTGATATATTATTTTTATAAAAAAAAATAAAAAAGTTAATAAAATTATTTGAACTTAATGTATTGCGATTTTTGACAATAAGTGATATAGTAAGATAGATAATTTTTAATCACATAAAGAAAAAGGAGAGAATGACATGGGATTATTTAAGTCATACAGCGAGAGGGAAGTTAAAAGAGTAAAACCTATCGTTGACAAAATAAATGCATTAGAACCAGAAATGCAAAAATTAACAGACAGTGAGTTAAGAGCAAAAAAAGATGAATTTAAAAAAATGTTAGCAGATGGAAAAACATTAGATGACATTTTACCAGAAGCTTTTGCAGTTGTTAGAGAAGGTGCAAAAAGAGTTTTAGAAATGCGTCATTTTGATGTTCAATTAATAGGTGGTATTATACTTCATCAAGGTAGAATTGCAGAAATGAAAACTGGTGAAGGAAAGACATTAGTTGCAACATTGCCAGCATATTTAAATGCGTTAGAAGGAAAAGGCGTACACATTATAACAGTTAATGATTACCTAGCTAAAAGAGATAGTGAATGGATGGGTAAATTATATAAATTTTTAGGTATGTCAGTTGGTTTGGTAATAGCAGGGATGGAACCTAAAGAAAAACAAAAAGCATATGCATGTGATATTACATATGGAACAAATAACGAATTTGGATTTGACTACTTAAGAGATAACATGGTTATATATAAAGAACAATTAGTTCAAAGACCATTACATTATGCAATTGTAGACGAAATTGATAGTATTTTAATTGATGAGGCACGTACTCCACTTATTATTTCAGGTAGAGGTACTCAATCATCTAATTTGTACAAAAAAGCAGATAATTTCGTTTCAAAATTGACACCTAAAGTAATAGTAGAAGAAGATGTGAAAGATGAAGCACAAGCAGAAGATAACGAGAAATATGATTACATTGTAGACTTAAAAGCAAAATCTGCTTCATTAACACAAAAAGGTATTAAAAAAGCTGAGAAAGAATTTGGGTTAGAGAATTTCAATGATATTGAAAATTCAGAGTTAGTTCATAATGTTAACCAAGCACTTCGTGCACATGGTATTATGAAAAAAGATATAGACTATATCGTAAAAGATGGACAAGTTTTAATTGTTGATGAATTTACAGGAAGAATTATGTATGGTAGAAGATACAACAACGGTTTACATCAAGCAATTGAAGCTAAAGAACATGTTAAAATAGCAGACGAATCGAAAACACTTGCAACAATTACATTTCAAAATTACTTTAGAATGTATGATAAATTGTCTGGTATGACAGGTACTGCTATGACAGAACAAACAGAGTTCCAAGAAATCTATAAATTAGATGTTATTGAAATACCTACAAATAAGCCAATGATTAGAAAAGACCAAAAAGACATTATATTTAAAAATGAAGATGCTAAATTTAGAGCAGTAATTAAAGATATAAAAGCAAGTCATGAAAAAGGTCAACCAGTATTAGTTGGTACAATTTCAATTGAAAAATCAGAAAAATTAAGTAAATTACTAGATAAAGAACAAATACCACATGAAGTATTAAATGCTAAATATCATGAAAAAGAAGCAGAAATTGTTTCTCAAGCTGGTAAGTTTGGAGCTGTTACAATAGCAACAAACATGGCAGGTCGTGGTACAGATATTATGCTTGGTGGTAATAGTGAATTCTTAGCCAAAAGACAAATGAGAAAACTAAAATATAGTGCTGAAGAAATTGAGGATGCTTCTGCATACAATGAAACAGACGACGAAAAGGTATTAGAATTAAGAAAAAAATATCAAGAAATTAAAAATAAATTTGACGAAGAAATTTCTAAAGAAAAAGAAAAAGTTGTTGCAGTTGGTGGTCTAAAGATTATTGGTACATCAAGACATGAGTCTAGAAGAATTGATAACCAATTAAGAGGACGTAGTGGACGTCAAGGAGACCCAGGAGAGTCAAGATTTTATTTAAGCCTTGATGATGATTTAATGAAAATATTTGGAGGAGAAGCAATTACTAGGGTATACAATACATTAGGCGCAGACGAAGATTTACCAATTGAATCAAAGATAATTAGTAAGGCTGTTGAAAATGCTCAAAAGAAAGTTGAAAGCAGAAACTTTAGCATAAGAAAGAACGTTTTACAATATGATGACGTTATGAACGTTCAAAGAACTATTATTTACAAGCAAAGACGTGAAGTGCTTGATGGAGAGAATATTAGAAATAATGTATTAAATATGGTTAACTCTGTAATAGATGAAATTGTTGATACATATTGTAGCGATCCACTAAACATCCAAAAAGAAGCTTTAATGCAAGAAGTTGAGACAGATTTAGGAATTACAGAAATAAATGCATTAAAAGAAAAGAAAGTTCATGCAGATAATATTAGAAAAGAATTAAAAGATAAAGCACTAGAAATTTATGAAGGAAAAGAACAACAAATTGGTGAAAAGCAAATGAGAGAATTAGAAAGAGTTGTTGTTCTAAAAATAGTTGATAATAGATGGATGGATCATATTGACAACATGGACGAATTAAAAGATGGTATAGGCTTACGAGCTTATGGTCAAAAAGACCCTGTTGTACAATATAGAACAGAAGGTTCTGAGATGTTTGAACAAATGGTTTATGATATTAAATCAGATGTTGTAAAACTATTAATGAATGCAAGAAAGAGAGAAGGAACAGTTACTAGACAAGAGTCTGTACAGATAACAAATGCTACACTTGCAAATAGTACAATAGAAAATGTAAATAGAGACAACAAAACTAAAAAACAAGCTCCAAGTTTAGGGCATATTCCAGTAGTAAATCAAGGACCAAAAGTTGGAAGAAATGACCCATGTCCATGTGGTTCGGGTAAAAAGTATAAGAATTGTTGTGGTAAAAACGCATAAATAAAATAATATTAATAATAAAATTTATAGCAGGTTATTTAAATTTTAAAAATAACCTGCTATAATAATTATGATGCAAATAGCAATATTTATTTAAATCTATTGTCTTTTGTAGGATGGAGGTCAAATCAATGAAAAAGCATCGTGGAATACTAAAGGCAAAATCACAAATAATAAAAAAGAAAGCAGATAAAACAAGGACTATTCATTCAAAAGATTTAGGAGATCCAAATCGGAATTTAGAAAAAGATTTTGTATTAAAGGGACACTTCTTTCCTCAAGATGATATTTTTTCAGCTGATTAACATTATATCGTGGAAAGCAAAGTATTAGTTTTAAATAAGACTATTACTTTGCTTTTTATAAACTACCAAACTCTATTAAAATACGTATAAAGTTCATTTGATAATTCGCATATAATATGGTATACTTATAATGTACAACGTTATGTTAACATCATATTTTAGGTCAGTAAAATGTGATAAATTATTTCTTGAAAATGGAGGAAATAATATGATAATGTCAAAAGAAGAGCAACTACTTGGTTGCAAATTAGAAGATAAAACCATTTGTAGAGAATGCGGAGGTAGGTGTTGCCAAACAACAGCGTGTGAAGCTTCTCCTTATGACTTTGACTGTGACCGGAATAAAATGATTGCAGCGCTGGAGTCTGGGAATTATTCAATTGACTTGATATTTGACAAGCAACGCAAAGTCTTTAAAACCATTGGAAATATGTTTACACTGGACTTGAGTTTTCTTATAAACTCACATGAAGCTACTCTCTATATGAGACCAAGAAATCAAGGAAAGTTAATCGTCGATGTGATTCACATCGGAAATAGAAACTATCCGTGCATTTTTTGGAACAAATATGAAGGTTGTAGACTTCCTTATGAAGAACGTCCAAGATATGGAAGAGGCATTATTCCTATCTCGCCAGGTGTTTGCGAGAACATCTATGATACTCGTGCTATGCTTTTAAAAGAGTGGCATGAATACAACGAGTTCTTATTCCAAATGGTAAAAAGATATTTTGACGAAGATTGGTACCTACCTTTAGGGTTTACTATTCGGTGAAAGTAAAAGAAATGTCGTCTGACCACGGCATTTCTTTTTTAGTAATACTGTATAATTATATTTATTACGGTTATACTTTACAAAAATAAATATATAATATAAAACTTTTAAATAAAAATGAGACTATAATTCGTCTTTTTAAATTTAAAATAGGAGAATATAAAAATGACTGATAATGATTTAATATTAAGAATATTATCACAAATTTATACAAATAATAATAGAATAATATTGACAACATGTAATACAATGTAGTACAATAATAACAGAAAGGAGTTGAAAATTATGACTATCTCGGTACGATTAAGTGAAAAGGATACAGAGTTAATAAAAACTTATGCAGAGATGAACAACATTTCATTATCTGACTTAATTAGGAATGCCGTATTAGAAAAAATTGAAGATGAGTATGACTTAGAATGTTATAATAAAGCGATAAAGGAATATAAGAAAAATCCTAAAACTTATACTATGAAAGAAGTAAAAGAGGAGTTGGGTCTATAATTGAAATATAAAGTAATATTTACAGAAAAAGCAAAAAAGCAATTAAAAAAAATGGATAAATACACAGCAGCACTGATAATTGGATGGCTTGAAAAAAATATAGAAAATTGCGAAAATCCAAGAGTTCACGGCAAAGGATTAGTAGAAAATAAATCAGGACAGTGGAGATATCGAATAGGAAATTATAGAGTTATATGCGAAATACAAGATGAAAATATAATAGTATTAGTCTTAGAAATAGGACATAGAAGAGAAATATATAATAAATAAAAATGAAGATTATTCTAGATAAAAGTGGAATAATTTTCTTTTTTGTGATATGATAAATTGTGATTCCTAAATTTCAATAATTGTATTAAATATTTAAATGAAAGGAGTAAAAATAATGATAAAAAAATTAGCAAGTTATGTTAAAGAATACAAAAAGGATGCTATTCTAACCCCAATATTTGTTATTTTTGAAGTTATAATGGAAATTATTATTCCATATTTAATGGCAAAAATTATAGATATAGGAATTCAAAATAGTGATGTTAAGTATATTCTAAAAATAGGAATATTTTTAATAGTATCTGCAATACTTTCATTAACATTTGGAATGTTATCTGGAAGATTTGCATCTAAAGCTTCATCAGGATATGCAAAAAATCTGAGAAAAGCTATGTTTAATAAAATACAAACATATGCATTTGAAAACATAGACAAATTTTCTACTTCGAGTTTAATTACAAGGCTTACAACAGATGTTACAAATGTGCAACAAGCTTTTCAAATGATTATAAGAATTTTAGTACGTGGACCTATTATGATGATTTTCGCACTTATTATGTGTTTTACAATTAGTGCAAAATTAGCATGTATATTTTTAGTAGCAATACCTGTTTTAGGTTTTCTTTTAATTTTTATAGTTAGAAAGGCACACCCAAATTTCGAAACAGTATTTAAAAAATATGATAATCTAAATAGAGTAGTACAAGAAGATTTAAGTGGTATAAGAGTTGTAAAAGCCTATGCCAAAGAAGATTTTGAAAAGCAAAAATTTAAAAAAGTAAATGACGAAGTATTTTACTTCTTTAAAAAAGCTGAAAAAATAGTAGCATTTAACAGCCCCGTAATGCAGTTTACAATATATACTTGTATATTATTAATTTCATGGTTTGGTGCTCAGCTTATAGTTGGTGGAGAGATGCAAACAGGACAACTTTCTAGCCTTATTACATATGCATGGCAGATATTAATGAGTTTAATGATGCTTTCTATGGTATTTGTTATGATTATTATATCTCAATCTTCTGCTGAAAGAATTATAGAAGTTCTAGACGAAGAACCTGCTATAAAAAATAAAGAAAATACTATAAAAGAAGTAAAAGATGGTTCTATAATATTTGATAATGTAAGTTTTTGTTATAGCGACGAAAAAGATAAAGATAAGTTTGCTTTGCGAAATATAAATTTAGATATAAAAGCAGGAGAAACAGTTGGTATTATAGGTGGAACGGGAAGTTCTAAATCAACTTTAGTACAGTTAATTCCAAGATTATATGAGGCAACAAAAGGAAAAGTTAAAGTAGGCGGCATAGATGTAAAAGATTATGACTTGGAAGCTTTAAGAGACAGTGTTTCTATGGTGCTACAAAAAAATGTATTGTTTTCTGGAACTATAAGTGAAAACTTAAGATGGGGTAATAAAGAAGCCACAGATGAAGAATTAGAAAGAGTATGTAAACTAGCTCAAGCAGATGAATTTATTAAGCAATTCCCTGCTAAATATGAGACTGTATTAGACCAAGGAGGAACTAATGTATCTGGTGGTCAAAAGCAAAGAATTTGTATAGCTAGAGCACTTTTGAAAAAACCAAAAATATTAATATTAGATGATTCTACAAGTGCTGTTGATACAAAAACAGATGCTTTAATTAGAAAAGCATTTAGAGAAGAGATACCAAATACAACTAAAATAATTATTGCACAACGTATAACTTCTATAGAAGATGCAGATAAAATAATTGTCCTTAACGATGGAAAAATAGATGGAATTGGAACATCTGAAGAGTTATTAAAAACAAATCAAATATATAAAGAAGTATATGAGTCACAAATGAAAGGAGATGATAATAATGGCTAAGAAAACAAAAAAGTCTAAAACAGTTTTACGTCTCCTAAAATATGTATTTACAACATATAAATTGCAATTTTTTATTGTACTTGTAGCCATTATAGTAAGCTCCATTGCTAGTGTTTTAGGTATACAGTTTATTCAAAGGTTAATAGATAATTATATTGTGCCTTTAATTGGCAACCAAAATCCAGACTTTACTCTATTGTTACAAGCTATACTTAACATGGCAGTAATTTATGTTGTTGGAATTGTAGCAACTTACGTTTATAATAGATTAATGATTAATATTTCTCAAGGAATATTAAATAGAATACGTACAGAAATGTTTGACCATATGCAGACACTTCCAATTGGATATTTTGATAGCCATCCACATGGCGAAACAATGAGTACATATACAAACGATGTTGATGCTTTAAGAGAGTGTTTAAGTCAAAGTATTCCACAAGTATTTGCAGCAATTATAACAATGGTTACAGTACTAATTTCTATGTTTACAACTAATATATATTTAACTTTAGTAGTTGTAGCAATGGTAATTGTAATGGCTTTTGTAGCAAGATATTTAGGTGGTAATAGCTCAAGATTTTTTATTAAACAACAAGAAGATATGAGTAAAGTAAACGGATACATCGAAGAGATGATAGAAGGACAAAAAGTTGTAAAAGTATTTTGTTATGAAAATGAGAACATGAAAAAATTTGACGAATTAAACGAAGATTTATGTGATAGTGCAACTAGTGCTAATATTTATGCAAATATCTTAATGCCTTGTATTTTAAATATAGGTAACCTAGGTTATGTTTTAGTAGCTGTAATAGGAGGTATTTTATCTGTAAATGGAATTTTATCTATTGGTAGTATTGCAGCATTTTTACAATATGTAAAATCATTTACTAACCCATTAGGGCAAGTTTCTCAACAAATGAACTTTATTGCAATGGCATTAGCTGGTGCAGAAAGAATATTCAAATTAATAGATGAAAAATCTGAAGAAGATGATGGTTATGTAACACTTGTTAATGCAAAAATGGAAAACGGTAAAATTGTAGAAGCTAATGAGAGAACCGATTTATGGGCATGGAAACATCCTCATCATGATGGCAGAATTACTTATGTAAGGCTAAGAGGACATGTAAAATTTGAGAATGTAGTATTTGGATACACTGATAAGAAAATAGTTTTACACGATATTTCATTAGAGGCAAAAGAAGGTCAAAAAGTTTCTTTTGTTGGTGCAACAGGTGCAGGAAAAACAACTATTACTAACCTTATAAACCGTTTTTACGATATTCAAGGCGGAAAAATAAGATATGATGGAATAAATATTAATAAAATAAAGAAAAGCGATTTAAGAAGATCTTTAGGAATGGTTTTACAAGACACTAGTCTATTTACTGGAACAATAAAGGATAATATACGTTATTCAAGACCAGCAGCAAGCGACGAAGAAGTTTTTTCAGCAGCAAAACTTGCAAATGCTGACCAATTTATTAAACATTTACCAAAAGGATATGATACTGTAATAACAGGAAACGGGGAAGGGCTATCACAAGGACAAAGACAGCTTTTATCAATAGCAAGGGCAGCTTTAGATAATGCTCCTGTACTAATATTAGATGAAGCAACATCAAGTATAGATACTCGTACAGAAAAAATTGTACAAGACGGAATGGATAAACTTATGAAGGGAAGAACAGTATTTGTTATTGCACATAGATTATCTACAATTAGGAATTCAGATTTAATTATGGTATTAGACCATGGTAGAATTATTGAAAGAGGAAATCATGAAGAACTAATTGCTAAGAAAGGAATGTACTATGGTTTATATACAGGTGCTATAGAGATTGACTAAAAATATATTTCTTAGCTTGTCTTTTTAATAGCTACCTTTTAAAAGCCTTTGATACTTCATATAATATATAAATTTAGAAAGGCTAAGTAAAATTTCATTGTATAAATTAAATACTTGTGTTATTATAAATTCAACATATAAATAATTAAAGGATGTGATGAAGTTGATAGAATTAGAAGAAAATTCTTCAAAACTACAAGAACTATCAGATAGACTACAAAAAATAGGTGATTCACTTTGATGTAGCTAATAAAGAAAAAGAATTAGCAGAATTAGAAAAACAAACAACACAAAATGAATTTTGGAGTGATGCAGAAAATAGTTCTAAAGTATTAAAAAAAATTACTAGCTTAAAGAATAAAGTAAATAATTTTAAAAAAGTAAAATCCGAATTAGACAATCTAGTAGACATGAATGGACTACTACAACTAGAAGAAGATGAAGCACTTACCAAAGAACTTTTACATAATACATTTGAGTTAAAAAAAGAGATAGATAAATTAGAAATAACAACACTACTATCTGGTAAATACGATATAAATAATGCTATTATAACCATCCATCCAGGAGCAGGAGGAACAGAAGCACAGGACTGGGCAGAAATGCTTTATAGAATGTATACAAGATGGGCTAATGCAAACGGATATGAAGTTAAAGAACTTGATTATTTAGATGGGGAAGAGGCAGGGCTTAAAAGTGTTACTTTCTTGGTTTCAGGAGACTATTCATATGGATACTTAAAAGGTGAAATGGGAGTACATAGGCTAGTACGTATATCACCATTTGATGCCGGAGGAAGAAGGCACACATCATTTGCATCGGTCGAGGTCTTGCCAGAAATAGCAGAAGATATAGAAGTAGACATTAATCCAGATGATTTACGTATTGACACTTATAGAGCTTCTGGTGCAGGTGGACAGCATGTAAACAAAACATCATCTGCTATAAGAATTACACACATTCCAACTAATATAGTGGTAGCTTGCCAATCAGAGCGCTCTCAAATTCAAAATAGAGAGACTGCTATGAAAATGTTAAAGTCTAAACTTATAAACTTAAAAGAAAAAGAGCAAAAGGAAAAAATAGAAGACTTAAAAGGTGTACAAATGGACATAGCATGGGGAAGCCAGATAAGATCTTATGTATTTTGTCCATATACTCTTGTAAAAGATCATAGAACGAATTATGAAGTTGGAAATGTTCAAGCAGTTATGGATGGAGACTTAAACGGATTTATGGATGCATATTTAAAATATATTACTAATAACAAATAACTTGTGATAGTTAAAATAATTCACGATTTTATATAAGTTTAATAAAATATAATATAGTATTTTTATAATTAAATTTACTATATTATATTTTTTTATTAGGTGTATATATATGGACACAATAGTTTTAAAATTTGGAGGAAGTTCTTTAACAAATGATGAAAATTTGAAGCTGGTAGCAGAAAAAATAATTAATTACTATAACTCTAATAATAGAGTAGTTGTCGTATTATCTGCTCAAGGGAAAACAACAGATAAATTAATAGAAGAAGCAAAAAGATTATCTAAAAATCCAAATAAAAGAGAATTAGATGCTCTCTTAAGTGTAGGAGAACAAATATCTGCTACTAAAATGTCAATATTACTTAATTCTATGGGATATCCGGCTGTTTCTTTACTTGGATGGCAGGTAGGAATTTTAACAGATGATGAACATGCAGATGCTAAAATAGAGAAAATAGATACTTATAGGCTAGAAAAAGAATTAAATGAAGGTAAAATAGTAATTTTAGCAGGATTTCAAGGGATTAACAAAGAAGGAAATATTACAACATTAGGAAGAGGTGGCTCAGACACAACAGCTGTGTCAATAGCAGCTATATTAAATGCTAAGCATTGCTATATTTATTCCGATGTTGAGGGAGTATATACTGCGGATCCTAAAAAAATAAAAAATACTAAACAGTTATGTAATATTTCATACGAAGAAATGAGAGAAATATCAGGGGAAGGGGCAAAGGTTCTTCATAATAGATGTGTTACAATTGCAGAAAAATATAATGTTCCAATAGAAACAAAGTCAACATTTAATAATAAAGAAGGAACATTAATTAGTAATAAATTTGAACAAAAAACTATAAAAAGTATAGTAAGAAATAATAACTTAAGCAGAATATCTATAATAGGTTATGGTTGCAGTTATAACAACGAAATTCTAAATAAGATTTTTAATTTTATTATAGAAAAGGACTTAAAAATTTTCAGTATTAATATTGACGAGTGTAAAATAACAATTAATTTTAAACAAGAAATATCTGATGGTCTTTTACAAGAATTTCACGATGTTTTGTTCTAAAGTAGACAAGGACTGAATATAATTAAATATACAAATACAGCAATTGAGTAGTTTTTTAAGGAGATAACGTATATAGTTATTGACTTAAAATAAGAAAGGAATGAATTTTATGCCAATGGATATGAAAAAAGATAATATTCAGTCAACCAACGTTATTCAAAATATAGTTTTAGAAAATAGAGAAAAATTAAGTATATCTGGAGTGCTAGATGTACTTAGTTTTGATGATCAGATTATTATAGTAGAAACAGAGTTAGGACTTTTAACTATAAAAGGCGAGGATTTAAGAATTAATAAATTAAGTATAGATACTTCTGAGACAATTGTAAATGGAAATATAATGCAAATAGCATATAGTGAAAATACAATGGAGAAAAAAGGTGAAGGATTGTTTTCTAAAATATTTAAATAAAAAGCCTTTACTTTGTATTTGTCTAAATCATATTTGGTAATATTCGTAAAAGAATATTAAAGAATTGAGGGAAAATTTTGAATGAATTATATTGCTTTTTTATATTTATTATTGTAGGAGTAGTTATTTCTATTTTATTTGATTTTTTTAGAATATTAAGAAAATCTTTTAAAACTCCAGATATTATTACATACATAGAAGACATTGTTTTTGGGGTTCTAGCTGGAATAATTATAATATTTTCTATATTCAAATTTAACAATGGAGAGATACGAAGTTATTTGTTTATAGGAATTTTAATAGGAATGTTAATTTATTTATTTACTATAAGTAAAATTTTTATTAATTATGGAAGCAAAATTTTAACATTTTTAAAGAAGATTCTACTTTTTCCAATAAAAAAGACTTTACTTTTTAGCAAAAGTATTTTAAAATTTATAAAGAATAAAGTTTTTCGACCTTTTTCAAAATCTATTTTAAATATAAGGAATATAATTCCAAAATTTTCTATAAAAAAATATAAAAATAGTCGAAAAAAAGAAGGATTTTAAATTTATATGTAGAAAAAAATAATATATAGAACTTTTTATAAATAAACTAAGGAGAAGCTATGAAAACTAAAGTTTTAAAGCGAATTATTATAATAGCTGTTTTAATATATGCCGTTTACACATTTATTTCACAGCAAAAATTATTAAATACATATACTGCAGAAGCAGATAGATATAACGAACAAATAGAAGAAGCAAAAGAAATAGGTCAAGAACTTGCAGACACCAAAGAGCACTTGGATTCTAAAGAATATATAGAAGATGTAGCAAGAGAAAAATTAGATATGTATTTGCCAAATGAAAAAGTTTATATAGATATTAGTAAATAAATTATATAAGAGGTATCATCCTCTTATATAATATTTATTTTAAAATTCACATTTTAGATAAAATCAATATTGTTTTTTCTAAAGTTTTTTTATCTTAATATTCCTTTTATTATACAAATTAAATATTAAATAAAACTTTAAATTATATATAATTATTTATTTTATGGGGGCTTAGAATGGAAAATTATACATTAGTTGAGTTACGCCAAATGGCAAAAGAAAAGGGCATTAAAAATGTCTCAAAACTAAAGAAAGAAGACTTATTAAGTTTACTATTTAGTAATAATAGTAATGATGAGTCTAATAAGACGGACGAAGTTAATATCAAGAATACATATACCGAAAATAAAAACAATTCCGAAAATATTGAAAAAGATGATGTTCAATTAAATAAAAATCAAAAGGAAAATTCAGAAAAGAATAATCAAAATAATGTTAATTTACAAAATTCTCAAGGAGAAGGAAACTATAAACTTACAAATGCAGATGACCAGATTGTAGAAGGAATTTTAGAAGTATTACCAGATGGGTACGGCTTTTTAAGAGGGAAAAATTATCTATCTAGTCCAAAAGACGTATACATCTCTTCTGTTCAAATAAGAAGGTTTAAGCTAGATAAAGGAGATAAAATTAAAGGAATTGCAAGAATTCCTCAAGACACAGAAAAGGACAAGTTCCCTGCTTTAATATATGTAGGAGAAGTAAATGGTGAGGCACCAGAAAAAGCTTATAGAAGAAAGAAATTCGACGATTTAGTTCCTATACATCCAAATGAAAGAATCAAATTAGAAACTACTCCTAATGAATATGCAATGAGAATAATAGATTTAATTTCTCCTATAGGTAAAGGTCAAAGAGGTATGATTGTTGCTCCTCCTAAGGTAGGAAAAACAACATTAATAAAGAAAATTGCAAACAGTATTTCTATTAATAATCCAGAGATAGAATTAATTGTATTATTAATAGATGAAAGACCAGAAGAAGTTACTGACATGACCAGGTCTATAAAAGGTGATGTTATTTATTCTACATTTGATGAGTTGCCTGAACATCATGTTAAAGTAGCAGAAATGGTCTTAGAAAGAGCTAAAAGACTTACCGAGCAAGGTAAAGATGTTGTAATTTTATTAGACAGTATTACCCGTCTTGCAAGAGCCTATAACCTTGTAATTCCATCTTCAGGAAGAACTTTGTCAGGTGGACTTGACCCAAGTGCCTTACATAAACCAAAAAAATTCTTTGGTGCTGCAAGAAATATAGAAAATGGTGGTAGCTTAACCATATTAGCAACAGCACTAATAGAAACAGGAAGTAGAATGGATGATGTTATTTTTGAAGAATTCAAAGGTACAGGAAACATGGAAGTTCATTTAGACAAAAAGTTGTCTGAAAAGAGAATATTCCCTGCAATAGATATTAATAAATCTGGAACTAGAAGAGAGGAGTTGCTATTAACTCCAAAGGAACTAGAAACAGTATTTGCATTAAGAAAAGCTATGTCTTCTATGTCTGTAGCAGATGTTACTGAAGAATTAATAGATGAAATGGTAGCTACTAAAAATAATGAAGAATTTATTGAAAAAATGTCTATATTTTTAAAAAATGTAAAATAACAAATAATTTATCGTTTAACATATAAAAAAGTATAATAATTGAAATTAAGCATATTTTAAAGCTACTACTGTAAATAAAAAAAGTTATATATATTAGCAAATTTATATTGTTTAAAATTTTAAAATATAATGACGTAAAATGTCATATATAATTTTAATAAAAGTAAAAAATAATATACTAAAAAAATAATTGGAGTAAAAAATATATACTTCAATTATTTTTTATGATATAATTTCTTAAAACTTAATATTTAAGAGGTAGGGAAGTAAAGTGGAGCATTGGAGCATAGATGATTATAAAGAATTTACTAATGGATCTAAGAAGAAAAGTAAATACAGGTCTTATAAAGTGTCTATAGACGGACATAGATTTGATAGCCAAAAAGAAGCTGATTATTATTGTGAATTAAAGTTAAAATTAAAAGCAAATGAAATAAAAGGTTTTTGTTTACAACCAACTTTTATATTAGCACCAGGACTAAAGTATAAAGCAGATTTTATTGTTTTTCATAATGATAATACTAATGAAATTATAGATGTGAAGGGATTTAAAACAAAAGAATATATAGCTAAAAAGAAAGTGTTTGAAGATAAATTTAACTTAAAAATAACGGAGATATAGGAGCCAAAAGAGAGGTTCTTTTTTAATGCCTTATTGCGCAAAATCAAAGTTTTGTGCAATAAGAGGTAGGAGTAATATATAAAACTGCCATAAACCTCTACTTCTGTTGTTTCAAGGTTTCTGACTGACTTATAGACATTAATATTCTATTCATATATATTATATTCTTTATTTCTGCATTTATCTGAGCTCCTAAAATCAATTTTAAAGTATTTTTATATTTTACTTTTATAATTTCATTACTATAATTATTTTCTTATTATAATTTTATTCTATAATTTTTTCTAAAAATCCTCAAAGTGCCTATTTTTTTATATTTGCTTTATTTTACAGACAACAAACTATACGTCCTTACTAAAAAAACGGCTTAAAATCGATTCTAGTGCGTCGTTTTTTTGCACTTTTTTTGCATATTTATATATGATAGTAGTTTCTTCAAAAAAATCTACTTTTTAATGGTAATTTTCTAAAATCAATATTTAACCCTAAAATTTTAAACAAGTAATTTATCAATCTAAAAATAAAAATGGCTTAAAATCGATTTTAGAAGGTCATTATTTT
>CALXVM010000013.1 GCA_944392105.1 uncultured Clostridia bacterium | reverse complement strand
TAAAGTACATTGATAGTTAAATTTATACAATTTTATCATAAGGATATATGAAATTACACAAAAATAATTACAAACCCCAATCATTTAATGTTAGTTCTTTCATTATTACCTCCTTCTGCACACAAAAAATTCAGTGTGCTACTTTTTATTTCACACACTGAATTATACAATACCCTACTTTTTATTTCACACACTGAATTATACAATACCCCATTTTAAATTTCTGCCCGTAATCTGCCATAAGAGATATTTATTTTTTGTGCCGATTTACAAATATCAAGGTTCAAGGTCACGTTAAAGTGCGACCAAGACCGGACGGAACGAGAGATTGCTGTCGCTACCGCCATTGTAGTTGTAGAAAAAGAACACGCCAGCACCAGAACCATCGTCGTAATAGCCTCCGCGTGAGAAGAAAGGACCGCTCGAATACGGAAAGTTAGAGTAATCGTCGAACCACGATTGTTGATTAGAATCGCCGCTTGAATTGTACGTTCCGCTCGATGTCTCATATATTGCATCTCCATACTTGCTCGTATTTGCATTATAGTGTGATAACCTTGTATCTTCGTTTCCTGCCGTATATACATTCTTTGTCTTTGCATCTGTGCTTGTATATAGACTATTTCCATAGCTTGTTAAACTTGAATTTTTATTATCTACGTATGCTGCTACTCTTTCCCATGTTCCTCCACTCATGTCATATATTCCATACACATTATCTGTTGTACTTGCATGTACTCCTTGTTCGCTTTTATAATTTGTATCTGTTCCTGTATTACTACTTGCACTCACACTATTTCCTGCTGAGCCTGTTATGAAACTACTACTATTATTTATCCATACTTCATCGTCTCTTCCATATTCGCTTCTGCTTAAATACGCTACTGCTCCCCATTCGCTATTTTTCATTAAATGGCTATTTAATGTCTCATTATATGCTTTACATACATCATACGCATTACTTATTGTTATACTTCTCCAGCTACTTACTCCTGGTTTTACTTGTAATTTCTTTTCTGTTCCATTATATTGACTATTTGATACATCTGTTGTCGCTCCTTCTGGGCTTGCTTCGAATTTTGCTACCCATATTCCGCTTATTCCATTATCGCTTGCTCCACTATTATTTCCATAGCCTCCTCCTAAGTTTGCATCTCCTACAAATGCTGGGTGTACTACATATTTTTCTTCTACAAATTTATGTGTACTTACTCCGTTCGCACTTGCTTCACTATAACTTACTATACTTTTTCCTGCTGCTTCTGCGCTACTTCCTATTTCATCACTTGTTCCTTTTAAAAATACTACGTCTATTGTTCCTGCTGCATTTGAATGATACCCACTTGTTATATTATATGCGTATCTTGGTATCCACACAAACATACTATATCCATCTGCACTTTCATTTAATACTCCGCTTCCGTCAAATTGTCCTCCTATTACTACATTTGCCCATTCTCCTGCACTATAATTATACCAATCATTTGATGTCTTATCTGCTTTTACCCATCTACTATTTTCTGCATCATATTTTATTGGCTCCATCTCCGCTGTTAATTTTGGTGTATTTACTCCTTTTGTTTCACTATAGTTTCCATCATTTGCTGGTTCCTCTGGCTCAGGCTCTTCCGGTGTTGTTCCGCTTCCACCTGCACCATTTAACATATTCTCCATTGCGGCTGTTACATCGTTCATTTGGGCTTGTTCATTTATTACTGCTTGATTTGTTTTTTCTGCTGCCTCTCTTGCTTTCGCTATTATTCCATTTTCACTAAATACTAAACTTATTGTTATTCCTGCTAATATCAATAATATTACAATAGTAAATACTAGTGCTATTAGTGTTATTCCGCTTGTTATTCTTATTGTGTTTTTGTAATAGTTTAGTACTTTCTAATCCTGTTCTTTTTCTTGTTCCTACTCTCATCTTTCTTCCTCCTACTTTTTCTTTCTTTTGTTATTATTCCCATTTTTTTGTTTTTTAATCACTTTTTACTTTTTTATATAATTGCTTAGCAATTATAAGTTTTATTTGTAAATTTTAAATTGTCCTAACTTATATTTATAAATACTTTCGCTAATTCTATTTAAGTTACTATAATGATTATTTAAGTTATTTTATTAATGATTACCAAATTCAAAATAGGAACAACCTTTTCTTGTTTATCTCATCTTGTGACATTATTATTTCATCTCATTATGAGATTTTTGTTTCTTTTATATTACATTTGCATTACATTTTGATTGCATTTTTGGGTGCATTTTAAAACCTATCAACATACATAAAGTACATTGATAGTTTCGTACGTTTAAATATATTGTGTGCTTCTGGAACTTAGGTTGTCAAAAATCCCCGTCCCCATTGACAAGCCCCACTGACAAGTCACTATTTTTTCAAATTAAGCATATTATTAAGCAGGTGATTTTATGAAAGATTATAAATTAGCACTTGTCGGTGCGACTGGTTTAGTTGGAAGAACTGCTTTAAAAGTTTTAGAAGAGTTTAAGCTTCCTATTTCTAATTATGTATTATTTGCTTCTAGTAAATCTGCGGGAACAAAAATACACTTTAATGGTAAAGATTACATAGTTAAAGAGTTAACTGAAAATTCATTTAAAGATGAGCATTTTGATTTTGCTATATTTTCTGCTGGTGCGACTACTTCAAAGCATTTTGCTCCTATTGCCGCTTCTACTGGCTGTATTGTAATTGATAATAGTAGTGCTTTTAGAATGGATAAAGATGTTCCTTTAGTTGTACCTGAAGTAAACCCGGAAGAAATTTTAAAAAACAAAGGTATAATTGCCAATCCAAATTGTTCTACAATTCAAGCTGTTGTTGTATTAAAACCTTTAGATGATGCATATAAAATTAAAAGAATTGTTTATTCAACATATCAAGCTGTGTCTGGTGCAGGTAAAAAAGCTTTAAATGACTATGAAAATGGTATAAAAAAGCATTTTAACCCTTTATATTCTTATAATTTAGAAAAATTTGATTATGAAATTTTTGATAACTGCATACCACAAATTGATGTTTTTGAAGATAATTTGTACACAAAAGAAGAAATGAAAATGATAAATGAAACACGAAAAATATTAAAGAAACCTAACTTAAGTATTACCGCTACTGCTGTTAGAGTTCCTGTTAGAAATTGCCACGGAGAGAGTATAAATATTGAATTTGAAAATTCTTTTTATTTAAGAGATGTATTAGATATATTAAGTGCTTCTATTGGTATTAAAGTAATTAATACTCCTCAATACCCTATGCCTATTAATGTATCTGGGTATAACAATGTTTATGTAGGTAGAATTAGACGAGATAACAGCATTAATAACGGTTTAAATCTTTGGGTTGTAGCAGATAACATTAGAAAAGGTGCTGCCACTAACGCAGTGCAAATTCTAAAAGACCTAATTTGTCTGCAATAATTTTAAAATCTTATTTAAAGGAGGTATTTTATGTCTAAGAAAATAATTTTTAAAGGTGTCCGGTACTGCAATAGCTACACCTTTCGATGAAAGAGGAATAAATTTTGAAGAATACAAAAAACTTGTAGAGTTTCAAATAGTTCAAGGTGCAGATGCTATAATTGTGTGTGGTACTACTGGCGAGTCTTCTACAATGTCTAATACTGAAAAAGAAGATTTAATAAAATTTACTGTTGATATTGTAGATAAACGAATACCTGTTATAGCAGGGACCGGCGGTAATAATACTGCAAATGTTATTGAACTTTCTAAATACGCAGAAACAGTAGGTGCTGACGGACTTCTTGTAGTAACTCCATATTATAACAAAACTACTCAACAGGGATTAGTTTCGCATTATACAGCTATTGCAAATTCTGTAAGCTTACCTATAATTTTGTACAATGTTCCAAGTAGAACCGGTTTAAACATCACTCCAGAAACTTATTTAGAATTGTCTAAAATTGAAAACATAGTAGCTGTAAAAGAAGCAAGTGGAAATATTTCTCAAGTTGCAAAAATTACCGAATTGTGTGGAGATAACTTAAATATATATTCCGGAAACGACGACCAAGTACTCCCTATTTTGTCACTTGGTGGGTTAGGTGTAATCTCTGTTTTATCTAACATTTATCCTAAGTATGTTCACAACATGGTTATAAATTACTTAAGTGGCAAGCACAAAGAAGCTTTAAAGGCTCAACTAAATAGCTTAAGTTTAATAAATGCATTATTTAGCGAGGTAAACCCTATTCCTATAAAAGAAGCTCTTAATATACTTGGATTTAACTTTGGAAAGCCAAGGCTTCCACTTGTAGAAATGTCAGAAACAGGCAAAGAAAATTTACAACATATTATTGAAAATTTCGCTAAAAAAAATTAATTTTTTATTAATATCTACAATCGTCCAATAATTTATGCTATAATTAATTTATAAAAAAGGAGCAAAAGATGAACGGGGATAATCTTAATAAAAACATAGAAAAATGCACAGAATTTAATGAAATTTTGAGTGATATATTATCTAATGAAACAGTTAAACAAATGCATAATTACATACAACATGGCGAAATATCTTGCTATACACATTGTTATTATGTTGCATATTACACTTATTTAATTTGTAAAAAATTAAAATTAGATTATAAATCTGCTGTACGAGGTGCAATGCTTCATGATTTATTTTTATATGACTGGCATACCACTTCTCCTGCAGACATTAACGAAAAAGGTGTTCATGCTTGGGCACATCCAAGAATCGCTTTAAAAAATGCATCTAAAATATTTAATCTAAATGATACCGAAAAAGATATAATTAGAAACCATATGTGGCCTGTTACCTTAAAATTTCCAAAAACTAAAGAAGCTTTTATAGTTTCTTGTATGGATAAATACAGTGCAACTGCCGAAACTTTTATGAATTGTAGAAATAGAATAACTAATTCTCGAATATATAGATACGCATATGTTTTTCTAGGACTTTTTATATTTAGAATTTTTTAATTGCATATTGCATATATATAGGTAAAAGATTTTTCTTTTACCTATTTTTGTTGGAAATTAGGGACAGGTCCCAACTTCCCGATTTGGGAAATTGGGGACACATCAGCTTTGTTGTTATTCTTTTTTATTACCTTTACTATTTTTGCTTTACCATTATTTTTTGCTGCTGTTTTACTGTTATTTTACTGCTATTTTGTTGCTATTAATTTTTGTAGTTTCTTATTATTATTTTTAGGAGGGGTAAATAATAATGTTACGTATTTTTGTAAATGGATCTAATGGAAAAATGGGTCAAGAAGTTATTAAATTAGTTTCCAAAAGTAGTGATTTTTATTTGTTTGGAGGTTTAGACAGAAATAAAAAAGAAAACTGTAATTATAGAATTTTCTCATCCATATTAGAGCTTTCTAATTTTATTTCTTTAGATAATAAACCTGATGTAATTATAGATTTTTCGGTTCCTGAAGCTAGTTTTAAAATTCTTGATTTTGCTAATCAATTTAAAATTCCAATAGTTATTGCTACAACTGGTTTTTCTAAGGAAGAACAATCTAGAATTATAGCTTATAGCAAAACCATCCCTATTTTTCAATCGGCCAACATGTCTTTTGATATTAACATTATGAAAAATACTGTTGCAAATTTAGCTACACTTTTAGCTAACGACGATATTGAAATTGTAGAGACACATCATAATAGCAAATTAGATTCTCCAAGCGGTACCGCTATAATGCTGGCAGACAGTATAAACAGAAAATCTGGTAACAAATATACTTATATTTTTAATAGGCATGACCATAGACAAAAACGTGAAAAAAATGAAATTGGCTTTTCTTCTGTAAGAGGCGGTAATATTGTTGGAGAGCACAGCGTTTTGTTTTTTAGTGATGACGAAAGTTTGGAAATAAAGCATATCGCATATTCTAGAGCAGTTTATGCAAAAGGTGCTTTAAAAGCTGCTAAATTTATTTCCGATAAATCGTCTGGCTATTACACAATGAATAATTTAATTGAAATACATTAGAAAATATTTTTCAGAGTGAATTTATCTTTTTCTTCTATATGTTGCAGTAAGAATATACAACTATCTATATTTTCTATAGCAGAGCTATATTCTTCTGCACTTATATTAGCTTTAGCTCTTACTAATGCCTCTGAAACTTTTTCAAGTTCATCATGCTCAATATAATAAGCAAGTGTTTGATATTCTTTATCCCATAATTCACTACTTTTTGTTATCTCATCTTCTATATTTTGTTTTTCTAGT
The DNA here is from genome assembly GCA_944392105.1 of uncultured Clostridia bacterium. GTDB lineage: Bacteria > Bacillota > Clostridia > TANB77 > CAG-508 > CAG-273. The sequence continues at coordinate 47,662 of CALXVM010000013.1, read as the reverse complement.
ATTCCTTTCGTGTTTTCCTTTTCTTCTGCATCAACCGACTTTGTGTTTTTCTGCTCTTCTGTAAAACTTTTCCCTGTTTCATTTTCTGTTTCTCCTTGAGCATATAAAATTTTCTCAGTTACCTCTTGCAATTTCTTATTAACTTCACTAACAGCATTTTTTGTGTTGTTATGGGTTAATGTATTTCCAACAATAATTGCAATAACAATTATTATACATATAATTAATTCTTTTTGCATAATTATCTCCTTTTGGAAATTAGGGACAGGTCATTTTTTCCCAATTTAGGAAATTAGGGACCAGGTCCCAACTTCCCGATTTAGGAAATTGGAGACACATCAGTTTTATGACCTGTCCCTTTTTTCCCGATTTGGGAAGTTGGGACCTGTCCCTAATTTCCTAACTTTGCTTTTTTCTGGCAAAATATTTGATTTCCGCCGTCAAATGTAACTATTAATGCCTCTTCTGGTTCCATGTTAAATTTATTTACTTGTTTTTTTAACCAGTTATAGTCTTTTCCAATTATTTTTAAATTGTTATACATTACTTTTCCATCTACAACTAAGTCATATGGTATTCCCTCATATTCTGGCATTATGTTAAAATCTTTAGGCGTTGTAGTTCTTTTGTCTGGTTTTTGTATTACTGTAACTTGTCCACTTGTTTCCAATATTGCATATTCTACATCTCCTAAGTTTACAACATTACTACTTCTTAGCCTTTCTTGTAATTCGTTTAGAGTGAATCTTTCTTTTTTTAAAACTTTTTCATCAATTTTTCCTCTATATATTAAAATTGCAGGTTTTCCACATAATATTTCTCTTATTTTCATGCTTTTTAAATTTAGGAAAGAAATTATTAAGTGCATAACCAGAAGTCCTAATATTGGTATTATTCCATTGCTTATTGGTATCCCCGTTTCTGCCATTGGAACAGCTGCTAAATCTGCAATCATTATTGCAATTGCAAGTTCAAATGGTTGTAGCTGACCTATTTCCCTTTTTCCCATTAATCTCATAACTATTAAAACAATTATGTATAAAACAATGCTTCTAAAAAAAACAATTAACATTTTATTTTCGTATAATAATTTAATTTCTTAAATATATTATACTCTCCTTGTCATTTATATTTAGGTTTTTACTGGATACCTATAAACCTTCTTAACTTTTTATTTACTTTAGTTTTTGCATTTTTGTTTTTTTTATTCAATTTACGCATATTTTTTTAATTTTTATAAATAATAATTTTAAAATGAATAATATTTTTTTATATGTACATAATAAAAATTGAACCAAATAACATTTTAACAATGTTATAGAAAATAAGGAGGTTTTATATGTCAGAGGATGTTAACAGTAAATCTAAAGAAGGTAGCAAAAGTACTGTTTGGCAAATATTAGGTAGACTAGCAACTGCTGCAATAGTTCTTGCTATAACAGCTTTTTTTACTCCAGGATTTCAAATTAATAGTTTTTGGGCTCTAGCTTTAGCAGCAGTTGTCCTTACTCTTATTGATTATTTAATTGTAAAATTTACTGGTTTACACGCAACACCTTTTGGTAAAGGATTTGTAGGTTTTATATTGTCTGCAGTTGTTTTATATGTTACTCAATATTTCGTAGCAGGATACGCTGTATCTTGGATGGCTGCCATTATAGGTGCTTTAGTTTATGGTGTAGTAGATTATTTTCTACCAGGAAACCAAACAATGTAAGCTGTTTTTGGGATATTTCCCAAAAACAGCCTTTAACTTTATGCCTCTATAAATTTATATTCTTATAATTATCAAGTTTGATGACTTTGTAAGTTTATATCTTTATAATTATATGCTTTTGTAACTCTGTAGTTTTGTCTCTTTATATAATTAGCAACAATTATTTTTATCTTTATTACATATTTTTTCAATAATTTTTATAGCAATTAATAGCAATAACACAATAGCTAAAATTATTAAAGCTGGTAATATTGCAGCTAATATAGAACTTATTACTGAAATTCCTCCTAATATTAGACCTATAGTTAATGCTAGTAATGTTGAAAGTATTGCAATTATAAGCTCTATACAAGGCTTACATTTATCTTTGCATTCGTTTTTACATGTTTTCTTACATTTGTTACATTGGTTATTGCACATGTTATCGCAATTATTGTCATAGCAGTTTGTATATTTATTATCGTCGTACATATTTACACCCCCTTAATAGTGTCTTTTGTATTTTTCGGATAATGTTTTCATTTTTTATTTTTTCTTAGATTGCATTACATTATCTAGTATCTTACTAATTATTTAATAAACAATTATTTTATTAACACTATTAATATATAATATGCACAAGCAAAAAAAATGGGACAGCTATTAATTAACTTTAACCAGTTTTAAAAGAAGGCTGTTTTGTTAAGCCTTCTTTCAAAACATGATCTGTCCCTTTTTTCCCGATTTGGGAAATTGGGACCTGTCCCCAATTTCCAACTATTTCTTATTCCAATTTTCTTTGTTTGTTTGACGCTCTCTTGCTATTGCTAAAGCGTAGTCTGGCACGTCGTCTGTTATTGTAGAACCTGCTGCTACAAATGTATTGTCTCCCAATGTTACTGGTGCTACTAAGTTTGTGTTTGAGCCTATAAATGAATGATTTCCTATTATAGTTTTGCTCTTATTAAATCCATCGTAGTTACATGTAATAGTTCCGCATCCAATGTTGCATTTTTCGCCTATTTCACAGTCTCCCATGTAAGACAAATGTGGCACTTTTGTGCCTTCTCCGATTATTGCTTTTTTTATTTCTACAAAGCTTCCTATTTTTACGTGATTTGCTAATTTACAGCCTTCACGAATATATGAGTTTGGACCTATTTCGCAGTCTTCTCCTATTGTAACTCCTGATTTTATAGTTGTATTTGGATGTATTACTGTGTCCATCCCTATTTCTACATCATCGTAAATATATGTAGTGTTTGTGTCTTCTATAGTAACTCCATTTTTCATAAGCTCTGTATTTATACGCATTTGTAATACTTTTGTTAATATTCCTAGTTGAATTCTATCGTTTATTCCTAATATTTCTGTATTATCTTCTACAAGAACTGCTCCTGTTTTTAATCCACTGTCGTTCATTATTTGAATTACATCTGTTATGTAATATTCTCCTTGCTTATTATTTGGTGTTACTTTTTCTAAAGCTTTTAATAAAGCTTCTATATCAAAGCAATAAATTCCTGCATTTATCTCTTTTATTTTTTTCTGTTCTGGTGTAGTGTCTTTTTCTTCTACTATTCCTTCTATATTTCCGCCTTCGTCTCTTACTATTCTTCCATAACCAGTTGGATCGTCGTAAATTGCTGTAAGTAACGTGGCATATTCTTTATTCTCTATGCTCTTTTCTATTAATTTGTTTAGAGTTTCTGGTCTTATTAATGGAACATCTCCATTTAATACTAAAACTTTTCCTTTTTTTCCTTTTAAGTATTCTTTTGCTTGCATTACTGCATGACCTGTACCTAGCATTTCGTCTTGATATGCATATTTTATATTATCTCCTAATACTTTCATTACTTCTTCTTTTTTATAACCTACTACTGCTACTATATCTCTTACTCCTGCTTTTTGTGCATTTTCTACTGCTCTTTTTACAATTTCTTTTCCATATATTTTTTGAACTAATTTTGAATTTTTAGATTTCATTCTTGTCCCTTTTCCTGCTGCCATAACTATAGCAATAATATCATTTTCCATCTAAATTCTTCCTTTCTTAAATAAAAGATTTTTATATATGTTATGCAAAATATTTTTCATAGTGCATACATTATAAAGCCTAGGAATATAATTGCATATATAAAACGCTTTAGTTATTGTATCACAACATTTTTTTATTTACAACTTTTTTTAATTTTTAGTCATAAGTTTTAAGTTACCTAATATACATTAAATAAAGTTTAGTACAAACATTTTTCTTAAGGGGGTTAATAAGTTAATGGAAGAAAACTTAAAATTATATCAAGATATAGCAAATCGTACAGATGGTGATATTTACGTAGGTGTTGTTGGTCCTGTAAGAACTGGTAAGTCTACTTTTATAAAAAATTTTATGGATTTATTAGTTATTCCAAACATTAACAACGAATATAAAAAAGAGCGTGCACGAGATGAGCTTCCTCAAAGTGCTGGTGGTAGAACAATAATGACCACAGAACCAAAATTTATTCCTAACGAAGCTGTAGATATTACTGTTGGTAATAATTTGAATTTGAAAGTAAGACTTGTAGACTGCGTTGGCTACTTAGTAAATAATGCAATTGGTTATTTAGAAGATGATATGCCTAGGATGGTAAAAACACCTTGGTTTGAAGAGGAAATTCCTTTTGAAGAAGCTGCTGAAATAGGAACTCGTAAAGTTATAAAGGAACATTCTACAATTGGAATTTTAGTTACTTCTGATGGAAGTATTACAGGTATTCCAAGGGAAGATTACATAGGTGCAGAAGAACGAGTTGTTAATGAGCTTAAAGAAATTAATAAGCCATTTGTTATTGTTTTAAATACAGATGACCCATATTCCGAATATGCTTTAAGTTTAGCACAAAAATTAGAAAGTAAATATCAAACTCCTGTAATTCCAACCGATTGTGCTAACCTTACTATAGATGATATTAATAATATATTTGGTAAAATTTTATATGAGTTTCCTATTGAACGTGTTAATATTACATTTCCTCGTTGGGTAGATAGGCTTTCTAACGACCACTGGTTAAAGAAAGAATTGTTTTCTGAAATAAAAACAGCTTTTAAGGATGTAAAAATATTAAAACAAGTTGATTCTTGTTTAGCCACAATTGGTCATACAGAAATAATAAGTTCTAGCACGATAGATGAAATTAAGCTTGGCGATGGTAGTGTTAACATTTCTATAAACTTAATAGAAGATTTATTTTATAAAATTTTAACCGAAATATCAGGTGTTACAATTGCAAATGAAGGTGACCTTTTTGCTACAATTAGCGAATTTTCACAAACAAAGAAAAAATACGATAAAATAGCTTACGCAATGGATGAAGTAAACGCTAAAGGATATGGTATTGTTACTCCTACAATGGATGAGCTAGAATTGGAAGAACCAGAGATGGTAAAACAAGGCTCTAAGTTTGGCGTAAAGCTAAAAGCGAAAGCCCCTAGCATACACATGATAAAGGCAAATATAGAAACTGAGGTATCACCTATTGTTGGAAGTGAGAAACAATCTGAAGAGTTAGTTAACTACTTACTTTCTGAGTTTGAGTCTGACCCTAAGAAAATTTGGGAATCTAATATATTTGGAAAAAGCTTACATGAGCTTGTAAATGAGGGGTTGCAAAATAAACTTTCTAGGATGCCAGAAGATGCACAAGAGAAGTTACAGGAAACACTTGAAAAAATAGTTAATGAGGGTAGTGGCGGTTTGATTTGTATTATATTGTAAATTTAAAAGTACAAAAAACAATTAAAGATATTCTCTTTAATTGTTTTTATTTATATCCAATTATTTTATACAATTATAGTTTAATGTTATCTACTATTTTTATATCTTGAAATAAAAAGTTCTTTACTTTTTCCCCTGTTATTTCATAAAATAGAAAATCATGAACTTTCTCTCCTGTAATCTCTTGATTCCAGAAGTCATGAACCTCTCTAAATACTTTTTCTTGCTTTGGTGTTAATTCAAGTTTTACCTCATGAAATAGAAAATTCTTTATTTTTGTCCATACAGATACCTCTGCTGGTAAATTACTTACTTCAAATCTCTTTTCCATTTTATAGTCCTCCTTCGTTATTCTTCACACTACATTATTTATACTACAATTCTATTATTTTGACAAGATGTTTTACATATTTTTGTTTTTACATTTTCATTACTAAAATATTACAAGAACATTACATGATCAAATTTGCTTAATTTAGCTATAGTTGTTCACAAATTTTTAGCTATATGTTAATAGTTTTTATAGCTTGCATATAAGGTTTTAAATTTGCATTTGTGTTCCTAAAAAGTTTGCAGCTGATTGTGCTACTTTTTGCTCTACTTCTGTCATTTTTGTTTTGCTTTCTTTAGATAGTAATATAACACTTCCTATAACGTCTCCATCAGATATAATAGGATATACCACTTGTGCATTATATTTTCTTTCTCTATTATCATTTTTAGTTATTGGAATAGATAGACCATTATTTTCTTGACTAGTATAACTTTCTTTTTCGTCCATTATACTCTCAAGTTCTGGACTTACATCTTGCTCTAAAAATTCCTTTTTTGATCCTCCAGATACAGCTATTACTGTGTCTTTATCTGTAATGCAAGCAATATGTCCTGTTGTTTTTGCTAAAGTTTCTGCATAACCTGTTGCAAACTCAGATAATTCACCTATTGGAGAATATTTTTTTAATATTACTTCTCCTTCTTTGTCTGTAAAAATTTCTAAAGGATCTCCTTCTTTTATTCTAAGTGTTTTTCTTATTTCTTTTGGAATAACAACTCTACCTAAATCATCAATTCTTCTTACTACACCTGTTGCTTTCAAAAATCTCCCTCCTTTTTTCATGATATTGTTATTATTCCTTTAAAATACATTTTTATACATCTTTATAAAATTTTTATAATTTTATGTAAATAAAAACGCACTATACTTTTAGTAGAATTTATACTTCTCTAAAAGCCTAGTGCATTTATCTTATTAATTTTCTATTTTTTCGGCTACTTCGTCATCAACAAATACTTTATCATCATTTGTTGACTCATACTGTACAATAATGTTTGCAAGTTCGTTTGAAAAATCTTGTAATATAACAAGTTTTATACTTGGTTGCTTTCCTTCTATATAGTCGTCCATAATATGTTTTAATTTCTTTATATTAGGCAATTCTGGAGCTAACTCATTTTTGTATAGTTTTGCTCTATCTGCTAATTTTTCTTTTATTGTTACTATGTCTTCATTGCTTGCACAAGAAATTCTTTGGAACATTTGGAAGCAATCATAATATTTAAAAATTGGTATTTGCATACATTCTTTATCAAATTTATCATAAAATAATTCCATTTTCATTGGTATGCACTTAAATACTTCTTCTGCCTTTTCTTTGTACATTTTATCTTTTAACTGTAAATTTATTTCGTTAAAATGTGCTAGTATATCTTCCATCTCTGGAGCTTCTTCATCGTTTATTGCTATTTGTGAAAGCTCTTCGTCTACGTTTTCACAATATTTTGATGTAAGTGAAGAAATATTCATACCATTAAAAAATACACTTTTTATTGTTCTCATGTCATAATCTATCAATTCTTTTTTTATGAAATATGCAAAATATGCAAATAATTTAACAATATCTATAAGTTCTACTTTACCATTTTTCACATCATCTAAAGTTTCTGTTATAACTCCTTCAAATTGGTCGTCTGGTATTTTCCAATATTCTTCAGTTAGTAATCTCTTATATCCTGGTAATTGACTTGTATCAATTGTATTTCTTATTACTTCCATATTTTCTTTAAATATTCTCATATCGAATATTCTTGTACGTACATATAATTCTATAAATTTAAAGAAACGATATTCAGCTTTAAAGTTATAGTAATAGTTGTTATCAAATTCTTTGATATAGAATTGTCTGTTATCCATAAATACTCTTGAAGAAACTAAAATTGCTTTGTATTCCTCATTACTATTGATATTTACAAATTTGTCCTTGGTAATTTTTCCTGCTTTTATTTCAAATGAAACTGCTATTGTAAATATAAGCATGGTCTGTAATATTCTATTATTTGTATTTGGATATGATTTATTAACCATATCAAATATTTTCTTAAAGTTATTTAATGAGTGTTTTAAAATACGTAAGTTTCTCGTCCCACTTTTATTAAATGTTGACACAATTAAATTTGTATTTTCTCTTAAAAAACGTATTAATTCTGGATATTTCTCAAAGCGCATTAATAAACCATTTATTATATAATTAAACTCTGGTGCATATTCAAATGTCTCACCTATAAGTTTTTCTTTTATTCTTTCATAATCATTTGCCTTGTCAAATACATACTCAATGGTGTCTCTAATTCTTTCTACCATTGGCTTGTCTGTTTTTATATTAAGCTTTCCTTCTTTGTCTAGTAAGTATGTTGCTATAAAAGTTTTCATTTCCAAGTTGTTGCTTTTTAATTTTGTAGATAGCTCCTTTTCATTACAAATAATAATTGTTTTTATATGGTCATGTTCAACGAAATTATTTATATATCCCAAAATATCTATAACATCAACATTTGCTCTTTCCAAGTCATCAAAACATAGTACCTTGTCATCTGTTGAAAAAAATTGACCATAATCTAGTCTATCTCCATTTTGTGTAACTCCAAAGAAGTTTGCCATATCTAAACCAGTTTTTGCATACTCTGGTATAGCATTTACTCCACTTGCATTCATAAATTTCTTTAAATTTTTGTCCATTAACTGTGTCGTTTCTATAAATATCTTCTTGCTTATTTCTTCTAAATTTGATATTCCATATAAAGACATATATATTGGTGTAAGTCTTCTTCCATTTACAGACATATTTTCTATTTTTGGCCTTATTTTATTATTCCAAAAATATGTCTTTCCGCTTCCCCACTCACCATTTATCATAATTGCATAATCTGTATAATCTGCTCTAATATAATCCAATATGCTTTCTACTAAATCTTCCATTACTTCATCCCTTTCTTTTGAAATCTACTATTTTTATCTTAATTGTTCTTTTATACCTTTTAAGATGTGCCCCCAATTTCTCATTTTAGGAAATTTAGATCTGGTCACAATTTCCAAGTTAGTCTCTAGCAATTGTCAATATTCCCACATCTTTTGCTCCCGCTTCTTTTAACATTTTTGCACATTCATTAGCTGTAGAGCCAGTTGTATATATGTCGTCAAAAATAAGTATGTTCTTATTTAGAATATACTCTTTATTACTGCTTTTTATTAGATAAGCATTTTTTATATTTTCTTTTCGTTGTTCCTTATTTAGTGAACTTTGCCTTGCTGTATTTTTTATTTTTAGTAAAATATCGTTTCTATATTCTATATTTTCTGTCTTTTTTGCTATTTCTTTAGCTATTAGTTCACTTTGGTTATATCCTCTCTGATTTTTCTTCTTTTTATACATTGGAACTGAAATTATTATATCATATTTTTTTAAAAATTCACAAACTTTTTTGTTTTTTACAAAAATTTCACAAAAAGTTTTGTATAAATATGGCTTATCATTAAATTTGTATGAGATAATTTTATTTCTTATTATTCCTTCATATTTAAATAAATACATGTGTGTAGAAAAATATTTATTATCATACCTATTTTCCCCCACACATGTAATTTTATTTATCTCTTTTTCACATTTTCCACATAAATATGTGTTTATTTTTTTATTACAAATACCGCAAACAGGCGGAAATATTAGATCTAAAATTTTTTCTATGAAATTAAACAAATATATATCCTTTCTTTTACAACTGTCTTAATTTGTACTCTAAGCCAGTATTTCTTTTTTTGCTGTCTGTATTATTTATCATAAAATCTATAACATTTTTATTTCCAATAATTATTAATAATTTCTTTGCTCTAGTCATTGCAGTATAAAGTAAATTTCTTGTAAGTAACATAGGTGCAGCTTGTGCAATTGGCATAATTACAACGTCAAATTCACTTCCGCTGTGCTTTATGTACTGTAATAGCATATGCGTGTTCTATTTGGTCTAAGTCTGCATAAGAGTACCATGCTTTTTTATCATCATCAAATTTAATTACAATTTCCTTGTCCATTTCGTTTATGTCTATAATTGTTCCAAATTCTCCATTAAATACTCCAGAACCTGCTTCGTTTGTTTTTCCATCTCTTTCCCAAAAGATGTCGTAATTGTTTTTTACTTGCATTATTCTGTCGCCTTGCCTAAATATAACATCTCCAAATTTCTTTTCTTTTTTAATAGTTTCAAATGGATTAACATTGCTTTGTATTACTTGATTTAGCTCTTTTGTACCTAATGTTCCTTTTTTGGTTGGAGTAATAACTTGGATATTTTTTATAAAGTCATAATTACCATACTTTTCTAATCTACCTGTACAAAGAGACACAATTTGTTTTGTTATATTGTCTTTATTATTTTCTTGGATAAAGAAAAAGTCTTGTAAAAGTTCTTCTTCATTATCTTGCTTTACTCCAATAAAGCTTTCTCCCTCATTTACTTTATGGCTGTTTAGTATTATTTTACTTTTTGCAGCTTGTCTAAATATTTTATTTAGTGTTACAACTGGTACTTGTTCTGATGCGATAATGTCTTTTAATACATTTCCTGGTCCTACAGATGGAAGCTGATTTTCGTCTCCTACCAAAACTAGTTTTGTACCATTATACAAAGCTTTCATTAAATAGTTCATTAAAAATAAGTCTATCATTGAAGCTTCATCTACTATTACAATATTGGCATCTATTGGTGTAACTAACAAGTCTGGATTTATTTCATCTTCTGAAGCAAATTTTCCTATTTCTAGAACTCTATGTAGCGTTTTTGCTTCTTCACCTGTAGCTTCTGTCATCCTTTTTGCAGCTCGTCCAGTTGGAGCACATAAAGTTACTTTTAGTTCTTCTGATTTATACATGTCTATTATACTTTTAATTATTGTAGTTTTACCTGTACCAGGTCCACCAGTTATAACACAAACATTGTTGTCGTTTACAAGTTTTACAGCTTCTTTTTGTTTATCTGATAACTCTATTTTTTGTTCTTTTTCTATTTTCTTTAATTTTCTGTCTAAATTTTCTATTTCATTTATATTAGTATAATTTCTTAATTCTATTAATTTTTCTGCAATATTTTTTTCTGCTTTATAGTATGTAGCTAGATAAATCCAGTCTCCTGTATTTCTTTCTTCTATATAAATTTCTTCTTTTGCTTTCATATTAATTAATGAGCTATCTATTGCATCTTCACTTACTCCAAGTAAATCTCTTGTAAATGTAACTAAATTGTCATATAAAACTGCACAATGTCCGTTATACGTTGCTCTTAAAAGTGCATATTTTATTCCGCTTCTTATACGCTTTTCGTTGTCATATTCCATTCCAATTTTAAGTGCCATTTTATCTATTTGGACAAAATCCACCTTATTAGATAGTTCTACTAAAAGGTATGGATCTGCTTCTATTTTTTCTATTGCGTTTTCGCCTAGCTTTTTATATATTCCTTGTGCACTTTGTGGTCCAAGACCAAATTTTTCTAAGTATGTTACTAATTGCCATAATTCCCAATTTTCTATAAATTCTTGTGCTATTTCCAACGCTTTATCCTTAGATATTCCTTTTATTTGTGCCAGCCTTTCTGGTTCTAATTTAAAGACATTAATAGTTTCTTTTCCAAAAGTATCTACTATTTTTTTTGCCGTAGCTGGTCCTATTCCTTTTATCATACCATTAGCTAAATATCTTTCTAATGAATCTAAAGTTTCTGGCATTACTTTTTTAAATGTTTCAACCTTAAATTGCCTTCCATATTCTTGGTGCTCAACAAATTTTCCGGTTACTTCTAAAGTGTCATTTTTATTTACAAAAGGTAAATAGCCTACTATTGTAGTTGCCTCTTCTTGTGTTTCAAAAGCTGCTATACAATAGCCATTTACCTCGTTTTTATATATTATTTCTGTTACTTCTCCCTTAATTTCCAATTAAAAAACCTCTTTTTGCTATTTTTATTTATTGTATAATTTTTAAAGTGTTTTTGCAACTGGTTTTGTAAGTTTATTCTAAGTTTATAAGTATTTTAGTCTATAAAATTTAATTTTATAGCATATTCAAATGATATATTTTCATATCTCTTTGTCTTTTTCCATCCGTCTTCTTGATGTGACATATTTGATATATCAGTTACTTTCTTACTTTTTAATAATTTGATTATATCATTTATTATATTTATTTCTTCATTTGTCAATTTTGATAAATCATAATTTTTATTACTTACTATATACGTTTTTGTACCATTTTCATCTTCGTAATCATTTCTTGTATATTTATCGTCTAATAAAGAAATTTCTTTATATTTTTGCTCCGCTATTGTAGGTCCAAATTGTTGATTTTGATATGTCAAACCAGTTATTGATACTCCTCTTCTATTAAATGATAAGATATCTATAAACCACAAATATTTATTTACGCTTGTAATTGTTAAGTTATTTACTTTACTTGCAATATAAGAAATTATATTTTCTACTAAGTCTAAATCAAATGTCTTGTATCCATTGTATATGTCAGGTTTTCTATATAATGTATTATTTATATATAGTTTATATAATTCTTGGATATCTTCCTTTATACACTTATCTTCTTGTTTTCTTGAAACTATCTTGTTATAAGTTTTTATACTTATAGCATTATTTTCATATGCTTCTTTAGACTTTTTAATAAATTCATTTTCATTTTCATTTAATAACTTTATATAATCGCTTTGAGACTTAGTTGGCACTCCACCTCTTTCATATCTATTAATTGTCATTTTACCAAATCCAAGTATAGAAGTTAATTCTCTTTGGGATATATTATATTTTTTTCTTAATTCTACTATTTCTTCTGGTTTAACAATATTAGCCTTTTCTCTATATATTCCATATATCCTTTTATTATTTTCTTCTTCTATTTTATTTATATATAAATCGTTTTTACAACCATTACATACAGCTACATTTTCATAAGTATTTACCTCTATTCCTCTAAATTCTTTTACTTCTCTTTTTTCTATCCTATATTCATTTTCTTTTCTACAATATGGACAATAAGCTTTCATATATTTCCCCCCACCAATATTTACCAAACTCATGCACAGATAAACAAATTGATTTTTCTGTACTTTCTACTCTAATTTTTATATACAACTTAGTATTTTCAAACATTGGACTAAACTTAAAAATCCAACCTTTATATCTTTCATCTCTATCTTCTTTTGGTCCAGAAAAGCAGTCCTCTATTGTTAATTTTCTTATAATATCTTTTATATCTTCGCTATTTAAATTATATTCTCTCATAAAATCTATATTTTTCTTAGTTCTAACTATAATAAATTTATCTCCATTTTTATCTTTATCTATGATTTTTTTAATTTTTAGCAGATTTTGTACTTGTATTTGATGTATTATTGTTTCCAATATATATCTCCTTGAATATATTGCCTCTTTTTGATGGCATTTTTATTGTATCATAGATAACATAATTAGTCAATAATTTTTATACAATTTTTGTAAATAAAAAAAGCAAAAATATATTATACTATATTTCTGCCTTCTTTATTTATAATTGTATTATAAAGTACCTTATCACTTTTCATTTTCTCAATATATCCAACGTTTATTCTAAAATACTCAATATATTTTCTTTAGTATTTACTCCTATAATTCTATTCACTTCTTCTCCATTTTTTATAACAACCATTGTTGGAATTGACATTACTTGATATTGCATAGATAAGTCAAATTCATTATCTACATTTATTCTAACAACTTTTATATTTTCATTTTCTTCTGCAATTTCCTCTATTATAGGATATAAAATTTTACATGGTTCGCACCAATCTGCATAAAAATCTATTAATACTGGCTTATCACTATTTAATACTTCATTATTAAAGTCTTTTTCTGTTACTTCTATAATTCCTGCATCATCATTATTATTCTCCACAGTATTGCTACCTGCATTGTTATTTTCCAAATTATTGTTTACATGATTACTTTCTACCAAAGCATTTTCTACAATCATATTATTATCTGTAGCTACCACAGTATTTGTTTTGTAATTATTGCTTTCATCTATGCCTAACATTTTTTCATTTTGTTTATTTAAAAATATACTTATTAAAATAATTAACAATATACCAATAATAGTTACAACAATAAAAATTATTTTATTTTTCATATTTTATTTCGTTCCTTTCTTTAGGTACCAATCTGGTAAAAAAAAGAGTCCTATCTAAAAAAACATCATATATATTCCCATAATTATTAATATTACACCTGATATTTTCTTTATATAATTATAATTTTTCTTTATAAAATTAAATATCTCCCTTAGTTTTTCCATAAATATTGCTGATAAAACAAAAGGAATTCCCAAACCTATAGAATATAATAGCATTAGAATTATTCCCTTTACCATATCTTGTTGGCTTGCAATAAGCAATAATGCTGAACTTAAAAATGTCCCTATACATGGTGTCCATGTAACTGAAAATAACATTCCAAAAGCTAATGATTTTATAAAGTTTAAACTTTTAAATTTAGTATTTATACCTTTAGTTTTGTTTAATATTTTTAAGTTAAATACTTCCATGTAATTAAGTCCTAGTACAATAATTAATATTCCAAATACTATTTTTATATATCTCATATTTTCGCTTATTATTGTTCCAAATTGACTTGCAAATATTGATAATGTTAAAAAAACTATTGTAAGTCCAAGCACAAATCCACATGAATTTATTACTGCATTTTTTGCACTTTTTTCTTCTTTTCCTAAAAAATACGAAATATATATTGGTAGCATTGGCAAAATACATGGCGATATAAAGCTTGCTATTCCTTCTAAAAATGTAAAAACGTAATCCATTTATTTACCTCTTACTGTTTTAAATTTTTGTATTAATTATATATTATTTTACCTTACATTGTCTATATTATCAATAACATCTTTACATTCTCTCCAGTCTGCTACTTTTATACAATCATAATCTTTTCCAATATTGTTTATAATCTTTTTAGTATCATCTGTCGAGTTTAAATCTGTAACTATTATATCTTTTATATAATCTTCTTTTCCATATAAAAATCTAAATAATATACTCCTTAAAAATCCTTCTATTCGCTTTTCTTGATTCTTAGCAGCTATAATTACATATATCCCATCAGATTTTAAACTTGTGTATGTATATGTATAAATAATTGTTTTTATAATTTCAAATAAACCATAAAGTGCAAGTACCCACAAAATACCATTTAATATAAAGTCAGACATAATAAGCCTCCTATACTTTTTGTATATTATATTAAATTAATATTTTTCTGTGAATTTTCATTATGAAATAATAAAATATATATTATATAGGCATAGCAATAAATAAGTATTTTAGTTAAATGAGGTCTTTATAATTTTGTGATATATTCACAAAATTATAAAGTAGCTGTGCGTCCGAAATTTAACTTAAAATACTTATTTATTGCTATTTACTTATTATAGTATATAAAAGATATAATATACAAATAAAAAAATCATATAGAAAATCCATATGACTTTTTTATTTATTATAAAATTCCAGAAAATTACAATAATTGTAATATTACCATTTCTGCTGCGTCTCCTCTTCTTTGCTCTGTTTTTAGAATTCTTGTATATCCTCCAACTCTGTCGGCATATTTAGGAGCTATTTCGTTAAATAATTTAGATGGTAAATCTACTGGGTTACCTTCGCTATCTTTAACTTTATTTAGCATTTTCATCATTTTTCTTCTTGCATTTAATCTTGATGGTTGGTCTTTTTGTCTTTTTTCTGTTTTTTCTTCTCTAACAACTTTTAGGTATTCTTTACCATTTTTGCTTTTTGCTATTTCTGTTACTTTGTTTCCTTTAGCGTCTAATTTAGCTTTAGAAACTTTTACATCAACCATGTCAAAATTGTCTTTTTCTTTAACTGCTAATGCTATAATACTATCTGCTAATGATTTTAATTCTTTAGCTCTTGCTTCTGTTGTGTTAATTTTACCATTTAAAATTAAGTCAGATAATTGTGTTTTTAGCATTGCCATTCTTATGTCTGTTGTTTTACCTAATTTTCTATTTGCCATTTGAAATTACCCTCCTTTTCCTATTAGTCTTCATCTGTCATAAAGTCTAAACCTAATGCATGTAATTTATTTGTTACTTCGTCTAGAGATTTTTTACCTAAATTTCTAACTTTCATCATGTCAGATATAGTTTTGCTTGTTAAGTCTTCTACTGTAGATATTCCTGCTCTCTTTAAGCAGTTAAATGATCTTACAGATAATTCTAAGTCTTCTATAGACATTTCTAGAACTTTTTCTTTCTTAGACTCTTCTTTTTCTACCATTATTTGAGTATTCTTAGCCATTTCCGATAGGTCTATAAATAGCTCTAAATGCTCTGTCATAACTTTTGCAGCTAAACTTAATGCTTCATATGGTTTTAAACTACCATCTGTCCAAACATCTATAACTAATTTATCATAGTCTATCATTTGTCCAACTCTTGTACTCTCTACTTGATAGTTAACTTTCTTTACAGGTGTAAAGATTGAATCTATAGGAAGTACATTTAATGCTTGTTCTGGTTTTTTATTTTTTTCTGCTGAGTTGTATCCTCTACCCATTTCAGCAGTCATTTCCATTACTAAATGTCCACCTTTTTCTACTGTAGCAATATGTAAATCTGGATTTAGTACTTCTACCGTTCCATCTGTTACTATATCTCCTGCTTTTACATCTGCTGGTCCTTGAATATCTATTCTTAGAACTTTTTCTTCATTTTTATCTAATTTTAATCTAACCATTTTTAGATTAAGAATAATGTCAGAAACATCCTCTACTACATCTGGTATAGTGGTAAATTCATGTAATACACCATCTATTTTAACGCTAGTAATAGCACTTCCTGGTAAAGATGATAACAATATTCTTCTTAAAGAATTTCCTATTGTTATTCCATAACCTCTTTCCAATGGTTCACATACAAATTTTGCGTAGTTTTTTACTTCGTCTAATTCTAAGCATTTAATATTTGGCTTTTCAAATTCTATCATTTTTACCTCCCAATAATTTTAGAGATACTAAAAATCTCTTTTTTTATTTATATACTATTATTTAGAGTAAAGCTCTACTATTAAATGTTCCTCAACTGGAAGATCTATATCTTCTCTAGCTGCTAATCTTACTACTTTTCCACTTAATTTTTCGGCATCTTTCTCTAACCATTCTGGAACTGGTCTTGAAGCATTTTCTTCTATGTTGTTTTTAATTGTTCCATTATCTTTTCTTATTTCTCTTACTGCAATAACATCTCCTGGTTTTACTAAATAAGAGGCTATATCTACCTTTTTACCATTAACTTCAAAAGCTCCATGTGTTACAAGCATTCTAGCTTGTGCTCTTGAAGAGCCAAATCCTAATCTATATACAACATTGTCTAATCTGCTTTCTAATAATTGAAGTAAAACTTCACCGGTTTTTCCTCTTGTTTTAGAAGCTAATTCAAAATACTTTCTAAATTGTTTTTCTCCTACTCCGTAGAAAGCTTTTGTTTTTTGTTTTTCTCTTAATTGAGTACCGTATTCAGATAATTTTTTTCTTTTTTGTCCGTTTTGTCCAGGTGCATAATTTCTTCTTGAAATACTGCATTTATCTGTATAGCATCTTGAACCTTTTAAGAACAATTTTTGACCTTCTCTACGGCAAATACGGCATTGTTCATCTTTATATCTTGCCATTTTTTATTTTCACCTTCCTTTAAATTAAACTCTTCTTCTTTTTGGTGGTCTGCAACCATTATGTGGAATTGGTGTAACATCTTTAATGCTACTAATTTCCAATCCTGCTGTTTGTAAAGCTCTTATTGCTGCTTCACGTCCTGAACCTGGACCTTTTACAAAAACTTCTACAGATTTTAATCCATGTTCCATTGCTGCTTTTGCTGCTGTTTCTGCAGCTTCTCCTGCTGCAAATGGTGTGCTCTTTCTTGAACCTTTGAATCCTAATTCTCCAGCACTTGCCCAAGAAATAGCATTTCCTTGCACGTCAGTAATTGTAACTATTGTATTATTAAAACTAGAATGAATATGAGCCATTCCTTTATCTATGTTTTTTCTGTCTCTTCTTCTAGTTGTTCTTTTTGTTACATTTTTTGTAGCCATTTCTTAATATTCCCTCCTCTATTTTTTACTCTTACTTACTAATTTTCTTGGACCTTTTCTTGTACGAGCATTTGTCTTTGTTCTTTGTCCTCTAACTGGAAGTCCTCTTCTATGTCTTAAACCTCTGTAGCATCCGATTTCTGTAAGTCTTTTAATGTTAAGAGCTACTTCTCTTCTTAAGTCTCCCTCAACTTTGTAGCCTTCCATAGCTTTTCTTATTGCTTGTACTTGGTCGTCTGTCAAGTCTTTAACTCTTATATCTGGATTTACCCCAGCTTCTTTTAAGATTTTTTGTGAACTAGTTAAACCTATACCATAAATATAAGTTAATCCTATTTCTACTCTTTTTTCCTTAGGTAAATCAATTCCTGCTAAACGAGCCATTTATTGCACCTCCAAATATTTTATTAATTTTATTTTCTTATTTATTTTATTGTTTAGTAGTCTTTTAAATATTAAAGGTGAAATGCATTGGTATAAAACCAATCAATAATATTTATTAAGACAAATATATATTAAACACAAATACAAAGATCAGCCGCTAATTTTATACCTGTGTTAATATCAAAAAATTATAATTAGCCCTGTCTTTGTTTGTGTTTAGGGTTTTCACAAATTACTCTTATAACGCCTTTTCTTTTTATAACTTTACATTTGTCACAAATTGGCTTTACTGATGGTCTTACTTTCATTTCTATTCACCTCTCCTTAATTTTTAAATAATGTTTTATTTAGCTCTCCAAGTTATTCTTCCCTTTGTTAAGTCATATGGAGATAATTCTACTTTTACTTTGTCTCCTGGAAGAATTTTTATGTAGTTCATCCTAAGTTTTCCAGAAATATGTGCTAATACAACATAGCCATTTTCTAGTTCTACCTTAAAATTTGTATTAGGTAATGCTTCTATAACAGTTCCCTCTACTTCTATAACATCCTCTTTTGCCATTTTTTCCTCCAATTTTAATGTCGAATTTAGTTGTTTTTGCCAATTCGACGTAATAACATTAATATTATATATTAAAATTATTCTAATGTCAATATTTCTGGCTCTTTTTCTGTAATTAAAATTGTATTTTCATAATGTGCTGCTGGGCTACCATCCTCTGAGACAATTGTCCATCCATCATCTAGCTGTAAAATATTTCTTTTTCCCATTATTACCATTGGTTCTATAGCAAGAGTCATGCCTGGTTCTAGCTTTATTCCATGTCCTGCTTTACCATAGTTTGGTATTCCTGGATCTTCATGCATTTCTCTTCCTATTCCATGACCTTGAAATTCTCTTACAACTGAATATCCATTACTTTCTACATATTCACCTATAGCATGGCAAATATCTCCTAAACGATAACCTTTTTTTGCATATTTAATACCTTCAAAAAATGCCTGTTTTGTTACTTCTACTAATCTTCTTTTTTCGCTGTCTACATTTCCTACTAAATATGTTCTACAGCAGTCACCATTAAATCCATTTTTATAAGCTACTAAATCGACACTTACAATATCTCCATCTTTTAAAATTGTTCTTTTAGATGGGATACCATGTATTACCTCGTCATTTACAGAAGCACAAATAGAACCAGGAAAGTCCATGACTCCCTTAATTCCACTTGGATAACCTTTTTCAGCAGGTATAGCACCATTATCTCTCATTGCTTTTTCTGCTATTCTATCTAAATCTAATGTTGTCATTCCTGGTCTTATTTCTGCCTCAATTGCTTTTTGAGCTAAATTTGCTATTCTGCATGCTTCTCTCATTAATTCAATTTCTTTTTCAGATTTTATTGTTATCATCTTAAACTTCTTCTTTCTTTTTGTCTTATAATACTCCAAAACTATTTTGTTACCTTTTCTTTTAAATGTCCTTTTACTTTAGACAAATTATCCTCTAAAACAGTTTCTGAATATATATTTGGATGTAATGTAAATAATACATTTTCGTTATTGTAATATTCTATAATTTCTTTTGAATTATCATGATATACTTTTAGTCTATCTCTTACAGTTTCTTCATTATCATCTGCTCTTTTTATTAATTTAGAACCACATATATCACATATACCTTCTTGCTTTGGTTTTCTAAATTCTGTATTATATATAGCTCCGCATTCTTTATTAGAGCAAATAACTCTATTTACAACTCTTTTTACTAAGTCTTCGTCTGGGATGTCTAATAATACTGCAACAGTTTGTATTGGATTATTATTTTTTATAAATTTTTCTAGTTCTTCTGCTTGATGTGTTGTTCTTGGGAAACCATCTAATATTGCACCATTTTTTACATCTTCTTGACTTAATCTATTTTTTACTAAATCTATAGTAAGGTCATCTGGTACTAGTTGTCCTTTTGATATATATTCATTTGCTTTTTTTCCTAATTCTGTCTCGTTTTTTATGTTTTCTCTAAAAATATCTCCTGTTGATATATGTACCAAATTATATTCCTTTGATAATTCCTTTGCTAAAGTACCTTTACCACTTCCAGGTGCTCCTAACATTATTATATACATAATATCTACTCTCCTAATTTATACATCTTTATAAAATTTAGTTTTAACATTGAAATTTTTTATATAACTCTAAATTTCATTTTTATCTTAATATTTTCACAATTTTCTGTTATTTAATTATTGTATAAACCATATATTATTCTAATTTTTATATAAACCAATTTTAGACGTATTGTTAAATACGCCTAAAACCTTACTCTAAGAATCCTTTATAATGTCTTACTGCAAGTTGTGATTCTAATTGTTGTATCATTTCTAATGCAACACCTACTACGATAAGTATTGATGTTCCTCCAAATGCTAAGTCTATTGGTAAAAATCTTACCATCATAGGAATTATTGCGATTATTGCTAAGAATAATCCTCCGAACCATAATAATTTAGACATAACAGATGACAAATATTCAGTTGTTGGCTTTCCTGCTCTAATACCAGGTATAAATCCACCATTTCTTTTTATTGTACTTGATATATCTGCTGGATTGAATGTTGCATATGAATAGAAAAATGTAAATCCAACTATTAGCAATAAGTAAACTATTGCATTTGCTATTGTGTATCCAATTGGAACTGCTGATGATGAAGTTGCAATTGAAAATTGATATATAACTGACCAGAATCCTGTTTGTGTAGCTATATCTGGTACAAATATTTGTATTATCATTGCAGGAAATGTCATAAATGCTGATGCAAATATAATTGGCATAACACCTGCCATAGCAAGTTTTAATGGGATGTGTGTATTTTGTGCACCTACCATCTTTCTACCTACTACTTTTTTAGCATATTGTACTGGTATTCTTCTCTCAGATTGTTGTACAAATACAACAGCAGCTATTAGGATTATTGCTCCTATAGTTATACCTAATGCTGTTAGCAATCCTGTTGTACTAAATGCACCATTTACAAATATTAGTCCTATTATTGATGTTACAGCTCCTGGTAATCCTGCTATAATACCTACAAAGATTAATATAGAAATACCATTTCCTATTCCTTTTGTAGTAATTTGTTCTCCTAACCACATAAGTAATGCTGTACCTGTCATTAGTGATAATACTACTAAAAATCCTGTTAAGAATCCTTCTCCAATGAATATTCCTGATGATTTATAAGATAAGAATATTCCTAGACCTTCTATTAAGGCTAAAACAATTGTTAACATTTTTGTATATTTATTAATTTTTGCTCTTCCAGCTTCTCCACCTTCTTTGGTTAATCTTTCTAAAGCTGGTATTACTAAAGTTAATAATTGAATAACAATTGAGGCTGTAATATATGGGCTAATTGACATAGCGAATATTGACAATCTAGAGAATGCGCCTCCAGAGATTAAGTCAATCATTCCTGTAAGAGTATTACTTGAACTTTGCATCATATCATTTAATGCAAATGTGTCTACTCCTGGAACTGTTATATAACAACCTAATCTAAATATAACAATTAACAATATTGTAAATAATATTTTTTTTCTGACTTCTGGTGTTTTTATAGCATTTACAATTACTTTAAACAACTAAATCACCTCAGCCTTTCCTCCTAAAGCTTCAATTTTTTCTTTTGCAGCTTTAGTAAATTTTGTTGCTTTTACTGATAATTTTTTATCTAAATTTCCAGTAGCAAGTATTACTATACCATCGTTTATTTTCTTTATTATTCCTTCTTCTTGTAAAGTTTGTGCAGTTACTTCTGTAGCTTTGCTTTTATTTAACATTGTTAAAGTTACCTCTGTGTAATTTTTAGCAAATTTATTGTTAAATCCTCTTTTTGGTAATCTTCTATATAATGGTGTTTGACCACCTTCAAAGCCTATTCTAACTCCACCGCCAGATCTTGCTTTTTGTCCTTTATGTCCTTTTCCTGAAGTTTTTCCTAATCCAGATCCAACTCCACGTCCTACTCTTCTTCTAACTTCTTTACTTTGAGCTGGTTTTAGTTCGTCTAATTTCATTTTGCCTAGCACCTCCTTTAAATTACTGTATAAATTAATTTACTAATTACATTTAATTATATTAAAATTTAGTATATAGCTAAATATAAGTTGTTAAATACATTTTATTTAAATTATTAAAAATTAAAGAATTTCTGAAACTGTTTTTCCTCTTTTTTTAGCTATTTGTTCTGCTGTTCTCATGTTTTTTAAACCTGCAAGTGTAGCATATACAACGTTTCTTGGATTGTTAGTTCCAATAACTTTAGTTCTTATATCTTTATATCCTGCAAGCTCTAATATAGGTCTTACGCTTCCTCCTGCAATAACTCCAGTACCTTCTTCAGCTGGCTTTAACATAACGCTAGCACTACCGAATTTTCCTACATATTCATGAGGAACTGTTGTTCCAACAATTGGAACTTCTACTAAATTCTTTTTAGCATCTTGAATAGCTTTCTTTATAGCGTCTGGAACTTCTGCTGCTTTTCCATTTCCTACACCTACGTGTCCATTTTCGTCTCCAACAACTACAACAGCACTAAATCTAAAAGTTCTACCACCTTTAACAACCTTAGCTACTCTATTTATTGCTACTACTTTCTCTTTTAACTCTGTATTGTTTTCTGATTGCACTTGTTTTACCTCCTTTTTAGAAATCTAATCCACCTTCTCTGGCAGCATCTGCTAATTCTTTTACAACACCATGATAAATATATCCACCTCTGTCAAATACAACAGATTTAATATTTTTTTCTAATGCTCTTTTAGCAATTAAGCTTCCTACTTCTTTTGCAGCTTCTTTATTTGAATGCTTTGTTTTTACTTCTTTATCAAGTGTAGAAGCTTGAACTAGTGTATTTCCAGCAACGTCATCTATAACTTGAACATATAAATTGTTATTGCTTCTAAATACACATAATCTTGGGCATTCAGCTGTTCCAGATATTTTTCTACGAACTCTTATATGTCTTCTTTGTCTTTCTGCTTTTCTATCTGTCTTTGTAATCATAATAAAAACTCCTTTCTAACTAATGATTTTGCACTAGTTTATTTTTTACCTGCTTTACCTTCTTTACGTCTAATACGCTCTTCAACATATTTAATACCTTTTCCACCATATACTTCAGGTGGTCTTTTTGTTCTAACTACTGCTGCTGTTTGACCAACTAATTCTTTGTCTATTCCTCTTACTGTTATATGGTTAGCATCAGGTACGTCAAAAGTAATTCCTTCTGGTGGTAGCATTTCTACTGTGTGTGAATATCCAAGGTTCATTACTAATTTATTTCCTTGTTTTTGTGCTCTGTAACCAACACCATTAACTTCTAGTTCTCTTTTATATTCATTTACAACACCATGAATCATGTTGTTAATTAAAGTTCTTGTTAATCCATGTAAACTTTTATTTGCTGGATTGTCGTTTGGTCTTACTACTGTTATAACATTATTTTCTATAGAAACTTGCATATTTTTGTGTAAGTCTCTTTCTAATGTTCCCTTAGGACCTTTTACAGTAATATGATTACCATTAAGACTAACTTCAACTCCGTCAGGTATTGTAATAGGTTTATTTCCTATTCTTGACATTTTGTTTGCTCCTTTCTAAATATCGTTAAGATTTGTTATAAATAACATTTTTTTATTCTTCTATCTTTTAGAAATATTATATAATAAATTTAGATTACCAAATATATGCTAAAACTTCTCCACCTAAACCTTCTGCTCTTGCTTCTTTGTCTGTTTTTATTCCTTTTGATGTAGAAATTAATGCAATTCCTAATCCGTTTAATACTTTTGGTAATTCATCTTTAGATGCATAAACTCTTAATCCTGGTTTGCTTATTCTTTTTAAACCATCTATAACTTTTGCACCTTTTTCATCATACTTTAATGTAATTCTTATTGTTCCTTGACCTTTATCTTCTATTTCTTCAAAAGCATCAATATATCCTTCTCTAAATAATATATTTGCAATTGATTTCTTCATATTTGAAGCAGGTACATCAACTGTTTTATGTTTTGAATTACTAGCATTTCTTATTCTTGTTAGCATATCTGCTATTGGATCTGTAGTATTCATTAATTATTTTCCCTCCTTCTTTTAAATTTGGATTTTGCACATTATATATTTCTGTGCATTAATTTGTTTCAAAATTTGTTAAATTTCTGATTTTCAAACAAATTGTTTTTTCGAATTTGAATTAGTATATTGCAAGGAAAGCAAGTTAAAATTTTCGAGATTATACTTTTGTATATCGAGAAAATTTTATACGTAGCTTGACACCGCAAGATGCTGATTCAAATTTGAAAGAATTACCAGCTAGCTTTCTTTACTCCTGGTATCTCACCATTATGAGCTAATTTTCTAAAGCAAAGACGGCAAATTCCATATTTTCTAATATAAGCATGTGGTCTTCCACATATTTTGCATCTATTGTATTCTCTAGTCTTATATTTTTGTACTTTTTGTTGTTTTACTTTTAAAGATGTTTTAGCCATTTTTTTCTCCTTTCTTATTTAAATTAATTTTTAAAAGGCATTCCTAATAAAGTTAGCAATTCTTTAGCTTCTTCATCTGTCTTTGCTGTTGTAACAAAAATTATATCCATTCCTCTAATTTTATCTACTTTATCGTATTCAATTTCAGGGAAAATCAATTGTTCTTTTATACCCATAGAATAGTTTCCTCTTCCATCAAAAGAATCTGTAGATAATCCTCTAAAAT
Organism: uncultured Clostridia bacterium; assembly: GCA_944392105.1. GTDB lineage: Bacteria > Bacillota > Clostridia > TANB77 > CAG-508 > CAG-273. The sequence goes on along the minus strand of CALXVM010000013.1, from coordinate 22,543 downwards.
CTCTAACTCTTGGAAGTGCTACATTAAATAGTTTGTATGTAAAATCGTACATTTTGTCTTTTCTTAATGTAACTTTACATCCCATATTAATTCCTTCTCTTATTTTGAAAGCAGCTATAGCTTTCTTAGCCTTTGTTATTACAGGCTTTTGACCAGTTATTAATGTTAAATCATTAACTGCATTTTCAAGTGACTTTGGATTTTCCTTTGTATCACCTAATCCTATATTAATAACTACTTTTTCTAGTCTTGGCACTTGCATTACTGATTTATAATTAAATTTTTTCATTAATGCTGGTACTACTTCTTTTACATATTGATCTCTTAATACGCCCATTGATTAAAATGATCTCCTTTCTTAAATTATTTTAATTTTGTTCCACATTTTTTACAAACACGAACTTTTTCAGTTCCTTCTATTTTGTAACCTACTCTTACAGGTTTGTTGCATTTTGGACAAACTACATTAACTTTACTGCTATGAATAGCACATTCTGATGATATAATTCCGCCCTCTTCACCTTGTTTTCTAGGTTTAACATGTTTTTTTCTTACATTAACGCCTTTAACGATTAATTTTTCTGTTTTTGGTATTATTTCTAATACTTCTCCCTTTTTACCTTTATCGTTTCCAGACATAACTTGAACAGTGTCGCCTTTTTTTATTCTCATTGCTTTCACCTCTTTTTCTTTATTATAGAACTTCTGGAGCTAGAGAAAGAATTTTCATGTATTCTCCATCTCTTAATTCTCTTGCAACAGGTCCAAATATACGTGTACCTCTTGGTGTTTTATCGTCTTTTATAATAACTGCTGCATTTTCATCAAATCTTAAATAAGAACCATCTGCTCTTCTTGTAGGTTTTTTAGTTCTTACTACAACAGCTTTTACAACATCGCCTTTTTTTACAACGCCACCTGGTGTAGCTGATTTAACAGATGCAACTATAATGTCACCAATTCCGGCATATTTTCTATAAGAACCACCTAAACATCTAATGCACATAATCTCTTTTGCACCAGTGTTGTCAGCAACTTTTAATATAGATTGTTGTTGTACCATTGTGTTATCCTCCTTTTTAATTATTTTATAACAGCTTTTTCTACAATTTCAACTACTCTCCATCTTTTGTCTTTAGATAGAGGTCTTGTTTCCATTACTTTAACTTTATCTCCTATATGGCATTCATTGTTTTCATCATGAGCTTTTAGCTTATATGTTCTTTTTTCAATTTTACCATATAATTTATTCATTTCTCTTGTCTCAACAGAAACTACTACTGTCTTATCCATTTTATCTGAGCTAACAGTTCCTATCATTACTTTACGAAGATTTCTTTCTTCCATTCGAATATCTCCTTTCTTTATTTATTTGCTAATTCTCTTTGTCTTAATTCTGTATTTATTCTTGCAATGTCTTTTCTCACTTCTTTAATTTTCATAGGATTATCTAAACCATGTGTTGCTAAACTAAATCTTAGTTTAAATAACTCTGTTTTTAGCTCTCCTAATTCTTTTTCTAAATCTGGTGAAGACATTTCTTTAATTTTATTCATCTTCATCGCTATCACCACCTACTTCAGTTTCTCTTTTGACAAACTTACATTTTACAGATAGTTTATTTGCAGCAAGTCTTAAAGCCTCTCTTGCAACATCTTCTGCAACTCCTGCAATTTCAAACATAACTCTGCCTGGTTTAACTGGAGCTACCCAGTATTCAACAGCACCTTTACCTTTACCCATACGAGTACCTATAGGTTTTGTTGTTATTGGTTTGTCTGGGAAGATTTTAATCCAAACCTTTCCACCTCTTTTTATATAACGTGTCATAGCAACACGGGCTGCTTCTATTTGGTTAGAAGTAATTAAACCTAATTCTAATGATTGTAATCCATATTCTCCGTCTGTAACTCTATTTCCTCTAGTTGCTTTACCTCTTATTCTACCTTTTTGTTGTTTTCTATATTTAGTCTTTTTTGGCATTACTGGCATTATTTGTCTCCTCCTTCCACTTTTTGTTTCTTAGATGGAAGAACTTCTCCTCTATAAATCCAAACTTTAACACCTATCTTTCCATAAGTAGTATCTGCTTCTGCAAATCCGTAATCAATATCTGCTCTTAAAGTTTGAAGTGGAATTGTTCCTTCTTTGTAGAATTCAGTTCTAGCCATATCTGCACCACCTAATCTTCCTGATACAGATGTTTTAATTCCTAATGCTCCTGAACTCATAGTTTTTTGCATGCATTGTTTCATTGCTCTTCTGAAAGATATTCTTCTTTCTAGTTGTCCTGCAATGTTTTCTGCAACTAGTTGTGCATCTAAGTCTGCATTCTTAACTTCAACTATATTTAGATTAACTTCTTTGTTAATCATTTTTTCTAATTCTTTCTTTAATATTTCAGCTAGGTTTCCACCTTTTCCAATTACTAAACCTGGTTTTGCTGTATAAACATTAACTTTAACAAATTTAGCTGTTCTTTCTATTTCTATTCTAGCAATTCCTGCAACATATAATTTTTTCTTTATATATTCACGAATTTTATGGTCTTCAACTAAATAGTCTCCAAAATGTTTAGAATCTGCATACCATTTAGAATTCCAATCTTTTATAACGCCTACTCTTAATCCTTCTGGATTTACTTTTTGTCCCATTTTATTTTTAGCTCCTTTCCTTTAAAACTATTGTAATATGACTTGTTCTCTTTCTTATTCTAACAGCTGAACCTTTTGCAGCTGGTCTAATTCTTTTTAGTGTAGGCCCTTGGTTTGCATAAATTTCGTCAATATATAATTTTTCATGAGCCATACTATGATTATTTTCTGCATTTGCAATTGCTGATTTTAATAATTTTTCTATAATTTCAGATGCAGCTTTTGGTGTATATTTTACTATAGCTAAAGCTTCATCAACATTTTTTCCTCTTATTAAGTCTGCTACTATTTTAACTTTTCTGCTTGATATTCTTGCATACTTAAGAGTTGCTTCAGCTTTTGGTATTACTTCCTCGCGAACTTCTTGCTTTTCCACTTAAATTCCCTCCTTAAATAATTTTACGCTTTACTTTTTATTATTTATTAGTAGTAGTTTTGTCTCCTGCATGACCTTTAAATGTTCTTGTAGGTGCAAACTCTCCTAATTTATGTCCTATCATTTCTTCTGTTATATAAACAGGTACATGTCTTCTACCATCATGTACAGCTATGGTATGTCCTACCATTTGTGGATAGATTGTAGAAGCTCTTGACCATGTTTTTAATACTTCTTTTTTGCCACTTTCATTCATTGCTTCAATTCTTTTCATTAGCTCTGGTGCAACGAAAGGTGCTTTTTTACTTGATCTTGACATATTCTACTTCCTCCTCTTAACTATAAATTTATCTGTATTTTTATTTTTCTTTCTTGTCTTATATCCAAGTGCTGGTTTGCCCCAAGGTGTTAATGGTCCTGCGTGACCTACTGGAGACTTACCTTCACCACCACCATGAGGGTGATCTACTGGGTTCATTACAGATCCTCTTACTGTTGGTCTAATACCCATATGTCTCTTTCTTCCGGCTTTACCAATATTTACATTTTCATGGTCTGCATTTCCTACAGTCCCTATTGTAGCTTTACATACAGCCATTACTAATCTCATTTCTCCAGATGGTAATCTTACATGAGCATATTTTCCTTCTTTAGCCATAAGTTGTGCTTCTTGTCCTGCTGCTCTAACTGCTTTTCCACCTTGACCAGGATTAAATTCTATATTGTGAATCATAGTACCTACTGGTATATTTTCTATTCTCATGCAGTTTCCTGGCTTAATATCTGCTTTTTCTCCAGATATTACTTTATCTCCATCTTTTAATCCAACTGGTGCTAATATATAAGATTTTTCTCCATCTTCATATTGAATTAAAGCTATATTTGCACTTCTGTTTGGATCATATTCTATACCAATTACTGTTGCTGGCATATCAACTTTATTTCTTTTAAAATCTACTATTCTGTATTTTTGTCTATTTCCTCCACCTTGATGTCTTACTGTAATTCTACCATATGAGTTTCTTCCTGAATTTTTCTTTTTTGGTGCTAATAAAGATTTTTCAGGAGTTTTCTTTGTTATTTCATCAAATGTAGAAACTGTCATATGTCTTCTTGATGGAGTATAAGCTCTAAAATGTTTCATTCCCATTGTTAATTTCTCCTTTTAATTTTATATTTGCAGTTTTATTTTCCTGCCCTGCTTTAGCAGATATTAGTTTATTATCCTAGTTTATTCTATCTAGATAAACTTTTTTGACTTTTGCGCTTTCTTTCATATACTCTCCTTGACCGGATTAGGCTTTAGAAACGAGTATTACAAGGCGAACAACTTCTCCTTGGCTAGATTAAGCATTAGAAGCAAGTATAACAAGGCAACCGAGCAAAAATTTTTGAGATAGTACATGTTGTACATCGAAAAAATTTTATGCGAAGGTTAACGAAGTTAGACGTAGCTTATAATGTTTAAGCTCCCATGAATTCGTCGATAGAATCCTTATACTTCTTAGAAAGTTTTGTCTCTTTTCCACCTTTTGCAGTATATGTTTTTTCAGAAGCTGTTGTATCTATTGTAACTATTGCTTTTTTCCAGTCAGAAGTCTTTCCTGTGTATCTTCCTACTCTTTTCTCTTTTCCTTTAACTGTTATTGTATTTACATTTAATACTTTAACTTCAAATAATTTTTCTACTGCATTTTTAATGTCTATTTTTGTAGCTTTTTTGTTTACTCTAAAGGTATACTTTCCAGCTTGTAAACCATCATTACTTTTTTCTGTTACTACTGGAGCTAATATTATTTCTTCTGCTAACATTATGCGTACACCTCCTCTAATTTTTTAACTGTATCTAATGTAACTACAAGATTTTTATATTTTAGTAAGTCATAAACATTAATTGTATTAACTAATGTTGTTTTAACTCCTTCAATATTTCTTGCTGATTTTTGTACAGTTTCGTTCTTTTCTGGTAAAAGAATTAATGTTTTTCCTTCTACTTTTAAATTGTTTAATGCTTTTTGCATTTCTTTTGTCTTAATTTCTTTTAATTTAATTTCATTTACTACTGTTAATTCTTTTTCTAAAACTTTAGAACTTAAAACAGATTTAATTGCTAATCTCTTTTCTTTTTTATTAACAGTATATTTGTAAGAACGTGGTTTTGGTCCTAATGCAATACCACCTTTTATCCATTGTGGAGCTCTTATACTTCCTTGTCTTGCTCTACCTGTTCCTTTTTGTCTCCATGGCTTTCTTCCACCACCAGAAACTTCTGCTCTTGTTTTTGTACTTTGTGTACCTTGTCTTTGATTTGCTAGGTAATTTACTAAAACACTATGTACAACTGCTTCGTTTGGTTCAATACCAAATACTTCGTCTTTAAGATCTACAGTGTCTACTTTTTTACCAGCTATGTCGTATACGTCTACCTTAGGCATTTACTTTCCCTCCTTATTATTTACTTTTTACTGATGATTTTATTTTTAGAACTGCTCCCTTAGCTCCTGGAACACTTCCTTTTACTAAAATTACGTTTTTGTCTAAATCTACTTTTACAACTTCTAAGTTTTGAATTGTAACTGTTTCTACACCCATGTGTCCTGGTAATTTTTTACCTTTGAAAACTCTACCTGGTGTAGATGTTGGTCCCATTGAACCTGGTCTTCTGTGATACATAGAACCATGTCCCATTGGTCCTCTTGATTGTCCATGACGTTTAATAACACCTTGGAAACCTTTACCTTTTGATGTTCCTTGAACATCTATTTTATCTCCAGCAGCAAATATGTCTGCTTTTAATTCGTCACCTACTTTAATATTTTCTAAAGAATCTAATCTAAATTCTCTTAAATGTTTTTTAGGTGTAACATTTGCTTTTGCAAAATGTCCTTTAACTGGTTTATTAAGTTTCTTTTCTTTAATTTCTCCGAAACCTAATTGAACAGCATCATAACCATCTGTTTCTTTTGTCTTAATTTGAGCAACAACACATGGTCCTGCTTCTATTACTGTTACTGGAATAACTTTTCCTGCTTCGTCAAATATTTGTGTCATTCCAACTTTTTTTCCTATTAATCCTTTTTTCATTTTTGTAATTCCTCCTAACTATTGGCTGATTATGTAATTTTTACTGATATTTATTAGTAAGTAATCAGCTTGGTTTTTGATTTAAAACTAAATTTTAAAATTAACATGTTTTGATATATTTATTTTAAAATCTAATAAATATTGTAACTTTTTAAATTTTTAATAAGTTCAAAATAAGTTCAAACTTAAAAATTTAATTAGTTTTTGAAATTATAATTTAATTTCGATGTCAACACCTGCTGGTAGGTCTATTTTCATAAGACTATCAACTGTTTTTTGTGTTGGGTAAAGAATGTCAATAACTCTTTTATGTGTTCTCATTTCGAATTGTTCTCTTGAATCTTTGTCTTTGTGTGGAGAACGTAAAATAGTTACTATTTCCTTCTTTGTTGGTAATGGAATAGGTCCTGATACTTTTGCTCCTGTTTTTTTAGCAGTATCTACTATTTTCTCAGCAGACTGTTCTAAAACAACATGGTCATAAGCTTTTAACCTAATTCTGATTTTTTCACTTGTTACAGTGTTCTTTGTTGTGCTTTCTTTCTTTGTTGCCATTTAAAATTCCCTCCTTAAAATATAATTTTATGGCCGGAAGTTATAAACGCACCCTGGTGTTTCATTGTTACCTATATAAAAATCCAAGCTTGCATGAAATCTTGGAATAAGTGCTTTTTAACTTACCGCCTGGTCTATGCCACGACATACTCCATAAGAGTTCCCTCCAGCCCTACAAAATAGTAGGTTGTAGCCACATCTTACTTCATCGCCAAATACATGCGTAAATATTATATAATAAGATATGGCTATTTGTCAACTGTTTTTTTAAAACTCAGCATCTTCTTTTTTTAGGTTATATTCGTCTTTTATAATTGTTTGAATAATGTCTAGTGATTTTTCTAGATTGTTATTTTTTATTACGTAGTCATACATGCCAAGTCTAGATTCTTCGTAGTCTATTCTATTTAAACGTAGTTGTATCTCTTTTAAGCTTGGTTTGTCTATTCTGTTTTCTAGTCTTTTTTGTAATGCACTTTTTGGAACTTTTAAGAATATTGTTACTATCTTAACATCGTCTTTTAGAATTCTTAATAAGTTTTCTACACCGTTTACTTCTATGTCTTTTACTATAATTTTTCCATTATTTATTTTTTCGTTTAGAAGTTTTTTAGATGTTCCATAGTAATGCTCATGATGTAAACTGTACTCATATAAATCGCCATTATCTATCATTTTTTCAAATTCTTCTGTTGTTACAAAGTTATATGTAACTCCATGAATGTCGCCTTCTCTTTGCGGTCTATCTGTATATGATGGCAATGATTCTACATTTTCCATTCTTTTTATTAATTCTTTTTTTATAGTATCTTTTCCAGCTCCAGATACTCCAGAAAGTAAAACTAGCATATTGTCACCTTACCTTCTGCTAATTCGTCAGCAGCATAAGATACAGGTGATGGTTCCTCCTTTGATGTTAATGGTTTGCTTCCTGCTGCAATTTGTCTTGCTCTTTTAGCAGTAGCTGTTACTAAAATATATCTATTGTCTACGTGTTTTAATAATTGTAAAACTGTTGGTTTAACTAACATTAATAATTCCCCCTATTGATTTTTTGTTTTAATAAAAGATATTATACCACTTTTTTTCTTAATTGTACATTATTTTTTTAGCTTTTTTATTTCACATCTATTAATCTTCTGTGTCTTCTATTGTAGTTGCCACATCATCTCTACCTAATCTTCCAGCTACTGTTTCTGGTTGAACAGCAGATAAAATAACATGACCTGAATCCATAATTATTACAGCTCTAGTTCTTCTTCCATATGTAGCATCTATTGCCATACCATCATCCCTTGCTTCTTGAACAATTCTTTTTATAGGTGCAGATTCTGGACTTATAATAGCAATAATTCTATTTGCTGAAACAATATTTCCAAATCCTATGTTTATAAGTTGCATAAGATCCCTCCTTATTCTTTTTCTTCTTTTTGAATAATATCCCTCATGTTATCTACGAAATATTTTTTCTTCAATTTGCTATATAAGTATATTGATTTTGCTACATAATAAATTGCAAATATCATAGATATAGAAGCTGCTATTGGTAAAAATATATTTTGTAACTCTATGTTAATATATAAAAGTCCCATTGTTGCAATTGCTAAAAACAATGTCTCTATACCAAATGCACATAACTTTCCACTATCTTTTTTATAAGCTCTTTCGAATAATAAAATAGCAATAATTAACGTTATAAAGCTAAACACTTTTAAATCCACGTTATATACTTCTTCTTTTATATTTATAAACCCTAAAATCATGAAGAATAAATATATCATAACGGCTATAGCTACGCACAAGTTTTCAAATACTACTGAACTTAATTTTTTTTCTTCTGTTTTAGGAAGTTTATTTTTAGATTTTAAATCTTTCTTCACTTCATTTTCTACAAGTTGCATTTTTTCTTCATCATCAATTTTTATAACATCTGAATTATTTTCGTTTGCATCTGTTATTACAACATCATCTTCCTCTTCTATTTGCTCCTCTAGTTTTTTAGAACCTATTATTTTGGTTATTTTTCCTTTTACTTTACTTAGCTTATTATCTTTTGAAGATGATTTTTTAGAAGCTTTAGCAGAAGCCTTTTTTGTGGCTTTATCTGCTGTTTTTGTAGAAGTTGTAGCTTTTTTTTCTTTTGAAGCTCCTGTTTTCTTCTTAGTATCACTTTTAGTTGTTGATGCTTTTTTTGTACTTCTCGTTTTAGTCTCTTTTTTAGTTTTTGTTTCTTCTACTTTTGTTATTGCTTCTTCATTTTCAATTTCTTTCTCTGCTACTTTTTCATCTGCTCCCGCATTTACTTTAGCTTTTGCTCTTGTTTTAGATGCACTATTGCTTTTCTTTGTAGTCGTTTGTCTTTTAGCTGTCCCTTTAGTAGAAGTTTTTGATGTAGTTTTCTTAGGTTCTGCTGTTTTTATTTCTTCATCAGATAATGTTTCAGCTGTAGTAGCTTTTTTTGTTACTTTTTTAGTTGTGTTTTTCTTTTTTTCTTCTTCATTTTTTACTTGTGCCATTTTTAGCCTCCTAATTTTTCCCAATACATTACATTTTTTATTATATCAATAGATATTCGGTTTTTCAAGGAAAATAATTAAATTCATAATAAATTAATTGGTTTTATATTTTTGTATACGAAACTTTAGGGTATGTGTAAGTATCTTATTTGCAAACCTTTTTATATTAAAATTTATTAAGTTAATTAATTTGAGATTTAGTTTGGAAGAAATTTATTCTTTCGTTCCTATATATGCATTTGCATAAGTTAAGAAAGGAATGGAATTTATTATGGTAAAGTTTAATATCGAGAGCCTTTTAAAGAAAAATGGTAAAAGTAAATATTGGTTATGCAAAAACATGAACATAACTTCTAGAAATTTAAATAGAATTATTTATGGCGAAACCACTTCTATTTCTTTTAAATATCTAGAAGATATGTGTAAATTTTTAAATTGTAATTTATCAGATTTAATTTCTATTGAGCAAGATGATGATTTAAATAATAAAGGAGCATAAAACAGTACTATTTTATCTAGTACTGTTTTGTTTTACTGTTAGATAAATGTTAAGTTGTTGTTTTCCATTTTGTGCATGCTTTCTCTATTTCTCTCAATTGTTCTATGTTTTCATCTACTATTATTATACTTATTGTTTTCCTTAAGTTTTCGTATCTTTCTCCTATCTTTAAATTCGCTACATACATGTATTTTTCTCCATAGGCAATGCCCCTTTCTCTTTTTATTTACTAGGCTAAAAAGACTTCTACTGCTTCAACTTTATTATTTTTTTGTTTTCTAATTTATTTTAAAATAATGTATTGGGAAATTTTAAGATAATATAGATAACTTTTAATATTAATTTTTTTGATTTTAAATATGAACATATTAAAATTTTTAATGTTATTAACTTCAGTTATTGTGAAAATGTTAGATAAAATATTGATTTAAAATAGTTTTGAATTAATATAAAATATTTTAATATTAGCAATAGAAACCTATCGACTAGAAATATGTTTATTATACATAGTATTTTCTTATTTTTCAACATGTTTTGTTTGACCTTTTTCGACATAAAAAACTATCAACATACATAAAGTACATTGATAGTTAAAGTTTATCATGGTATTGTATAATTCAGTGTGTGAAATATAAAAGTAGCACACTGAATTATACAATACCCAAAATAAATTTTTAAAAATTCACACACTAGACTAGACAAACTCTTTATCATGGATTGTGCTGTTTCAGGCGGTATTTGTACCCATTATGTGCGTTTTAGAGGTATATTTTGTGGTCACATCTAATTTGCGACCAAGACCGGACGGAACGAGTTGCTGCCGACGCCAGCCATCGTTGTCGTCGAAAGAGAACACGCCAGCAAGAGAACCATCATTGTAACTGCCTCCGCGTTCGAAGAAAGGACCGCTCGCGTAAGGAAAGATAGAGCAATCGCTGTACCACGATGTTGTTCCGTTACCGCTTGTGCTCGTCTCATACACCGCGTCTCCATACACTCCTTTGTTTTGTTGATAGTTATTTTCATAGCTATCTGAACTTGCTTTTGTATATACATTTTTTGTTCTTGCATCACTACTATTTACTAAACTTGCTCCATATTTTGTTAAGTTTGTATTTCCGTTGTTTACATACGCTGCTACATATTCCCATGCTCCTCCGCTCATATCATATACTCCCCAGACGTTTCCTGTTGTACTTTGTGCTCCATTATTTACATATGTGTTTCCACTTCCTCCTCCGGTATAATATGAACTATTGCTATTTATTGTTACTTCATCGTTTTTTCCATATTTACTTCTACTTAAATATGCTACTGCTCCCCACTCGTCATTTTTCATCATATGACTATTTAATGTCTTATTATAATTTATACAGTTTGTATATATGCTATCTACTGTTATACTTCTCCAACTCTGTACTCCTGGCTGTACCTTTATTTTTCCATTACTATTACTTGCTTCAAATTTTGCTACCCATAGGCCACTTACTGGTTGCCCATAGTTAAACGCTGGGTGAATATTCCAGTTTCCTTGTCCGCTTGCATTATTAAAGCTTGTTCTTCCACTTGTTGTTTCGTTTCTTGTTCCTTTCATGAATTCTATGCTTATTTCTGTTGCTGTGCTCTTATGATATCCTGCGCTTGTTATACTATATGCAAACCTTGGTATCCATACCCACATGCTTCCATCACTTGTTTTTGCATTTGCCCATTTCTTTGCTGAATAATCATACCAATCTGGGTCGCTTCCTGTTGTCTCTACCCAACTACTTCCGTTCCATTTTATTGGCGTCATTCCTTCTCCTAAGTTTGGTGTGTTAACCCCTTTTTCATCACTATAACTTCCATCTGCTACTAATGCTTTTGTTACTGTTACTGGACTACTTATTGTCTCTTTCTTGTTTCCTGCATTATCTACTGTTAATACATGTAAATAATATGTTCCTGCTGTTGTTGCTTGTAATGTTATAGTTTGTCCATTGCTACTAAAGCTACTATTATAACTACTTTCATTTGTTCCTATATATCCTGAATTTGTATTATATACCCACTTACTTGATGTTACATTTACTCCACTTTCATTATCATTTAATGTAACTGTTGCTGTTACACTTTCCTCTGTACTTGTACTTGTTCCGCTTAAATTTATGGTTGCTTCTTGTGGATTTACTGTATCCAATATAGTTATGCTTGCCTCTCCTCCATAATTTGTTCCGTCTGTTAATCTCGCAAACACAGTATCTTTATGATGTAACCCTGTTACATTTGTTCCATTTGTCCATCTTCCATCTACTCCATTTATTTGATACTGGATTGTTAATCCTGTATCTGTGCTTAATGTTGTACTTGCTGTTCCATTACTCCATACTGGTGTACTTGCTACTATTGCTCCACTTACTAATCCATCTCCTGCATCTGCTATTTTACTTGTTGTTATATCTTTTGTTGTTTGTCCTTTATTTCCTGCCACATCTGCTACTTCTACCTTTATTGTATATGATGTATCTTGCTCCAAACCACTCTTTGTTACACTTGCATTTGTGCTATTTGCTATTTCTACATATGTGCTATCTGGGTCTGATGTTTTCTTTATATAAAATATATATTTTGGATTTGCTCCCATTCCTGTTTCATTATCTGTTGCTGTAGCTGTTGCACTTATACTATTTGTTGTACTACTTGAACTTGCTATTGTTACTGTTGGTGGTGTTGTATCTAATATATCAAACTGCTTTTCACTTATTACTGTTTCTCCGTCTTTTACTCCTCTTGCATACACTTTATCTCCGTGCAATAAGCTTGGTACAGGCGATGTATAATCTATCCAACTACTTTCACTATTCTTTCTATATTGTATTGTTACTCCCTCTGCATCTGTTGTTAATTCTAGCGATGCTGAACCTGTACTCCATGTTACTTTTCCATTTATGCTTCCTATTGTTGGTGTAGTTCCTCCGCCTATTCCATTTATTATTCCGTCCATATCATTTAAAAGCCCATTTAGTGCTTCTTGTTCATTTTGTGCTGAATCTTCTGTCTCATTTGCCGCTTCTTGTGCTTTTTTTATTATTCCATTATCATTAAAAATAGTTCCTATTGTTATCCCTGCTAGTATTAATAACACTATTATAGTAACTACTAGTGAAATTAACGTTATACCTTTGTTATTCATCTCTACACTCTCCTATTTTTGTATTATTTCAAAATCTTTTGCATTTGATAAATCCGCTGTTGCACTACATCTCAATATTTTTGTTTCTCCTTGCTTTATATTTGGTATTAATGCTTCTATTCTTGCTAATTCTTCTCCATTTTGCCCTATTATTCTTATTTCCACTATTTCTTGTTTTTGTTCTTCCGTTCCTACATTTTTTAAATCTGCTGTTATCGTTGTCATTTTATTTCCTGGATTATATACAAACTTTATATTGTTTATTTCTATTTCTTTAAATTGCTTTTCCCTTTTTAACTCAGGACTATTATTTTCTATTTGACCATCTTCTTGCTTTTCTACATATGGATTAACCGTATTTCCCACATCTTGTAAATAATTTGTATCTTCTATGTTTTCCACATTTAAAGCACTATTCAAACTCTCGTTATTATTTCCACTCCATTTAATTGTATTATTTGCTAGTAGAACTATTGCCCCCACTATAAGTATTATTGCTACTATAATTTTTACTATATTGTCTTTCCTTATCATTCTGTTTACTCCTCATTTCTACTTTTTAAGTAATACCAACTATTTATTGTAATTTGCTTTTCTTTTTTTCTTTGCCTCATTAATTACAGGCAAGTCTATTGGTTTATAGCCTATTTCTTGTTATAAAAATAAAATATAGTTATCTGATCTGTCCTTTTTTTCCCAAATCAGGAAATTTGGATCTGGTCCCAATTTCCAAATTTCATTTTTTATTTATTATGTATAAAATTCGACAAATTATACTATTTCAAAATTATTATACTTTTAAATAAGGTATTTGTAAATACTATATATTTTATTTTTTCTTTACAATTTGTTTACGTTTTTATTACATTATAGCTTTTTAGTCTTACTTCTTTATTAATAATTATCATTTATTTGTCTCAACATTTTACTTTTAGCAATCTCTTTACATATTTTTTTATTTTTGGGTAAAAATATTCATAAATACTTTTATTAAGTTTTTAATCCTATATTTTACAAATTGAATTTTTTTATAGTCACACATAATTCAAATATTTCATTGAAAGGAGTTTATGGCTATTTAATTCTTCTATGTACAAGTTAGAGAACTACTCTTATCTGAATTATTAAATATGCCATAGTAATTTTATGAATAAGCTTTTTACTTTAATAAAAAATACATTTTATCCTAATAACGAAGAACATTATGACTTTATTCTGCCAGAAAATAGTGCAGAAAGTGTGGAAAGTACTGATGAAGTTAAAACAGATGAAATTAATTCTCAAAAAGACCCTGAAAGTGTTTTTCCTTCTTTGAGTGTAAATTTAGATTTTCTTAAAGTTAAATACAATACCTTAATTAATAGCGATATTGTGGTTCGTGAGTTTACTCTTACTGCTAGAAATAGACAATATGGTGCTTTTTTAGTATATATTGATGGTATGGTTGATACGAAAATTATTAATGACTTCGTGTTAGAGCCTTTAATGCTTCGAAATAGAGCCAATAGTTATGATGGAAATGAAACAAGAGTCGTATCAGAGGCAATTTCTAATAATATTACTGTTAGAAAAGTAAAGAAATTTGACTTAGTTGATTATATATATAATTCGCTTGTTCCTCAAAATGCTGTAAAAAAGAAAAAGTCTTTTAACGACATTTTACCAGATATTAATATGGGAAATTGCTTACTTTTTGTAGATACAATTGATACTGCTTTTAGTATAGATGCTAAGGGTTTTAAACAAAGAGGTGTTGACTCTCCTAAAAACGAAACTGTTATACGTGGTGCACAAGAAGCTTTTACAGAGGCCATTCGTACAAATACATCTATGATACGTAGATTTGTAAATAATGAGAATTTAGTTATAGAAAGCCTTAGTGTTGGTAAAGTTACTAAAACTAAATGTGCAGTTTGTTATATGAAGGATATTGCAAATGATGATTTAGTCGCAGAAGTAAAATATAGATTAAATAATTTGGATATAGATACAATTATTTCTTCTGGCCAATTAGAGCAACTAATAGAAGATAACAGTAAGTGCAGTCTTCCTCAAATGCTTTCTACAGAAAGACCAGATAAAGCTGCAAACCATATTCTTTCTGGAAGAGTTGTGGTTATAGTAAATGGCAGTCCTTATGTATTAATAATGCCTTGTGTTTTTGTAGATTTTCTTTCTTCTGCAGAAGATCCAAATTTAAAATTTCAGTATGCTAATTTGCTTAAATTTGTAAGATTGGTTGCATTTTTTATTACTTTGCTTTTGCCTGGGTTATATGTTGCAATTACAAACTTTCACCAAGAGATTATTCCAACAGAGCTGCTTTTCGCCATTGTTGCCTCTAGGGAATCTGTTCCATTTCCTATTATTGTTGAAATTTTGGCAATGGAAATATCTTTTGAATTAATCCGTGAGGCAAGCTTAAGAGTTCCTTCTCCTATTGGTACAACTATTGGTATTATAGGAGCACTCATATTAGGACAAGCTGCTGTAGAAGCTAGTATTGTAAGCCCTATTCTAATTATTATTATAGCTATAACAGGTATTACTTCTTTTGCTATTCCAGACTTTTATTTAAGCTTTCATTTAAGAATTGCAAGGTTCTTATATATTATAGCTGGATTTTTGGCTGGATTTTTAGGCATAGGAATTGTCTTGTTTGGGCACTTAATACTTTTATGCTCGTTAAAATCTTTTGGAGTTTCTTATTTAGCACCTTATGTACCTGCAACTAGTAAAAACAATAAAGCTTACTTTATGCCACCATTTTGGAGCAGAGAAAAAAGACCAGATTTTTTAAATTCCAAAAGGCCAAGAAAACAAGAACGCGTTAGTATGAAGTGGAAATATAAAGTAGACAATTAAAATTTCTATACTTAAGTAAATGTAAAACTATAATCATACAATTCTATTCTATAAAGCTATAAGTATACAATACTTTTTGCCATAAATAAAACAGCAAAATGTATCGTAGTAATTAAGTAATAATACTAAAATTAAAATATAAAGCAGGAGGAAAAAATGGAAATTAAACAAATAAGTAACTTTCAAGCAATTGCACTTATTCTAATTATTGTTACAAATCATTTAATCTTGGGTACTCCTCGAACTCTAATAGCTGAAACCGGTACTGGAACAATTTTAAACATGATTTATGTTTTTATATTAGCTCTTTTACTAGTATTTATTATAACAAAATTATTTAGTAACTTTAATGGAAAGGATATTATAGATATATCAGAATTTTTAGGTGGAAAAGTTCTTAAAGTCATTGTTGGAATAGTCTTTATTATATATTTTCTTGTTATTCTTTCAACTACTGTTAGAGTTATAGTACAAGATTTAGAAATTATATATTTTCAAAATATATCTGTATATGTATTAACCTTAGCAATATTAGCAAGCATTGTATTTGTTTATAAATATGGAAGTTCAGATGTTGTAAAATGTAATTCGATAATAGCTCCTATTGTTGGAATTGCAATATTAATTATTGCTTTTTCCAATGTACAGGATTTTTCTTTAGATAGGATCTTCCCTATTTTAGGTTTTGGAGCAAAAGAAACTTTTATAACAGGAGCATCCAATATATTCGCCTATAGCGGACTTGCTATTTTATATTTTATTATGCCGATGCTTAAAGATAGTAAAAATTTCAAAAAAGTATCTATTGTTAGTACCATTTTAGTTGGCATTTTAATAGTAGGAAGCGTGTCTTCTTTAGTATTGTCTTTTCCATTTATTGAAAATATAAATGAAATTTCTTCATTATATGTAGAATCAAGAGATATTAGTTATTGGCAAGTTTTTCAAAGAATAGATGGATTGTTTGTATTTAGTTGGATATTAGCTCTACTTTCTTATATTTCTGTAGTTTTATTTATAATAGTAGTAATATTTAGAAAACTAACTAATGCCAAAAAAGAATTTCCTGTAGTTCTTGCTTTTGCAACTATAACGTATGTGACTACATTAATTCCCAATAATATAGCTATGATACGTTTTTTAGAAGATATTGTGTTTAAATATACAAATATAATTGTAGCAATATTCTTAAGTCTAATTATTTTAATATTTGCTAATATTAAATACAAAATAGTAAATAGAAAAAATACTATAATTAACTCTAATAATATTGAAAATAAACCCTTATAAGAAATATATAATAGGCTATACGCTCATTATATGGTAAGAAATATATTATAGGCTATGCGTTCATTTATGGTAAGAAATATATACTATACTCTCATTATATGAAACGTACATTAAATGAATTTATATATAAATTCATAAAAAAATAAACGAAATTTAAAAATTTTAAAAGATAATCTAAAAAAATTGAAATAGGAGGCAAAATTAAATTAATGGAAAAGCAAACATTAAATAAATTTTTTATAATTATAGCCGTAATTTTACTTTTACTTGTAGCAATTTTTTCTAGCTCTTCTTATTCGAGCAACATAGATAAACTTTCATATGCTATAGCAATTGGTCTTGATGTAGGTAAAAATTCCTCTATGCAATTAAGTTTGCAGTTTTCTTCTACAAATAGCCCTTCTAGTGGCTCTGGTTCATCGCAATCTTCAGAAGCAATTGTATATTCTGTAGAGTGTAGCGACATAAATGATGGAATAAATTTAATTAACAACTATTTAAGTAAAAAAATTAACTTAGCACATACTAGAGTCATAGTATTTTCGGAGGAATTTGCTTCTACAGGTGTTTCAGATGTCATATATACATTAATAAACTCTGTTCAAATACGTCCTACTGCAAGCATCGTTGTGTCCAAATGCGAAGCTAAAGAATTTTTGCAAAGTGCTAGTTCCAAATTAGAAAAACTATCTGCTAGATATTATGAAACCATTCAAAATTCAAGTGAATACACAGGTTACACACAAGACATATCTATTAGTCAGTTTTTCTATGACATACAAAATACTAGAAAAAATGCATCAGCTATTTTAGGAGCTGTAAATAAAGATGCATCACATGCTAGTGCAAATTCAGAGCAGGAATCCGGAAAATACGTTGCAGGACAAGCTCCAATTGACTCCGAAGACCCTGGAATAGAAAACACGGGACTTGCGGTGTTTGTAGAAGATAAACTTGTTGGTGAATTAAATAACATAGAAACAATTTGTCATCTTTTAGCAAGTAACAATCTAAAATATTGTAACATTACAATTCCTAATCCGTTAAATGTATCTGATACAATAGATTTACGCTTAAGTACAGATTCACCTGTAAAAATAGAAGTTAATCTTGTAAACGGCAATCCATTTATTAAGCTTGATTTCAACATTTCTTGTCAGTTAATATCTATGAGCGAAAACGTAAATTATTTTTCCGAAGAAAACTTAAAGAAAATTCAAGACGCTGTTAATGTGTATATGAAACAAAACATGACAGATTACTTATATAAAACAGCCAAGGAATTCAAATCAGATATTGTTGGATTCGGAAGAACTGCAATACATCAATTTTTAACTTGGGATGATTGGATAAATTATAATTGGCTAGAAAAATACAAAAATTCATTTTTTGATATAAATATAAATAGTGAACTTAAATCTGGTCAGTTATTAATTGAAACTTAAGGAGGAAGAAAATATGTTAGTAATTATCATTTTGCTTTCACTATACATCTTTTTAAGATTATTTATCTATGGCATATATGAAATTAAAGAAAATCAAAATAAAGTCGCAGGAATAAGTATGATAATTATTTCTATATTCTGCTTAATAGCACCTGCTGTAGTTGGAAATTAAGGACAGGTCATTTTTTCCCGATGTGGGAAGTTAGGGACAGGTCACTAACTTCCCACATCGGGAAAAAATGACCTGTCCCTAATTTCCAAGCATGTCTTTAAATTGTTGCTCATTTATTATGGTAATGCCTAAGTCTTGGGCTTTTTTTAGTTTGCTTCCTGCTTCTTCGCCTGCTAATACATAATCTGTTTTCTTAGATACTGAGCTAGATGTTTTTCCTCCGTGTTGTTCTATTAGCTCGCTTGCTTGTTCTCTAGACATTGTTTCTAATGTTCCTGTTAATACAAACGTTTTTCCTGCAAATTTCTCGTCTGTAACTACATTTTCGTTTTCTTGAATTTTCATATTGACTCCAGCTTTTTTTAGCTTAGTTATTAAGTCTACTGTTTGATCTTGTCTGAAAAATTCATATATACTATTTGCTGTAATTTCGCCTATGTCTTCTTTTAAACATAAATTTTCAAATGATGCTTTCATTAACGCATCCATTGTTTTATATTTTTTTGCTATTGATTTTGCAAGTTTTACTCCAACATGTCTTATTCCGAGTGCATTTATTAATCTATATAAGTCTCTATTCTTACTCTCGTTTATAGCATTTATTAGATTTTGAGCAAATTTTTTGCCGTTCTTTTTTAATGATTCTACATCTTCCAATGTTAAATTATATATATCCGGAATATTTGAAATTAGTTTTCTATTTATTAACTCCTCTATTATTGCATCTCCTAATCCATTTATATCCATTGCGTCTTTTGAGGCAAAATGTATAATGCTTCTGTATAATTTTGCAGGGCATTCTATTCCTATGCATCTTAACACAGCTTCGCCTTCTTCTCTTACCGCTTCCGCTCCACATACAGGGCATACTGTAGGCATTTCGAAAGGTATTTCTTCTCCTGTTCTTTTTTCTTTTACTACATCTATTACTTCTGGAATAACATCTCCTGCTTTTTGAATTACTACTGTATCCCCTACTCTAATGTCTTTTTCTTTTATATAGTCACCATTGTGAAGTGTAGTCTTAGATATTTTTGAACCTGCAACAAATACTGGCTCTAATATTGCCATTGGAGTAATTGCCCCTGTTCTTCCTACTTGGCAAACTATATCTTTTACAATAGTTTGCTTTTTTTCTGGTGGATATTTGTAAGCAACTGCCCATCTTGGAGTTTTATATGTTGTACCTACTTTTTCTCTTAGCTCTAAGTTATTTACTTTTACAACAGCTCCGTCTATTCCAAATGTAAGCTTGTCTCTATTTTCACCAATTTTTTTAATTTCTTCTATTGCTTCTTTTATATCCTTACATAAAACTTTTACAGGGTTTACGTTAAAGCCAAGCTTTTCTAAATAAAGTAAGCTCTCGTAATGTGTTTTAAATTCTATACTATCGCTTTTTTGAACATTAAATATATAAATATCCAATGGCCTTTTTGCTGTAATTTTACTATCTAATTGTCTTAATGAACCTGCTGCTGCGTTTCTTGCATTTGCAAACTGTCCTTCTTCTTCCATTAACCTATCTTCGTTTAGTTTGTCAAAATCATCTTTGCTTATAAAAACTTCTCCACGAACAGTTATATCAATTGGTTCTGATAATTTTTTAGGAATTGTTTTTATTGTTTTTAAATTATCTGTTACATCTTCTCCTACTATTCCGTCACCACGAGTTGCACCTCTTACAAGTACACCGTTTTTATACTCTAATGCAGAAGAAAGACCGTCTATTTTTGTTTCTACAACATAGTCTAACGGAAGATTATATTCTTCTGCTGCTTTTTTCATACGCTCATCAAATTCCATTACTTCTGCAAACGAAAACACATCTTGAAGACTTTGTAAAGGAACTTCATGTGTTACTTTTTCAAATCCTTTTTTTATACTTGCTCCTACTTTTTGTGTTGGTGAGTCTTTTGTTATTAGCTCTGGATACTCTTTTTCTATTCCTTTTAGCTCTCTCATTAACATGTCATATTCGTAGTCACTTACAACTTGCTCATCATCAAAATATTTTTGAGTATAATATTTTAATAAAGGCTTTAATTCCTCTGCTCTTTTTTTCGCTTGTTCAAATTCCACTTTACACACTTCAATCCTTTCCTTCTAAGTTGCAACATAATATTAAATTAATGTTTTCACATATATTAACTAACTTTATCACTATGTAAGTATTAATAATTGATACTAAATTATGCTATTTTTTATATTATAAGAAATTTCTTTTTTATCTATCTTTAAATAAATCTTTCCCATTTTTTAAATAATCTATTCCAGAAAATATAGTTGCTATAACAGAAATGCTCATTAGTACTGTAGTTATTAGATTAAATACAAAAGCCCCACCTGTTAAATTTCCACTAAATATTGCTCCAAATGGATTTGCATCAAGAAATAGTAAAGCTATAGCAACCATTTGCGTTGCAGTTTTTAATTTTCCCCATATACTTGCTGCAACTACTTTTCCATCCTTTTCTACTGCAATTAGTCTATATCCAGAAACAATAAATTCTCTTGCAATTACAATAACAGGTATCCAAGCTGGAAGACCTTTATATTGAACAAGTAATACCATAGCTGTTATAACTAAAATTTTATCTGCTATTGGATCTAAAAATTTTCCAAATGTAGTTACCTGATTTCTACTTCTTGCAATATATCCATCTAATTTATCTGTACATGAACCTATTATAAATATAATATCCATTATTATGTAGGTTAGTGGCACGCCCCATAGACTTCCACTTATATTAAAAAATGGTATTATTACAATTATAGGAACTAAAACCATCCTTAAAATTGTAAGCTTATTTGCTAAATTCATGAGTACCCTCCTATGAACTATATCCGTAATATGTATTCATTAACCATGTATAGTAGTCAAATACATCATTTGTTTCTGGAACACCATAATCTATTCCATATGTTTCAACTCTTAAACTTTTTATTACTGGTGGATCTACTGGTCTATCTGCATCTAGCTCATTTCCTTCTTCATCTTTTGGAGCTTCTTCTCCTTCTGATAAGTCACTACTTCTATAAGTAACTTCTACATTAGCAATTTTTTCAACTATATCCATGCCTTCTATAACTTTACCAAATGCTGCATATAATCCATCTAATGAGCTATTATCTTCTGTCATTATAAAAAATTGTGAGCCTGCTGAATTATAGCCTTCTTCTAATAAAGAAGAATCTGTTTGACTATAGTCAGACCTTGCCATAGATATAACACCTTTTTCATGTTTTAATGTGTTTTGAGTATACCCATTTGCAATAAATTCTCCTGGAATACAGTATTCTTTATCTTCTGCCACATTGTCTTCAATATCACTTAATTTTGGAGTTCCTGTTCCATCTCCATTTTTATCTCCACCTTGAATCATAAAGTCTGGAACTACTCTATGAAAAGTTAGTCCATCATAAAATCCTCTATTAGCAAGTCTAATAAAGTTTGTTACAGTGTTTGGAGCCATATCTGGATATAACTCTATTTTTATTGTTCCATATCCTTCAACTTCCATTGTAGCGATTGGATTTTTTTCTTCTACTGTTATTTTTTGATAAAATCCATAACCTACATATCCTATTCCTGCTATTACTATAATAATTGCTATAACTAATAAAATTCTTAAAAATACTTTCATTTACTTTCCTCTTTCTTTTTTAGTAATGCTTTTATTTCCTGCACTACCTATATTTTTTATTAATTTTTATATTTAAAATATTATTTTTATGCTTAATTAATTTTTTACTTAATATTAAGTTTAGTTTGCTATATTAAATTTGTGGCATTAAATTTAGTTTGTTATATTAAATTTGTAGCATTAAGTTTAGCTTGCTATATTAAATTTGTGGCATTAAATTTAGTTTGTTATATTAAATTTGTAGCATTAAGTTTAGCTTGCTATATTA